>NZ_CP070502.1:0-309062 GCF_018309085.1 Sporosarcina sp. Marseille-Q4063 | reverse complement strand
TCTGTATGATTTCATTATTGCAGGACGTAAAAATCGTTTCTGGAAGCTTAAACAAAGAAGTCGGGCATCTAAGTTTTGCCGCTTCTAGTAAAGAGCTATTTTTGATGGGAAATATGACGATACGTAACCAAGGTCGATTTATGCCAGTTACATTTCCTGTGTTATCTGTAAAAAATATATATGAAAAAATAACACCTCAAGATAAAAATGATACGCCTTACCTCTTTGATCATGAACTCATGGAAGTCATAAATATAAACCAAAAATTGGCTATAACGTTTCCTGAAATGAACGCCTAATAGCAATGAAACCAGCCGTGATGTGAATTAATCGGCTGGTTTTTCATTAACTGTGGTATCGTTTCCACTATATAGCTCGCTCTTGCTATTTTTTCATAAAAAAGTTGCGTCCTAATCGCTCGACAAGCGTTGGTGCAAGCGCGTGAAGTTTACTTGTGATTCCCATATACCAAGGCAGATTCACTTCTCTTACAGGTTTTTCAATCGATTGCATCACCGAATCGACAACTGTTTCTACGGTCAGTAAATGTTTACTTAATGATTTGCGGTAATTTCCAGTCTCATCTGCGAGATCTAGGAATGGTGTATCAATCGGACCTGGGTTAATTGTCGTAACGTGAATGCCAAATGGTGCAACTTCCATACGTAGTGCATTCGCATAACCTAATAGTGCATGTTTTGATGCAGCGTAAACAGAGGCTTTCGGGGTCGCGACCTTCCCCGCCTGTGAACCAAGATAAATCAAATGGCCGCTTTTACGTGCCATCATGTTCGGCAGTAGACGTTTTGTCAGTTTGATAGGTGCAACGACGTTAATGTCCATTGTTCGACTTGTTGTTTCGCTGGAAAGTTCATGCGCATATTGGAACGTGCCGACACCTGCGGAAAAAATAACAATATCGGGCGCGTCAATTTGATTCATGACAAATTGGATGCCGCCCTTTTCAGTTAAATCGGCCGGTATCGTATGCGCACCTTCATTTTGTAGTTCCCATAAAACGTCCAGGTCTCTTCCGGTTGCCCAAACTTCATGCCCTTCTTTTAGCAATCGTTTTGTCAGTGCATATCCTACTCCGCTTGTTGCGCCTGTGATTAGGAAGGATTTATGCTTTTTCATAATGCAAAATACCACTTTCATCTCGGGTTTCGCGAATGAGTTCCTTGTCGACAAGGTAATCAGTATGTCCGATTGTTACAGATAATGTCAGCCCCAGTTCTTTTTCGTATACAGCCGGGAATAGCGCTTTATTTAATTCGAAAATCGTTCGTGGTCCATTGTTCATCATGGCAAGCACTTTCATGGCACGTTCTCGTTGTTTTCCAAGTCTTGCTTCAATTAGCGAATGCGCATTTCGCACTTCGTCCCCATGGCCCGGGTAAATTACTTCAACGGGAAGCGTCAGTATTCTTTTTAGGGATTCATTGTATTGCAGCAATGAACGCGGACGCTTATCTTTGGGATTTAGTGGCGGCTCAATAAGCGGATTTGATGCAATTTTTGGCAACACAAGGTCGCCGCCAATCAGCTGGCGCGTTCCTTCATTCCAAAATACATGATGGCTTTGTGCATGTCCCAATGTCTCAAGAGCTGTCCACCCCGGATGTCCCGGTAGCGCGTCTCCTTCAATAAGTATTTTATCCAACGGTCTGTCCCCCATGAGGGCAACAGATCTTTTCATCTTTTTCACCCAACCTAAATATTCATCAGGTACACCTTCTTCGATAAGGCAATCAAGGTAAAACTTGTCGTGATAAGTAAAAAAAGCTTCATCGCGCTTTAACCATAAATCATTGTATGGATGGCCGAGCACTGTAGCGTTATCAAATGCATCAATCCATCCCGCATGATCAGGATGATGATGGGTTAAGAAGACTTGCTCAATATCGGAAAATGCATAACCCGCCTCTTTCAATCCATGCTTGAGCGCTTCATATGCTTCCGGTGTTTTTGGTCCCGCATCAATGAGTGATAACGCATCACCTTTCACGAGAAACGCGTTTACATCCCCGACAGCAAATGGTGTTGGGATACTAATTTTATGTATCATATGAAAATCTCCTTCATGTAATGAATCGGTATTCAGTTCATTGTACATCTTTTGGAAGACGCGGTCATCCTTTCTTTTAGTTGAATTATTAATTTTTCCCCGGAGTTGACTTTCATAAGACGGCATGCAATAATCAGACTAATTCAGGAACATGTAAGCTTTGACGAAGACGAGTAGTTATGGTGATGGAGATAAGAAAATGTGGTCACCGGCTGAGAGCCACGTATCCCTCTCCCATTTCGAACCTGCTTCCGAGCTGTCGTGGAAACACGACCGTAGCCTTCGCGTTAAGATGGAAACAAGTTGTGTCGTAAATTCGGCAAATCTAGGTGGTACCGCGGAAACATGCGTTTTCGTCCTTTCAGTAGGATGAGAACGCATTTTTTTGATTTTATTGAAATGAAAGAGGCGATTTTTTTGGAAAAGATCATATTTGTAGGTGCGGGGTCGATGGCGGAAGCAATTATTGGCGGAATAGTAGAGCAAGGCGCGGTACAACCACAAGATGTGTTTGTGATGAATAAATCCGATAATGAAAGATTAGTTTCATTGCAAAAGAAGTACGGCATATCGATTGTATGCAAGGAGAAAAAAGCATTCGAAAACGCAGACCTTGTTGTACTTGCGACGAAACCGAAAGATATTCAGCAAGCAATGTCAGACATCAGCCTATACATGAATAAAAACACTGCAGTTTTATCTGTAATCGCCGGAATTTCGATTAACACGATTAAAAACGGTCTTGGAAATAGACCTATTGCAAGATCGATGCCGAATACATCCGCTACAATTGGAAAATCAGCAACAGGCATAGCGATGAACGCCGCAGTGGATGACAAAATGAGAAAACAGCTTCTAGGTCTGTTGGAAGCAATTGGACTAGTGAAAGAAGTGGAAGAGGATGATTTGCATGCAGTGACTGCCCTTTCCGGCAGCGGTCCGGCTTACGTCTATTACTTGGCGGAGGCGCTTGAAGAAGCCGCAATGAGTAAAGGTCTGACAAAAGATGTGGCACGTTCACTCATTATTCAAACGCTGGAAGGTGCCGCGGCGATGATGAAAGAAACTGGGACGGAACCAGCCGAACTGCGGGAAAATGTGACGAGTCCAGGTGGAACAACTGCAGCCGGGTTGCAAGCATTGGATAATCGTTTATTTAAAGAAACGATTTCAGCGTGCATTGAAAGTGCGACGGCCCGGTCGCGAGAACTGGGTGCGCAAAGTTAAAGTATTAAACTAGTTTTGATATAGCGCTTCCTTCTGGCGATAACGTTGCCTACTATCGCTCAAACGTTGCTTACTTTCATCAAATCCGATGACATTGGCTAAGCACCTATACAGTCTAGGCCCTCTCTCATTTGCTATACTAATAGAAGAATTAATTTGGGAGGTTATTTATTTGGCAAAGTTATTCGAGCCCTTTAAAATACGGGATGTTGAATTTAAAAACCGCATTGTGATGGCGCCGATGTGCATGTATTCGAGTCACCACGACGATGGGATGATTGAAGACTGGCATAAGACTCATTATACATCGCGCGCTGTCGGACAAGTTGGGCTTATTATTGTGGAAGCGACGGCCGTTCAACCAGAAGGTCGCATATCCGCGCAGGATCTTGGCATTTGGAGCGATGATCATATCGATGGTCTTTCAGAAACAGTTCGCCTGATGAAACAACACGGCGCAAAAACCGGCATTCAACTAGCTCATGCAGGAAGGAAAGCGACAGTTGACGGCGATATTTATGCACCTTCTGCAATTGCATTCAACGAGAACTACAAAACACCTGTTGAAATGACGACAGATGATATTAGGGAAACAATTCAAGCATTCAAAGACGGAGCGATTCGTGCGAAGAAGGCTGGATTCGATGTCATCGAACTGCACGGCGCGCATGGCTATCTTATCAACGAATTTTTGTCTCCTTTATCGAATAAACGGACCGATGAGTATGGTGGGTCTAGTGAAAATCGATACCGGATTTTACATGAAATCATCGATGAAGTACGTTCAGTTTGGGAAGGGCCTTTATTCGTCCGGATTTCCGCTTATGATTACACGGAAGGCGGCATGACGCCGGAAACTTATATCGAAATGGCAAATTGGATGAAAGCACAAGGTGTTGATTTGATTGATGTGAGTTCTGGGGCTGTGGTTCCAGCAAGAATCGACGCTTATCCGGGTTATCAAGTGAAGTTTTCAGAAACAATCAAAGAAGGCGCGGATATTGCGACAGGCGCTGTTGGACTAATCACTACCGGGATTCAAGCGGAAGAAATCTTGAAAAACAACAGGGCCGATGTAGTGTTGTTAGCAAGAGAGCTATTGCGAGATCCTTACTGGGCTTACACAGCAGCGAAAGATCTTGGTGTAGAAATTGAATCTCCGAAACAATATGAGCGGGGATGGACATTTAATAATTAATTTAACCCATTCAGTTGAGTGGTACAAAAACTAAACTAAACACACAAAAGGAGTCCGAATTCGCATACGAATTGGACTCTCTTTATTTGCCTAAACAACAACCTTTAAGTTGCAAAAGCTACTGCTTTAGATGTGATATAGACATACAATAACTATTGTAGTTCCGTTAATATATGTGTTAATACTGCTGTTAATTTGTAAGTTAAAGCACAATGATACATTTCGCTACCCAATAAATAAAAGGACCAATAAGGTCCCTTCTTTACTTTTACTATTCTATTAACGCACCCTTTGATGGAATAAAAAATCCTTAAAAATTACATCTTTTCATTTTCGAGTTCATTAATTCTTTGTTTAAGATTTTTCATCTCTTCTTTTAAATCGTCTGTTGAGGCTGTAGTTCTGTTAGTCGACATTCTGACAATTGATAGTAAAGCTATAATAAACACAATAAAAACACCTGCCAAATAGATTAACATTACTTCAAAATCTCCCATATCCCAACTCCCTTTCTTACACAATCTGGCCCTTTGTTGAATACTGAATATATACTTATCCTACTGCTATCATAAAATAATTACTACAAAAATCCTTATTAAAAATGAAAAAGCACCGCTAATTTGATGTTATTTCGCTTGATTTTTTAACTTTTGTACCAGTGAACTGAATCGGTTATGATTTTCTCATTCGTGGGTTTTTTTAGGTGATAAAATGATTTCCGATTCGATTATTTACCAGTAGAACGTAATTCAAATGACTCCTCAAATGAATCCCATTTGACAGTTACTTCAATTACTTCATCTTTATTCATTGTTGTAGTTCCACCGCCACTAATTGTGAACAGTATTTGATTGGGAGACTCATCAAATTCCAATGTCTCACCACTCCCACTTCCAAGAGATGTTTGATAAAAATAACTAAGATTTTTCACCGACGCTAATTCGCTTAAATCCCCTTTATACTTTATAGCCAATGTGTACCTACTTTCGCTCGATAACGTAGTTCTTTTGTTTTTTTCTTTCCATTTCTCTGTTCCCTTAAAAACATATTCACCAATCCAATGTGAACTTTCACCTTTAAATATATAGTCTTTGTGAATCGTTTTGTTTTTCGAGAAATATGAAAATAGTAATACTGTCACTACTAGTACGGAAATCACCAAAAGGATTTTTCTCAACATATCTCCCCTCTCACACTTATATATTCCGCAACTGTTAAACGAATACCTTGTTGATAAAGTGCTTTATAAATAATTAAACCCGGTTTTTCCTTTGGGGTAGGAAAAACCGGGTTTAGCCGTGATTGCTTTATGATTCTATCTGAATTACCGTGTGATTTTTCCATTCAAACCTCGCGAAGTCTTCTGCAATATAAAGTTCAGGAAATATGGCTTTTCCTTGCGTCAACAACTCCGGAATATCTTTCGGCATAAAACGAGCGCTGATATGGTTGGCTATAAGTGTTTTTGCCTCAGCTATTTTCGCGGTTGTTGCCGCATCACCGATTGTTGAATGGCCATAGTCTTTTGCAAGATCCCCCGTATCTAAATCGAACGTTGCTTCATGGACTAAAATATCTGCTTCATGCGCCAATTCAATAGCTTCCGCGCAATAACGCGTGTCACCAAGAATCGTAACCGTAAATCCTTCTTGCGGTTCTCCCGTGACATCACTACTTAAGACGAGTCGACCGTCTGGCAATTCAACGTCGTCTCCGTCTTTTAATTGTTTCAACAAAGGGCCTTTAGGTACGCCTTTTTTAATAGCTTCATCGATAAGCAATTTCCCTTGAAGCGGTTTTTGTTCAATTCGATAACCGAAGCACGGGATGACATGGCGCAATGATTTCGCTGTGACAAGAAAATCTTCATTTTCAAAAACAACCCCATCAGTCACTTCATGAAAGACAAGCTGATAAGTTAAATGAGTTTGAGTCAGTTGAAAAGTTGTTGTCAGCCATTTTTCTAATCCGACTGGTCCATATATATGAAGTGCGTCATCACCGCCTAGAAATGACCTGGAGCTCAATAATCCGGGTAAACCTAAAATATGATCACCATGCAAGTGGGTAATAAAAACTTTAGCTATTTTACCGGGCTTCAATGAAGTATGTAAAATTTGATGTTGCGTCGCTTCACCGCAGTCGAACAACCATAATCCTTCTCCTTCTGCAGAAAGATTCAGAACTACCGAAGACGTATTACGCATTTTTGACGGCATCCCTGCGCCTGTACCTAAAAACTGCAATTCCATAGTAAATCCACCGCCTTTCTACGTAATGTTAAGAATGTCCTCTTTTAATGGAACCCGTTCCAAATTTTTGTTCTATATTTTTCACGAGGCTATCAATTTTTTCTGCCTCCGCATGTTTTTCAAAATTATAAATCGATAATTGCTCATATATTTCATTCATCGGGATGACGTTAGATACCGTAATGCCTAGTAGGCGTATCGGTTCACCGTCCCAATACAATTTGAATAATTCGATGGCTTCATGATAGATTTCATCTTCTTTATACAAAGGATTGAGCATAGTTCTGCTTCTCGTCTGATTTTTCCAGTCGGCCGTGCGGATTTGAATCATGATCACAGTTCCCGCAAGTTGTTCGCGGTCCAATCGCAGTGCAACTTTATTGGCCAACCATTTGAAGGTTTTTAAGCATTCACTCAGTTCGGTTTCATCAATCGGTAACGTCGTCGAACTCCCGACGCTTTTTCGTTCTTCCGCCGCCTCCGGATCTACAGGTCGGTAATCAATGCCGTTTGCTCGTTTTCTTAGTCGCTCCCCGTTTTTCCCAAGGGAAAATCTTACCACCTTTTCATCAGCCGTTGCTAAATCTCCGATGGTATGAATTCCAAGTTCGTTCATTTTCTTTTCGGTACTTTTTCCAATCCCATGCATTTCAATGACGGGAAGTGGCCAAAGGATTTTTTCGATTTCACGTTTTCGTAAAATGGTTATGCCCATCGGCTTTTTCATATCAGATGCTGTTTTTGCAAGAAATTTATTCGGTGCAATTCCAATGGAACAAGGTAAATCTAGTTCCTGCAGAATTCGTTGTTGAATCCCTTCTGTAATCGAAATGGCATCGGTAAGTCCACCGATGTCAGTAATATCGATATAGGCCTCATCAATTGAAACCGGTTCTACAAGATCCGTATACGTTCGTAATATATCAAACACGGCTTTCGATGCGATTCTATATTTTTCAAAATCGGGCGGAACGATAACCAAGTCGGGGCAAAGTCGCCTTGCTTCCCCGACTGTCATCGTCGTGTAAATGCCAAGCGCTCTTGCTTCATACGAACAAGTCACAAGAATTCCTCGGCGTTGTTTCGGATTTCCGGCAACCGCCATAGGAATTCCTTTCAATGAGGGATCATGTGCTTGTTCAACTGAAGCGAAGAAACTATTCATATCAAGATGCAGGATGACCCTTGCCCGTGTTTCACCGACAGTCGTCACATGATTCCCCCCCATCTATTTGGTATTCACTATATTATTTTGTTGCTGTTACTTTAACAATTTCTATCAGTAATTCAGTCAGTTTATTTAATTCTTCAACCGGCATCCGTTCATTTTTCGTATGAATTTCTTCATAGCCAACCGATAACGTTACAGTTGGAATACCTGCGCCGTTAAATACGTTACCGTCACTACCCCCGCCACTCGTTAAAAGTTCAGGCGTTCTTCCGATATTATTAATGGCTTGAACGGCTGTTTGAACAACTTCAGCATTTTCCTCAAAGCTGAATCCAGGATACATTTCTTGAACCTTAGTGTTTGCTTGACCGCCCATTTGTTCGGCTACTTGTTCAAATGTGGAAACCATATGATCCGTTTGTTTTTTTAATTTTTCCGGATTAATCGAACGTGCTTCCGCAACGATTGTAACTTCGTCACAAACGATATTTGTTGCACGTCCCCCGTGGAAACTTCCAATATTAGCTGTCGTTTCAGCATCGATGCGTCCAAGCGTCATTGCTGAAATCGACTTCGCGGCAATATTAATTGCAGATACACCCTTTTCTGGCGCAACACCTGCATGAGCTGTTTTTCCATTAATCGTCGTCCATAGTTTGGCCTGATATGGTGCTGATGTAACAATACCGCCCACTTTACCATCACTATCTACAGCGTATCCGTATTTCGATGTGATGAGTGAAGCGTCCATTTCCTTCGCGCCTGCAAGTCCGCTTTCTTCACCCGCAGTAATGATAAATTGAATATCCCCGTGTGAAATATTATTTTCTTTAACCGTACGCATCATTTCAAATAACGCTGCGATTCCTGCTTTATCGTCTGCCCCGAGAATTGTTGTACCGTCAGAATAGACATAACCGTCTTCGCGCAGTTCTGGTTTGATTCCAAGACCTGGTACGACGGTATCCATATGACAAGTGAAGTAAATCGAATCTGCGTTAGCTACGTTACCTTTAATAGAAGCAATTAGATTTCCTGCACCGTGTCCGCTTCTTTCTGCGGAATCATCTTCAATGACCGTAAATCCGAGTTCTTCCATTTTCACTTTTAATACATCTGCAATTGCACGTTCATCTTTTGTTTCAGAGTCGATTTTCACGAGCTCAAAAAATTCGTCTAATAGTCTTTCTTTATTCAATAAATTCCATCTCCTTAAAGCGGTATATTTCCATGTTTCTTTTTAGGTCTTGATTCTTTTTTATTTCGCATCATATCCAATGCTTGAATTAGCTTGATACGCGTTTCTCTTGGATCGATAACATCATCAACCATTCCATGAGAAGCTGCGACATATGGATTTGCGAATTTTTCGCGATATTCTTCAATTTTCTCTGCACGGGTTTTATCCGGGTTATCAGAGTTTGCGATATCGCGTGAGAAAATAATATTTGCTGCGCCTTCAGGTCCCATAACTGCGATTTCTGCATTCGGCCACGCATATACAACGTCAGCACCGATCGATTTTGAATTCAATGCAACATACGCCCCGCCGAAAGCTTTTCGCAAAATTACAGTCATTTTGGGAACAGTAGCTTCTGAATACGCATACAAGATTTTAGCCCCGTGGCGAATAATGCCCCCGTGTTCTTGTTTGACTCCCGGGAAAAATCCGCTTACATCTTCAAATGTAATAATCGGAATGTTGAAAGCATCGCAAAAACGAATAAAACGGGCGGCTTTATCAGAAGAATCGATATCAAGTCCGCCGGCCATGACGCGCGGCTGGTTACAAACTAGACCAACCGTTTCACCTTTAATGCGAGAAAGTCCGATCACAATATTCCGAGCAAATTCGGGTTGTACTTCCATAAATGAATCCTCATCAACGACCTGTTCAATCACTCGTCGTATATCATAAGGGCGTATGCCTTCATATGGAACAACATCGGCTAGATCAGGACGGTAATCGTCACTTTCAGCACGGTCCTTAACCGGCGGCTTTTCTTCGTTATTTTGCGGCAAGTAAGACAATAGTTGACGAACACTTTCCAAAACAGTCTTCTCATCTTTTCCGCGGAAATGCGCATTCCCGCTAATTGCGTTATGTACTTTGGATCCGCCGAGCGCTTCTGAAGAAATGGTTTCGCCCGTTACCGTTTCAATCACTTTTGGTCCTGTGATAAACATTTGACTTGTTTTGTCTGTCATAAACACAAAATCCGTAATTGCGGGTGAATAAACAGCGCCACCTGCACATGGACCTAAAATGACCGAGATTTGCGGAATCACGCCAGAATAAATTGCGTTCCGATAAAAGATTTCCCCATAACCATCTAAAGAAACAACGCCTTCTTGAATTCTAGCGCCGCCCGAATCATTTAAACCGATAAATGGCGCACCATTTTTCGCAGCCAAATCCATGACATTTGCGATTTTCATGGCATGCATTTCCCCGAGTGCTCCGCCGAAAACTGTGAAATCTTGAGAAAACAAATAGATGGGTCTGCCATCGATTTTTCCGTATCCAGTCACGACGCCGTCTCCGGGTCCAACTTGCATGTCCATGCCAAAATCTCGTGTTCGATGCGTGACGAATGGGTTTAATTCGACAAATGTATCTTTATCTAACAGAAGATCAATCCGTTCTCGTGCAGTTAACTTCCCTTTTTCATGTTGCTTCTCGATACGTTCATCGCCGCCGCCAAGTTCAATTGCTCTTCGTTTATCATAGAGTTCATTGATTTTATCGTAAATGTCCATTCAATTATTCCCCTTTATCCCTTTTTTCACACAGTTCGTATAAAACACCAAAAGAAGATTTCGGATGCAGAAACGCAACTTCGGCCCCGCCTGCACCTGGTTTTGGTTTGTCTGATAATAATTGGACCCCTTTTTCTTCAAGTTCCACCATTCTTGATCTTATGTCCGTTACTCCAAATGCGATATGGTGAATACCTTCGCCTCTTTTTTCAATAAACTTTGCGACTGCGCCGCCTTCGTCCATTGGTTCAAGTAATTCCAGTTTAATGTTTCCAGCATCAATGAATGCCACGCGAACCTTCTGACTAGCTACTTCTTCAATCGCTAAAAGCGTTAAGCCAAGCGTATGTATGTAGTAATCAAGTGAATCATCGATATTCTTTACAGCAATTCCGATATGATCAACATTTTTCACCAAACAAAACCCCTCCCTCCTTCTATTGTACATTTTTCAAGAAGATTCCGCTACCTGTTGTGAATTCTGCAATTTCTGTTAAAATAGGAGTAAGAATTATTTTAAGGAGATTATGAAATGGCCAATAAAAACGTACGCAAATGGATTCTTTATATCATGATTGCTTTAATGTTGGTATCAGGACTTGGAATGGGTCTAAGCATGATGTAATTTACAAAAACGGAGGGCACGCGTTAAGCCCCACGAAGCTATATGTACACAAAAAAACTGTTCGCACACAATCAAATGTGTCCGGACAGTTTTTGAATTACTTTTTATACTTCTTCGCAATGCTCTTCAAATTGGCCTTGCAAGTTCGCGACGACTGACATCGGGTCATGCCCTTCAATTTCGTAACGGCCAACTTCAGCAACCAGTTTACCGTCTTTTAATAGTGCGAAGGACGGGGATGAAGGCAAGTGATCCTCACCAAAATGCATGCGTGCCTGTGCTGTAGCTTCTTTATCTTGTCCAGCAAAAACTGTAACGAGATGATCTGGGCGCTTATCAAAATGGATAGCATGCTGTGCTGCAGGACGTGCAATTCCACCTGCGCAACCGCAAACCGAGTTTACCATGACAAGAGTCGTGCCAGGACGTTTAACTGCATCCTCAACTTGTTCAGGTGTCGTTAATTGTTCATATCCGATTGCATCCATTTCGGAACGTGCTCGAGATACTGTTTCATTCATTAAAAGATTAAAATCCATAGTCATTAATATCAATCCTTTCTTTCTTCAATGTAATCATAACAGGAGCATTATTGACATGCAATGGACTTGCAACTATAAAACCGTGGAGTAATCATTGTTTTTTCTATTTTACAAACAACTGTTCAACAGCATTCGTTAACGTAATATTTCCTTTGATCAATTCCGACTCCAATGCTGACACTTTTTCTTTACGACCTGGTTCGGAGAAAAATGAATCTATTAAACGATTTTCAATCATAGATCTGAACCAGTCTTTCGTTTGTTCATTTCTACGCATAGCCCAGTAATTAGTCTCTTCCATTGTCTTCTTAAATTTACCTATCGTTTCCCAAACATCTTTTAGCCCTGTGTTAGCAAGCGAAGACACTGGAAGCGCTGTGGATGTCCAGCCGGGTGAAGCCGGTTGTAAAAAATGAAGCAGTTGTTTGTATTCTCGAACTGTTTTTTTAGCAAGTTTCAAATTATCGCCATCCGCTTTATGAACGACAATCATATCCGCAAGCTCCATAATGCCTTTTTTCATTCCTTGCAATTCATCCCCTGCACCGGTCAAAACGAGTAGCATGAAAAAATCCACCATGCCCCGAACGACGGTTTCACTTTGTCCGACGCCAACCGTCTCGATTAATATAATGTCATATCCCGCTGCTTCGCATAACAACATCGTTTCACGCGATTTTTTATGCACGCCGCCTAATGTGCCCGCTGTTGGCGAAGGTCTGATGAACGCATTTGGATGTCTCGCTAATTCTTCCATCCGCGTTTTATCGCCTAGAATACTGCCGCCTGTAATGGAGGAACTCGGGTCTATTGCGAGAACCGCCACTCTATGGCCGGCCTGTGCAAGCATTAGTCCAAAGCTTTCGATAAAAGTACTTTTTCCAGCACCGGGAACGCCGGTAATCCCAACACGAATACTATTACCCGTTGTAGGGAGTAGATTGAGAAGAAGTTGTTGCCCCGCCTTTTTATCGGCCTCCGTAGTGCTTTCCAAAAGTGTAATTCCTTTTGCTAGATCCAAGCGTGATCCATTCATAATATTAGTAGTTAGTTCCGAAATAGGAATAGCTCCATCCTTTTTGACAAAACGTTTCCGAGGCAAAGCTGTCATCCCATCATGCGTTGAATTAATGCCGTCCATGACGTTCATTGCACTGTCGACACGAAAATCGTCTTTTTTATTCATTAATCCGTCACTTCCTCGTAGCCAAGCCTACGGTAAATCTCCTCGATTACTTTTTGCGCCGCGACGGGAATGACAGTACCGGGACCAAATATTGCGGATGCCCCGTTCTCGCGAAGAAATTCATAATCTTGTGCTGGTATCACACCTCCGACAACAATCAATATATCTTCACGCCCAATTTTCACAAGTTCATTTCTCAATTCTGGTACCAGCGTTTTATGACCCGCCGCTAGCGAACTAACGCCGATGACATGGACATCGTTTTCAGCTGCTTGCAGAGCAGTTTCTGCTGGTGTTTGGAACAACGGGCCGATATCGACGTCAAATCCTAAATCCGCGAAAGAAGAAGCGATTACTTTAGCCCCTCGGTCGTGACCGTCCTGCCCCATTTTACCGATCAAAATTCTTGGTCTGCGTCCTTCATTTTCCATGAAATCTTCAGCCATCTGTTTCACTTCGTCAATCTCATCCTGGTTCGAAAAGTTTGAACTGTATACTCCGCTCACGGAACGTATCACCGCCTTATGTCGTCCAGAGACCGATTCAATCGCATCTGAAATTTCCCCAATCGTTGCGCGCGCACGAGCCGCGTCAACAGCATTTGCAAGAAGATTTCCTTCACCCGTTCGAGCAGTTTCGGTCAACACTTCAAGAGTGCGTTTGACTTCAACTTCATCACGGGTAGCTTTCATTTGATTGATCCTGTCAATTTGTTTTTGTCTAACGACAGTATTATCGATATCTAAAATGTCAATCGGTTCTTCAACGTCTAGTTGATATTTATTCACGCCGATGATCGACTCTGCTTTAGAATCGATTTGCGCTTGACGTTTAGCAGCGGCTTCTTCAATTTTCATTTTCGGAAGACCCGTTTCAATCGCTTTCGCCATGCCGCCCAATTCTTCGATTTCTTCAATTAATTCCCATGCTTTTTCCATCAGTTCGTCTGTCAATTTTTCAACATAATACGACCCGCCCCATGGATCGGCGATTTTGGTCATCAATGTTTCTTCTTGTAAAAACAGCTGTGTATTCCGAGCAATTCGTGCTGAAAAATCTGTCGGAAGCGCAATCGCTTCATCAAGTGCGTTCGTATGGAGCGACTGCGTATGCCCCATTGCCGCCGCATTTGCTTCAATAAGCGTGCGCGTGACATTGTTAAATGGATCTTGCTCCGTTAAGCTCCAACCAGACGTTTGCGAATGTGTGCGTAGCGCCAAGGACTTTGCATTTTCTGGTTCAAAAGATTGAATCATTTGCGCCCACATTTTACGAGCAGCGCGCATTTTCGCGATTTCCATGAAGTAGTTTTTGCCGATTGCCCAGAAGAACGATAATCTTGGTGCAAATGAATCGATATCGATGCCTGCTGTTAACCCTGTACGAACATATTCTAGTCCGTCAGCAAGCGTATACGCTAACTCGATATCCGCGGTGGCACCCGCTTCTTGCATATGATAGCCCGAAATTGAAATCGAATTGAATTTCGGCATTTTCCCGGATGTAAATTCAAAAATATCGGCAATAATTTTCATCGACATTTCCGGCGGGAAAATATACGTATTACGAACCATATATTCTTTCAAAATATCATTTTGGATAGTTCCCGCAAGTTTATCTGGCGTTACGCCTTGTTCCTCAGCCGCAACGATATAAAACGCCATGACAGGCAACACTGCACCGTTCATTGTCATTGAAACGGACATTTCGTCAAGCGGGATTCCGTCGAATAAGATTTTCATGTCTTCAACCGAGTCGATTGCAACCCCAGCTTTACCGACATCGCCCGTCACGCGTGGATGATCGGAATCATAGCCCCGGTGCGTCGCCAAGTCAAAGGCGACAGATAACCCTTTTTGCCCCATCGCAAGGTTCCGTCTATAAAATGCGTTACTTTCTTCAGCCGTTGAGAAGCCCGCGTATTGACGAACAGTCCAAGGTCTAGACACATACATCGTCGGATATGGACCGCGCGTATTCGGTGCAATCCCGGGATAATCATTTAAATGGGAAACACTTTCAACATCTTCTTTTGAATAAACTGCTTTAATATCGATTCCTTCATTCGTAAGAAATGGGTTTCCTGTTAAAGGAGATGGTTCGTTTAATGATTCAGCACCAAGTAATGGATTTATTTCACTAAAATTAGGCTTTTTCATTGTTCGCGTCTCCCTTCCATTTATTTTTAATTTCCGTAAGTTTTGCTATTTTGTCCTGCCCGCTGAAAATGAACCCATTAAGACCGTTTGCAAGCCAGTGTTCACTTACTTCAGTTTCATATTTTCCAGCTGCATCGATTAAAATTCCATTAGGAAAATCTTGAAGTAAATCTGTCATGACTTCTTCTGTTACACTTGGGTTCCCACAGACAACTACATAATCCGGTTTTTCATGCGCGAGCCACTCGTTTGCTTCTTGCGCACTTGTAAATAGTGGACTCCACTCTGAATGAACGCCACCCGTAGCCAACAATCCGCTAACAAAATCTGCACGTGGTTTAACATCTTTTAATTCGCCAAACGTGAGTAATATAGTTTTCGGTTGTAGTTCTTGAAAATGGGCTCTTATCTTTTCAAAAGGTTCTGCTAGTCGGCCTTCCACTTCAATTCCATACGTTTCTTTCAACTCAATAGCCGATAAATCTGCATAAATATTTGTGCCGATTAATGATTTCTTCCCTTTTGCTACTTCTTCTGCACTGGCTGAACGACATGCTTTCAAACGTTGTCCAAGTTTTCCGCTTTTAACATATGCGTTGTATCCACCAGCTGCATCAATTTCAACAAATAAGGCCCATGCTTTTTCTACAAGTTCATTCGTCAAGGTGTCTATAAAATAGGAACCGCCTGAAGGATCAAGCACTTTATCCACAAGTGTTTCATTCTTAATAACGAGTTGAACATTTCGTGCGTAACGAATAGACGCCGGGGTTGTGCCTGTCAACACATCGTGCGGATGAACAGTAATCACATCGGCTCCACCGAGAACAGCTGAAAACGCTTCATTTCCTGCGCGCAATAGATTGACGTACGGGTCTAATTTCGAATACGTTCGAAGCGATGTTTCCGTCAAAATAGGAATATGCGTAACCGTCTTCTCTCCAAATGATTTTCCAAGTGCATTCCATAAAATACGAAAAGCGCGGATTTTGGCAATTTCCATAAAGAAATGAGTATCAATCGCGAAACGAACAAAAAACTGGTCGCTAAGTTCACGAAATGATTGATAAGTAATTGCATTCTCTGCACCCTCAGCAATCGCGAGCGCCAACTCCGTGACTGCATCTGCACCGTTTAAATGCGCACTGCGTACATCCGCGCAAATTGTTCGGACGTTTGGATAATCTTCAGGTAAACGCCAACCACTTATTGAAACAGCACCTCGCACTTTGCTGCGGTCTTCTTGAGCTACGATATCAAATGCTTTGAGTAGTTGGTCATTCTCACTAGTATTTGTAATGAATATTGGATACGAAGCAATAAGTTTGGCCAGTTTCTCTAAGGACTTTTCATCCCATTCAAATGGATTTGCCCCGTCATAGATAATTGCTTCATTCCCGCGTTCAATTGAATTCGTAAGCTCCGCAATAAATGACTTCGCATCTAGCGCATATTGTTGTTGCGCGACAATCCATCCAGTTTGTTGCTTTGCTTCTCTAATCGTAGCAATCGCACTTATATTATCTAATTGATCCCCGATATATAACGGCTGTAAATCAATTCCTTCTGGTGTTTTCGTAATCAGTTCTTCAAAAGGTTTTCCCCTTAATGATTTAACAGCGACTTCTTTCCATTCTAAATAATTTCTGTCTTCAAAATTTGTCGTCCTCATCTTATGTATGGTCACTTTTCTCATTCCCTCCCCAATCTACTAAACTAACCTCTATTTTACATGAGCATCCCGAATATTGTAAGTTGAAAAAGCCCGGAACCGATAATTCAGGTTCCAGGCGGTAACTTTTTAGTAAATAGATGTGTTGTCTGCCGATACGTTTTCAAGAATTTCTTTAACACGTGCAAGGAAACGTCCGCAAACGAGTCCGTCAAGTACTCGGTGATCAAGTGACAAGCACAAGTTAACCATATCGCGCGCGGCAATCATACCGCCGTTCATGATGACAGGACGCTTCACAATCGACTCGACTTGAAGAATTGCAGCTTGTGGATGATTAATAATCCCCATGGATTGAACGGAACCAAATGAACCGGTATTGTTCACGGTGAACGTTCCGCCTTGCATTTCAGCTGATTTCAATTTTCCAGTACGCACCTTCGTAGCCAATTCCTGAATATCACGGCCGATTCCTTTGATTGTTTTTTCATCGGCATGATTAATAACCGGAACAAACAAAGAATCTTCCGTTGCAACAGCAATCGAAATGTTAATATCTTTTTTCTGAATGATTTTGTCTCCAGCCCACATCGAATTCATCATCGGGAATTCCTTCAATGCTTGTGATACTGCTTTAACAAAAAATGCAAAGTATGTTAAATTGAAGCCTTCCTTCTGTTTGAATTCATTTTTCAATGAATCGCGGTAGGCAACTAAATTCGTTACGTCAACTTCAACAGTCATCCAAGCATGCGGCGCTTCATGTTTCGAACGCAGCATATTATTCGCAATCGCACGGCGTACGCCCGTGACTGGAATTTCAACGTCGCCAGCCATCACCGGCACTTCAGTTTTCGGCTGCCCCGCAGGTGCTGCTTTTGTTGGTTCTTGCGATGGCGTTGGCGTCGGCGCAGAAGCCTCTTGAACTGGTGCAGCTTTTGGCATTTCGCCACTTTCGATAATAGCTAATAAATCTTTACGCGTGATTCGTCCACCACGCCCTGTGCCTTCAACAAGTGATAAATCGATATTGTTTTCTTGTGATAAACGCAAAACTGCAGGTGAGTATCGTCCGCTTTCACTTCTATCCTGTTTAATCGGCGAAGTCGGTTGAAGTGAACCTTCTGCCGGCATCTCATTAGCAGGCTCCGGTTTTGCGGGTGACGCTGCTATTTGCGGTTCTGATTCTTCGCTACCAGCTTCAGTTTCAATCACACAAATAATTGCGCCGACCTCAAGCGTTTCACCTTCTTGTGCGATTAATTCTTTAATCGTTCCACCAAACGAAGAAGGAACTTCGGCATTTACTTTGTCCGTGTTCACTTCAGCGAGTGGATCATACTTATTGACCGTATCGCCAGGTTTTACTAGCCATTTCTCGATTGTGCCTTCAGTTACGCTTTCACCGAGTTGCGGCATTAAGATATTTTCAATAGCCAATCAATTTACCTCCATCTCTTTTAAAACTCAGCAAGATCACGCGCTGCTTTTTCGACTTTGTCAGGGTTCATCATAAAGAATCGTTCCATTGTCGGTGCATATGGCATTGCCGGTACATCTGGACCCGCAATACGTTTTATAGGCGCATCTAGGTCAAACAAGCAGTTTTCGGAAATAATTGCAGCGACTTCTCCCATAATGCTGCCTTCCATATTGTCTTCAGTTATGAGAAGTACTTTTCCAGTTTTCGAAGCGGCTTCAATAATCGCTTCTTTATCAAGTGGGTACACTGTCCGTAAATCAAGAATATGAGTTGAAATACCATCTTCAGCAAGACGTTCTGCAGCTTGCAGGGCAAAGTGCACGCAAAGACCGTATGTGATAATCGTAATGTCATCACCTTCACGTTTTACATCCGCTTTCCCGATTGGGAGCACGTAATCGTCGTCTGGAACTTGACCTTTAATTAACCGGTAAGCACGTTTGTGTTCGAAAAACAAGACCGGATCTTCATCTCGAATCGCTGCTTTTAAAAGACCTTTCGCATCATAAGGCGTAGACGGAATAACGATTTTCAACCCCGGTGTGCTTGCAAACATCGCTTCAACGGATTGCGAGTGATAAAGCGCCCCGTGGACACCGCCGCCAAATGGTGCGCGAATAACAATTGGACAAGACCAATCATTATTGGAACGGTAACGAATTTTTGCAGCTTCTGAAACAATTTGGTTCACCGCTGGCATGATAAAGTCTGCAAATTGCATTTCTGCAATTGGACGCAAACCGTACATTGCAGCCCCGATTCCAACACCTGCGATGGCAGACTCTGCCAAAGGTGCATCGATAACACGCTCTTCGCCAAATTGATCGTATAAGCCTTGTGTCGCTTTAAACACACCGCCTTTTAAACCAACGTCTTCACCAACAACGAAAACGCGATCATCTCGCTCCATTTCTTCTTTCATAGCTAAGGTAATTGCATCAATAAAAGACATAACCGTCATTATTCGTTCCCCCCTTCTTCAGCATACACATGAAGGAGCGCTGTTTCAGGCTCTGCATAAGGTGCATTCTCTGCATAATCAGTCGCTTCGTTTACTTCTTTCATAATACGCTCTTCCATTTCTTTTTCGATTTCATCTGTTAAAACGCCTACTTCTCTTAAATAAGCTGCAAACGTAATATTTGGATCTTTCGATTTTTCAATCTCCAGTTCTTCAGCTGAACGATATTGACGGTGGTCATCATCGGAAGAGTGAGATGTCAGTCGGTAACAAACCGTTTCAACCAGACTCGGCCCTTCTCCGCTACGCGCTCGGTCCGCTGCTTCTTTAACTACACGATAAACTTCAAGTGGATCTGTTCCATCCACCGTGAAACCTGGCATTCCATATCCAATTGCCCGGTCTGACACGTTTTCAGCAGCAATTTGTTTTTCGATAGGAACCGAAATCGCATATTTATTGTTTTCGACCATAATAACAGTCGGTAATTTATGAACGCCTGCAAAGTTCATTCCTTCATGGAAATCACCTTGGTTGGAAGAACCTTCTCCTAATGTTACGAATGTGATAAAGTCTTCCTTCTTCATTTTCGCTGCCAATGCTACGCCGACCGCGTGTGGCAACTGGGTCGTAACAGGTGAAGAACCTGTCAGTATACGGTTTTTTCTTTGTCCGAAGTGGCCCGGCATTTGACGACCGCCTGAATTTGGATCTTCAGATTTTGCGAATGCGGATAACATTAATTCTTTTGTTGTCATTCCAAAATGTAAAACAACTGCCATATCACGATAATAAGGTGCAATCCAATCCTTATCTTTATCAAGTGCATATGCCGCACCAGCTTGGGCCGCTTCTTGTCCTTGACATGAAATAACGAAAGGAATTTTTCCTGCACGATTTAATAACCACATACGCTCATCGACTCGGCGCGCGCGAACCATTGTTTCAAAAATATTTAAGACATCCTGATCGGATAAACCGAGTTCTTCATGACGATTTTTTGCCATTTTACTAATCCCCCTTTTACATGTGTATCGCTTTTCCATCCACAGCTAAAGCCGCTTCGCCCATTACTTCGGAAAGTGATGGATGTGGATGAATTGTAGTTGCAACTTCCCATGGTGTTGCGTCAAGAACCATTGCCAAACCTGCTTCTGATATAAGTTCCGTAACATGGGAGCCAATCATATGCACACCGAGAATATCGTCCGATGCCTTGTCAGCAATAATTTTGACGAAACCATCAGAGTTTCCATTAACGAGTGATTTTCCGATTGCCATAAATGGAAACTTACCAACTTTAACATCAAAGCCTTGATCTTTTGCTTGTTGTTCCGTAATCCCGACACTTGAAACTTCCGGGCTTGAATAAATGCAACGCGAAATCTTTTTATAATCAATTGGTTCATTTTTCAGTCCCGCGATATGTTCAACTGCGGCAATTCCTTCATGAGAAGCTACATGCGCAAGTTGAAGACCGCCAATCACATCACCAATTGCATAAATATGATGTTCTTTCGTTTGGAACGTAGGTCTTGTTTGAATAAAACCATTGACTACTTCGATTTCAGTATTTTCTATTCCAATACCTTCAACATTCGCTTGGCGTCCAACCGACACTAGCATTTTCTCAGCTGAATATTCTTTCGTCTCGCCTGAAACTTCTGCAGAAATTGTAACTGAACCAGTCTCTTTTACAAGTGTATCCGGCAATACCTGTGCACTCGTTACGAAAGTAATTCCTTTTTTCGATAGAATTTTTTTCATTTCTTTAGAAATATCGACATCTTCAGTTGGAATGATTTGATCCGCATATTCAAGCACAGTTACTTCAACACCAAAGTCATGCAACATAGATGCCCACTCAATTCCAATGACACCGCCACCGACAATAATGATTGATTTTGGAAGCGTTTCCATCGACAATGCTCCATCAGAAGATAAGACATCCGTTTCATCGATTTCCAACCCAGGTAATGACTTTGGTCTTGAACCTGTCGCGATAATTAAATGTTTTAAAATAAGCATTTCATTCTCTTCGCCGTTTTTCATTTCAACTGAAATTGTTCCAGGCATTGGTGAGAAGATAGAAGGTCCCAGCATTCTGCCCAGTCCTTCAAAAACATCGATCTTCCCTTTTTTCATCAGCCCGGTAACACCTTGGTGCAATTGTTTCACAATACCATTTTTACGTTCTTGCACTCGGCTAAAATCGAGCGATACATCGGCCGTATCTACCCCGAACTCTGCAGCTTGATTTTTCGCCAAGTCATAAACTTCAGCACTTTTCAATAAGGCTTTACTCGGAATGCATCCTTTATGCAAGCATGTTCCGCCGAGCATTTCTTTTTCTACAAGGGCCGTTTTCAGTCCTAATTGCGCAGCTCGGATTGCAGCTACATAACCGCCCGTGCCGCCGCCTAAAATGACTACATCATACTCTCGTCCCAAATCAGTTACCTCCCTGAACTATCCGTTAAGATGGATAGCTTTTTGCTTTCTCCTCGCCTGAAAGTACTCGAATTGCACCTTCAGCGAGTGCTTGTAATTCATCTTCACCTGGATATACGACAACATCAGAAATCCAGTCGACTTTAGATGAAATTGACTCAATAAATTCTTTTCCGTATGCAAGTCCGCCGGTCAATATGATGGCATCGATACGGCCTTCCAATACTGCAGCCGCACTACCGATTTCTTTGGCAATTTGATAAGCCATGGCTTCGTAAATCAGTGTTGCCTTTTCATCGCCGGCTGCAATCCTTTTTTCAACAAGAACGGCATCATTCGTCCCAAGATACCCGACCAGGCCGCCTCCACCGACGAGCGATTTCATGACCTCACTCCGGAAATAATTGCCTGAAAAACATAAATCGACAAGATCGCCCGTGGGAACAGTCCCCGCTCTTTCTGGACTAAATGGACCATCACCGTGCAATCCGTTATTGACGTCGATTACTTTCCCTTCGGCATGGGCGCCTACTGTAATTCCGCCGCCCATATGCGTCACGATTAGGCGAAGATCCGCATACTTCTTGTTCACTTGGAATGCATACCTTCTTGCAACTGCTTTTTGGTTTAACGCATGAAAAATCGATTTACGATTAATTAAAGAAAAACCGGATATTCGAGCAACAGGTTGAAGTTCATCGACGACAACTGGGTCGACGATGAAAGCCGGTATATTAAGCCCCTTCGCAATTTCATTGGCCAAAATGCCACCCAGATTGGAGGCATGTTGACCCGAATAACCTTTTCTTAAATCATCAATCATGGCATCGTTGACATCATACGTTCCGCCTTCTATCGGACGCAACAATCCGCCGCGCCCGCATACAGCGTTCAGTTTTGAAATACTGATACCTTCCGATTCCAAAGCATTCAAAATGGCATCTTTCCGGAAACTATATTGATCGATTATGGAAGGATATTGTGCAACCTCTTCTGCCGAATGTCGGATGGTGCTTTCCATGAGTAATTTATCATCGATGAAAACCCCTATTTTGGTAGAAGTAGAACCCGGGTTGATCACTAAAACTCTGTATTCTTTTGCTTGCACATTAATTTCTCCTTCCACATCAATCAACCGATTGTTATCGTTTCGTTAAAATACTTTTTTCATTTTGCAGAAATTGACTGCGCGATTTTGCAACACGTGCAATACGCTGTTCAGCCAAGCGGTCAGCCGCGACGTAAGTCGGAATGTTTTCTTCTTTAGAAATGTTGAAAATCTCACCAATTATATTGTAAATTCCTTCAACTCGTTTAAGCGCGCGTTCACTGTTATAGCCAATTAATTCATCAGCAACATTAATGACACCGCCTGAGTTGATAACGTAATCCGGTGCATAAACAATGCCCATTTCATGAATTTCGTCGCCGTGACGATTTTCTTTTAATTGGTTGTTCGCAGAACCCGCAATCACTTTACACTTGAATTGCGGAATCGTTTCATCATTAATTACTGCACCTAGCGCGCATGGAGCGAAAATATCCGCTTCTTGCGAATAAATCTCATCGATGCCGACAGCTGTCGCGCCGAATGCATCCACTGCACGTTGAACGGCTTGCTCATTAATATCTGTAACAATCAGTTTCGCGCCTTCTTCGTGTAAATGTTCGCATAATGTGTATGCAACGTTGCCGACACCTTGTACTGCAATTGTTTTACCCTCTAATGAATCCGTACCGAACGCTTCTTTTGCCGCTGCTTTCATACCGACATAAATGCCATATGCAGTTACCGGTGAAGGGTTACCTGAAGATCCGCCTTCTGCAGAAGTTCCAGTTACATAGTCTGTTTCCAGGTGAATGAGGTCCATATCTGCTTCAGTCGTTCCAACATCTTCCGCAGTAATATAACGACCATTCAATCCTTCTATGAAACGACCAAATGCACGGAACATTTCATCATTTTTATCTGTTCTTGGATCGCCGATAATAACAGTCTTTCCGCCGCCGAGATTTAGTCCCGCTGCCGCGTTTTTATATGTCATGCCACGTGCTAATCGAAGCGCATCTTCAATTGCTTCGCTTTCACTTGCATACGTCCACATACGTGTACCGCCAAGAGCTGGGCCTAGTGTCGTGTCGTGGATAGCGATAATCGCTTTTAACCCTGATGTTTTATCTTGACAAAAAACAACTTGCTCAAAATCTTCAGTTTCCATATACTTGAAAATTTCCATTAAAAATTCCTCCTTAGTAGGTACGTGTTCAATTCGTTGATGTAGAAAGGATTGCAAGTGCAAGCGAATAAAGTTTGCTTTCTGCACTATCTGCTCTCGAAGTCAATACGATTGGCGCGCTGGCTCCTTGGATGACAGCGCCAACCTTCGCCTGTGCAAAATACATGAGTGATTTATATAAAATGTTTCCTGCTTCGATATTTGGTGCCACTAAGATATCGGCTTTCCCAGCCGATGGACCAGTTATGCCTTTTTGTGTGGCAGCTTCTGTTGAAATTGCATTGTCGAGTGCCAATGGACCTTCTATTATACAACCGTCAATCTGACCGCGCTGATTCATAACAACTAGTGAAGCTGCATCAATCGTTGGTGTCATCGCAGAATTAATCGTTTCAATAGCCGCAAGAGGCGCAACGATTGGTTGATCAATCCCGCATGCATGGGCAGTTGCAACTGCATTCCGGATGATTTGCGCTTTTGCGTCGAGATCTGGCGCTATATTCATGGCCGCATCTGTAACAAACAAGAGTCTATCATAGTTTGGCACTTCAAATGCTGCAACATGAGAAAGTACTTTCCCTGTTCTAAGGCCGTACTCGCTATTTAAAACTTCTTTCAAAAGTACTGACGTTGGAATATTTCCTTTCATCAATACATGCGCTTGTCCACTGGAAACCGCTTTTACAGCCTCAACCGCTGATTCTTTCAGATTTTCAGTATGATAAATCTGTATTTTATCATTGGCGAGTAACTCACGATAGTTTTGCGAAAGTAAATGATGAATTTTTTCTTGGTCGTCAAATAATATAAATGACGCAATTCCGTTATTTACTGCTTCATAAACCGCTGTAAGCACTTCCATATCAGCTGCAGAAGCGACCGCTACGATAGGATCATCTTGCATAGCTGCTTTTTCAACAATTGAAGCAAGTGTTGTCATTTCAATTCCTCCTAATTACACGAGGTTAAATTTTTCTAACTTATAATAAAGTGATCTAAGAGAAATTCCTAGTCTGTTGGCGGTAGTCGATTTATTGCCATCATTTTCGCGAAGTGCTGTTTCAAGAATGGTTTTCTCGTAATCATCCATTATTGAAGCAAGCGTGCTTTTTTCTGGAAGAACAGAATCTTCTGCTGCATGATTTTCGGTAAAAAGAGATTTTGTTACATCTTCTAGTTCTAGAATAGTTTTTCCCTGATTGCTATAAATCATTGCTCGACTTAGGACGTTTTCTAACTCCCGAACATTTCCAGGCCAATCGAAGCGCTTTAAAAAGTTTTGTGCCTCTTTTGATATTCCCTTTACATTCATGCCGAATTCTTGGTTTAACTTAATCAGTATGTTCTCGACAATGACCGGAATATCTTCTTTTCGTGAACGAAGAGAAGGAATCTGAATTGAAATCCTGTTCAATAAGTAATATAAGTCTTCCAAAAACGTACCATCATGCATCGCTTTTTCCAGATTTTTAGATGATGCTGCAATTATGCGAACGGGTAAACGTATTGGATCATCATTGCCGTATGGATAAATAATCCCTTCACGTAAATAAATCAGTACTTTTTCTTGTACTTCCAACGGCATATCTGAAATTTCGTCTAGAAAAAGTGTGCCGTTCTTTGATTGCATAAACAAACTGTCATTCAGGTTATTTGTGTTTGTATCATCAAGGTTGCCAAATAACTCAGCTTCCAAATTTACTGGATGATTCGTACAATTGACCCGCACGAATTTACCGAACTTTTGTTCACTTTCACTATGAATTGCATGCGCGAATAATTCTTTTCCGCTTCCTGCTTCGCCTCGAAGCAAAACGGGTATACTGTTTCGTGCAGCAAGCTTAGCTTGTTCAATCGCAATTTCAATATCCGTGGATTTTCCATACACATCATCAAATGTATAGGTCGATTCCAGTTTACGAATAATTGTGCGTGCCCGGTCAAGCTCATTCATTAAGTTTCTCATCTCGGTAATATCATGAATGACCCCGACACTACCTCGAACCTGCCTATCGACGATTATCGGCGCAACGTTGACAATGACTTCATTGTTGTTTTCACCGACGCGCATATTAACGCCTCGAACAGGCTGCCTGGTTTTCAATACTTTCATATGAATACTTTCACCTTCGCTAATATCAACGGCAGCGGGTTTCCCTATTACCTCGTCCGCTGTCAGACCAGTAATGCGCGTGTAGGCGGGATTAACAAGTATTCCATTTCCATTTTCATCTACAACGGAAATCGCATCATCGCTTGAATGAATAATTGCTTCGAGCATTGTTTGTACTTTTTTCAAGTCTGTGATTTCTTCTGCAAGTGCCAAAACTTCTGTCATATCTTTAAATACCGCAAATGCGCCTACTATTTTCCCTTTATGATCATGTAGCGGGTATCTTGATGTGACTATTTTAAGACCATTTTGCAGAACTAATTCTTTGTTTAACTCTGACCTACCTGAATCAAAGACATGGGTCAATCTTGACGTTGGTACTACATCAGTAATCTTCTTTCCAATAGCATCCTCAATTGACGTACCCGTCATACGAGCAGCACTATTATTAAAAAAGTCTACTTTCCCATGCTTATTAATGCCGATCATACCTTCGTCTACGGAGTCAAAAACCATCCGTTGTTTATGGACTTCGGCACGAATCCGTTTTGTGTATGTATCATTCTCTTCAAGTAGGCGAACAAGAAGGTTTGCTACTGAATCGGGTATCAATACAGTATGATTGGATCTCGCCTTTAATAATTCGGCAAAAACTGCCTCATTTCCTGACACATCAAAAACAATATGTATGTTTGGCGAAAGATGTACTTTCCAGTCACTTCCATAATGAATTCCAAGTTCTTTTGCTCGGGTAATCCCTGGTGCTCTTTCATCTGTGTCAATGATTGCTTTCACATTCATAAAATCTAGATTTTGGAGTAGGTCCAGAATTATTAAGCCGCCTGTCCCCGCCCCGACAATGAGAACGTTTTGCAAGGATGTTCATTCTCCTTTTTGGCGCGTGCAATCTTTTGCAATTACAATTTAATCATACACGATTGCCCTCTTCTTGACAATATATCTTCAGCAGGTAAAATTATATATGTCAAAAGGAGATGTTTTAATGGCACGCTTAGCGGCTTTTATTGTACTTTTAATTCCAGGAGTTTTTGCTGCTGGTGGAATAAAGCTGATGAGGGATTCATTATACGGAATTATTTTCTTCCCTTTTCCAGCAAGTTGGGTACAATTTCTAATAGGGCTCATTATGTTCAGTGCGGGGTTGGCATTTTTCGCAGGTTTTCTACTTCGCCGCGACCGAAAAAATGGACGTGTACAAGAGCGCTTTGTAAAAAAAGATGGATCACGACAATAACCTGTCATGATCCATCTTTTTATATGAATTAAATACAAAAGCGAAAATCGCGCCGTTTAGCCCCGACAGGCATAAGCAATCCAACGACGTGGCGCTCTTTGCCTGAGAAGAATTGCTTATGACCCGAGGGGCTGGCGCCTGGAGCTGGACGTGAATTCTCTATGTTAGAATTTATCAACAGTACATAATTTTATAGTTTCCTAAGAAAGTACAAAATCAGCTTGCCATATGTTCAAGCCTGATTTTATCAGCGATCATCGCAATGAATTCACTATTCGTCGGTTTACTTTTCAAATGATGGACAGTGTATCCGAACATTTTTGAAATAACCTCGTAATTCCCTCGATTCCAGGCAACTTCAATAGCATGTCGAATTGCACGTTCCACGCGAGAAGGTGTCGTGTTAAATTTTGATGCGATATCAGGATAAAGGACTTTTGTGACCGAACCAAGGAGTTCTACGTCGGAATAAACCATCTGGATTGCCTCACGAAGAAATGCATAGCCTTTAATATGCGCTGGAACGCCAATTTCTTTAATTATTCCAGTGATTGTCGTATCCAGTACTTTTTGACTTACAGTCCCCGGTGCTGATCCCCCACCTGGTTGTGATATTGGAATGGACGGCTTTTTAGTGCCCGCTACTTGAAATATTTGATTGGTCAGTCGATCGAACTCAAACGGTTTCAGCATAAAATAGGATGCGCCTAAATCTGCCGCTTGTGTCATGACATCTTCTTGTCCAAATGCTGTTAGCATGATAATGTGTAAATCTTTATATTTCGAACTACCGCCGATCGTTTCTAGAACTGCAATACCATCTAGATGAGGCATAATTATGTCAAGAAGTAGTACATCAGGTACTATTTCTTCTAGCATTGTCAAACAAACTTTCCCATTATGCCCAGTCCAAACAATTTCAATTTCTGGGTGTTTTTCAAAATAAGACTTCATCGTTTTTACAAGTTCTTTGTTATCATCTACAATTGCAACTTTTATAGTATCCAACTTCATTTCCCCCTCTTAAAACCAAATTTTATAATTGAGCAGTCTATGATTGCTTAGTAGGAGAATTTCGACAAAAGATACTTATTCCCTTTAATATAAGTAAAGATGAATCTTCTGGAGGATGTTTTCATCGAATTTCGACATTTTTCGCATGTTTAATTTTAAAAAGAAAGAAGGTCAACCAATTTGGTTGACCTTTCTTCATTACTTTTCCCCTTTACGCATCGTTTCCAAAAAAAGCGCTGCACCTTTTTCTGGTTCATCCACGAACATATGGGTGACTGCACCAACAAATTTTCCGTTTTGGATTACCGGACTTCCACTCATCCCTTGCAAAATTCCGCCGGTCATTTCCAGTAATTTTGAATCCGTTAAGACAAAATGGAACTGATCTTTTTCAACGCTTGTGATTCGAATTGAAAAAGACTCAACCGTTGTGCCTTTTACAGTCGTATATATTTCCGCTGCACCCACTTTGACATCTGAAGGATGCATAATAACAAGTGGTTCGGATAAGACTTCATCATGAGAGCCATTCCACAAACCAAAAATGCCGTAAATTCCATTTTTGTTTATAGTTCCGAGCGTTTCTTCATCTTTAACGATTGTTGATATTTTATATCCCGGATTCCCTGGGACACTTTTCCGGATTTGCTCAATTTCGGAAAGATGAATCGAGCCTACTTTAAATTGTGGTGGCGTTTTTAATGAACTGTCGATAATTTGATGACCTAGCGCACCATATGTTCCGTTTTTTGGATCCACATACGTTAAGGTTCCTGTACCTTCTGTGCTGTCTTTTAGGAATGGAATTAGCCGTTTTATTGCTTCGCTATCTGACTTGACTTGAAATGTTTCTCCGTTCCTTGAGACAAGTAATTTTACGCCTTCCTTGTCACGAATCGATGATAATGTTTGCTCCAAAATTTTTAGCTTTGAAATTTTTACATTGTCAACTTCTCCAATAAGATCGCCAGCTCTCAACCATTCGTCTTTGCCAAGTAAAACGTCATTCGTAATAAAAACACCTGACAAATCCATTTTTATGCCGATTGAATGACCCATCGGAATAAGTGATTCATCATTCCCGGATGCCGTTCCCGTATTGATCGGCAAAAACAGCAAGACGACAGAAAACGTTACAATCAACCTGAACTGCTTACTCCATCCCATATTTCACCTCCTCATAAAGAGATACTAATGGTATGTCCGTTCAGAGGAATCTTATGAGAGGGTAAAAAAAGAAATAAAAAACGTGCATAATTTACGATGCACGTGAAATGTTTTATCTGAAACTTTTCTTTCTCACTGCAGCAAGCGTCAGGAGTTCTTCCGCGTGTTTTAGCGTTAGCGGCGTTGTTTCTGCGCCGGAAAGCATTCGTGATAATTCATTTGTTCGTTCCTTATTATGAACATTTTCAATTGCGGTGGTCGTTCTTTTGTTTTTCACTTCTTTTTTGATTAAATAATGCTGATCAGCCATTGCCGCAACTTGCGGTAAATGAGAAATACAAAGCACTTGGGAATGACTCGCAACCATTGCAATTTTTTCTGCAATCGCTTGTGCGACTCGTCCACTCACTCCAGTGTCCACCTCATCAAAAATAATCGAAGTGATTCCTTGATGTTTTGAAAATATTGTTTTTAATGCCAGCATTAGTCGCGATAGTTCACCGCCCGAAGCGACCTTGACAAGAGGTTTTAAAGGCTCGCCAACGTTTGTAGAAATATGAAATGCAATATCATCGTAGCCAGTGATGTCAAACCCTTTTTTACGGTCTATCATGACCTTGAATGATGCTTTTTCCATATGTAGTTGTTGAAGTTGCTCCAAAATTGCGATTTCTAATTGCTTGGCTGAATTGCGTCGAATAATGGACAGTTCTTCTGCTTCAATTTCTAAATCCTTTTTAAGTTGAATTAATTTTTCTTGTTCGACGAGCAATCGTTCATCACGATTTATCAAACTTTCAAGTTCATCAGCAATTTTATCTCGGTAAATTAAAATATCTTCTGTTGTATTCCCATATTTTCGTTTTAATGCGATATGTAATGCAAGTCTTTCCTCGACAATATCCAATCTGGCAGGGTCAAATTCCAAATCGTCTATTCGATTTCTAAGTTCATGTGCAGTTTCTTGCAAAGTGTAAAAGCTCGTAGAAATCGACTCTAATTGGTTTGCCAAATCCCGATCGACTTCCGCTGCGTCTTCCATGTCACTCATGGCAGAGCCCACCCAATCGAGTGCGCGCGAATCGCCACTTATGGACTCGTACGCGGTATTTAAACGTTCATAAAGACGATTGAAGTTTTGAAGTTTTCGCTGTTCATCTTCAAGTTTTTCATCTTCCCCGATTTCAAGTTGTGCCTCATTTATTTCTTTTAATTGAAAAGAATAAAGATCGATTCGTTGAGCAACTTGCTGTTCATTTTCATCGGCTGCTTCTAATTTTCTCTTCAATTTCAAATACTTATTATATAATTCTAGATAACTAGCATACGCTTCTTCCATTTTGTTCCCTGCATATTGATCTAATAGGTGAATATGCCTGCGTTCATGCATTAATTCTTGGTTTTCGTGTTGACCGTGAATGTCAATGATTTGATTGCCTACTTCTCTTAATACCGCAATTGTAACGAGATTACCGTTTATCCGGCAAACATTTTTCCCGTTACTATTAAGATCTCGACGTAAAATTATAACTCCATCTTCTACTTCGATACCGAATTGTTGCAATGTATTAATGACCGGATGCTTTGAATCTTCGATGCTGAAATGCCCTTCAAGCTCAGCTCGATTTGCCCCATGGCGAATAAAGCGTTGCGATCCGCGTCCACCCGCTATCAATTGAACAGCATCGATAATTATCGATTTTCCTGCTCCCGTCTCGCCAGTTAACACAGTAAGTCCATTTTCAAATCGAACATCAAGTTGTTCAATGATCGCGAAATTTTTAATTGAAATTTCATTTAACATTCAGGCTCACCACTTTCAAAGCATCGCAAGTAATTTTTCTTTTACGTCCGGTAACTTTGTTTCGTCCCTGCAAATTATCAGGCAAGTATCATCTCCGCAAATCGTTCCCAACATTTCTTCCCATTTCAAATGGTCAAGAAGGGAACCTACCGCTTGTGCATTTCCCGGCAGTGTTTTAAGGACAAGAAAATGTCCAGCACCATCGATACTAACAAAAGCATCCGTCATTGCTCGATGCAATTTTTCTTCAGTATTGTATGAATGGATCGGTGGTAAACTATATTTGTAATTCCCATTATTTGTTGGAACTTTAATTAGATGCATTTCTTTTATATCACGTGAAACAGTCGCTTGTGTAACATCTACACCAGCATCTTTCAAGCTTTGTACAAGCTCGTCCTGTGTTTCAACATCATTGTTGGAAATAATATCCCGTATCCGTATATGTCTATGCCCTTTATTCAAGATTGAACCTCCTATTATTTTGAAATAAAATAAGTAAAAATTGAAAAGCGCACAATCAATGCGCGCTATTGCAATTCTTTGTAAGCGACATCAATGAGCGCGTTAAATGTATCGTCAGTATAAGATTTGACCGGACTTTCATCAGCGGTTAAATGAAATAAAAATTCAATATTTCCTTCTGCGCCCGTCACAGGTGAAAATGATGCACCCCGTAGCGTAAATCCTTCATTTAAAGACATATCCGCAAGTTTTTTCAGTACTTCGAAATGAGTGGAACGTTCTTTTACGACACCCTTTTTCCCAACTTTTCCTTTGCCAGCTTCAAATTGAGGTTTCACAAGAGCAATGACATTTCCGCCGTCCGAAATAATCTTTTTTAATGTCGGCAAAATAAGTGCTAACGAGATGAATGAAACATCAATTGTTGCAAATTGCGGCTGCCCATCAGTAAATAATTCTGCTGTGGCATAACGAAAATTCATTCGTTCCATCACGGTTACGCGTGGATCTTGTCTGATTTTCCAAGCAAGCTGATTATACCCAACATCTAAAGCGTAACAATGGGCTGCCCCATTTTGCAATGCGCAATCAGTGAAGCCGCCCGTTGAAGCACCGATGTCCAAAACGATTTTATCTTTTGTATCAACATCAAAAACTTCAAGGGCTTTTTCTAACTTTAAACCGCCGCGACTAACGTATTTCAATGTACTTCCTTTTACTTCCAAAGGCGCATCGGTGAAAATTCTTTCACCCGGCTTTTCCATTCGAGTATTAGCAGAAAATACAATGCCAGCCATTATTGAACGTTTAGCTTGTTCCCTTGTTTCCACTAGTCCTCTTTTTACGAGAAGAACATCTACTCGTTCTTTTTCTTCACCAGCCATTAAACGACGCCTCTTTCTACGGTCTTTTTCGGTAAAATAGAAAGAACGTTTTGGGATAAATGATCGGCAGTCATGCCTATTTCTGCAAGCAATTCATTCACATCGCCGTGTTCTATGAACTTATCCGGAATACCCATTCGTTGAATCGGGGCTTCGGAATACGAAACGTCATGCGCATATTCAAGAACAGCACTTCCGAATCCTCCAGCAAGAACGCCTTCTTCTACAGTCATAATTGGTATTTTCATACTAAACATTTCATCAAGCATCATTGAATCAAGCGGCTTAATAAAGCGAGCATTGACGACACGGGCGTTAATACCTTTTTCCTCTAGCATCTCCGCAGCTTCAAGTGCCATCGGGATAGACGTGCCGAAGGTTAATATTGCCGCATCAGTTCCATCACGTAAAATTTCCCATGAACCGATTGGTATTGAATAAGTACTTTCATCCAAGGATACTCCTAAGCCATTTCCGCGTGGATAGCGTAAAGCAATGGGACCATCATTGTATTCGATTGCAGTTTTCACCATATGTTGGCCTTCATTTTCGTCTTTAGGCATCATGATGACCAAATTAGGCATATGTCTCAAAAATGCAATATCAAAAACGCCTTGATGCGTTTCACCATCGGCTCCAACAAGTCCGGAGCGGTCAATACCAATGAAAACATTCAGATTTTGGCGTGAAATATCATGGAGGATTTGATCATATGCCCGTTGTAAAAAGGTCGAGTAAATCGCCAAGAACGGTTTCATTCCCTGAGTTGCAAGCCCAGCTGACATTGTTGTCGCATGTTGTTCAGCAATACCAACATCGAAAAATCGGTCTGGAAATTCTGCTGCAAATGATTCCAGTTTGGATCCAACAGGCATTGCAGGCGTTATCGCTACGATTCGTTTATCAACACGTGCTAAATCGCTTAACGAATCAGCAATAAGACCGCTCCAAGATGGTGCGACAGAAGATGATTTAACAAAATCTCCTGTTTCAATTTTATAAGGACCAGTGCCGTGCCATGTTCCTATTTTGTCATCTTCGGCAGGACGATATCCCTTACCTTTTTTGGTAATTACATGAAGAAGTACAGGTCCTTCCATCTTTTTAGCGTATTGAAGATTTCTTTCCAAATCCGAAAAGTCATGGCCATCTACTGGGCCTAAATAAGTAAAACCGAGCTCTTCAAAAAAGACGCCCGAAACGAGTAAATATTTCAAGCTATCTTTTACACGTTCAGCGGCCGATGCCACTCTACCACCAACGGCAGGAATCTTTTTCAAAATATATTCCAATTCATCTTTGGCAGAATTATATTTTCCTGCAGTTCTTAGTTTTCCTAAAATCGTATGAAGCGCTCCGACATTCGGCGCGATCGACATTTCATTATCATTCAAGATGACAAGCATATTGGTTTTTTCGTGTCCGATATGATTCAGCGCCTCAAGCGCCATGCCGCCTGTCAGCGCACCATCGCCGATTACAGGAATGACATAATTTTCATCACCTTTAATATCCCGAGCTACAGCCATTCCCATAGCGGCTGATAATGAAGTTGAACTATGACCTGCTTCCCAAACATCATGTTCGCTTTCATTCATTTTCGGAAACCCGCAAAGGCCTTTGAATTGCCGAAGCGTATCAAAATCCCCCGCGCGTCCCGTTAAAATTTTATGAACATAAGCCTGGTGTCCGACATCCCATAAGATTTTATCCTTAGGGCTGTCGAAAACTTTATGAAGCATAAGCGTTAGTTCAACCACACCAAGATTCGGTCCAATATGTCCGCCAGTTACAGATAATTTTTCAACAAGAAACTGTCGAATATCCTCAGCAAGCTCTCTTAATTGTTCTTTATTCATTTTTTTAATAAAAGACGGATTTTCGATTTTAGTGAGGTTCACTGTTATCACACACCTTCACATTTTAATTGCCACATTCTAATTTCCACTTGATAACATTATATCAACTAGAATAACTAGCACAAGGGTTTCATTCAATTAATGCTTACGATTAACGATATAATCAGCAAATTGAAGTAGTAATGATTCTTCATTGTTAATAAACGCTAATGAATTCCTTGCTAATTGATGATGAATAGCAAGTTGCTCCTTCGCTTTATCTAGTCCTAGTAGACTAGGATAAGTAACTTTTCCACTAGATTCATCGCTGCCAACATTTTTCCCAAGTTCTTCAGTTGTCGATGTCACATCTAAAATATCATCTTGTATTTGGAAAGTTAACCCAATGTTTTTGGCGAATTTTTGTAAATTTATCATGTTCTCATTATCGACATCAGCAAGTAATGCGCCTGCTTCGATACAAAACGAAAGAAGTGCGCCGGTTTTGTTCAAATGGATACGCTCCAGTTGCTCCAAAGTTAAATCCATTTCTTCCCCTTCGATGTCGAGGACTTGACCAGCTACCATTCCTTCTGCCCCGGAGGCGACGGATAGTAGTCGAATAAGTTTGATTGCGACTTCTGGCGAGGTATTGTTAAGACTTGTCAATATTTCGAAGGCTAATGTTTGCAGCGCATCCCCTGCTAGTATTGCCATAGCTTCACCGTATACTTTATGGTTAGTCAATTTTCCGCGTCTAAAATCATCATTGTCCATACTCGGTAAATCATCATGTATAAGTGAGTATGTGTGTATGAGTTCAACAGCACATGCAACTTGTAATGCATCTTTTGATGAAGCGCCAAGATCTTCTAGCGTTGCCAAAACCAATAACGGACGAATTCTTTTCCCGCCTGCATTTACAGAATAAATCATTGATGATTGAAGCGATTTTGGGGAGCGTTTTTGTGAAAGCAGTTCAGTTAACCTATTTTCAATTTCACGAACGTTCTTTTCAATGAATGCATTAAGTTTATTCGTCATCTGGATTATTTCCTTGGGCTGGGTTGAATTCTATCTTATTATCATTCTTATCAATTATTGAAATAAGTTGTTTTTCAGCATTTTGAAGTTTTTCATGACAAAAAGAAGATAATTCCATTCCTTTTTTATATAAACTGATGGCATCTTCAAGCGGTACTTCTCCTGTTTCTAATTTCTTAACGACTTCTTCCAAATCAAGCATTGCTTCCTCAAATCGAATTGGCTGCTTTCCCATTTAAACTTCCTCCTCGTCTTTACTGCTAATTGAGTTAATCGTTGCAATTGCGGAACCATCTTGTAACCTAAGTTCAATATCCATTCCTGTTTGTAACGACTCTACTTTATTGATAATAGTTCCCTCTTTGTAAACGATTGAATATCCCCGCTCCATAACAGTGAGCGGATTCAGTGCATTCAACATGCGAACTGTGCTTGAAAAATGGTTTGAATGCACCTGGAAATCATGCTGCATTGTTCGGGTTAGACGTTCTGAAAAACCCAGCACTTCACGCTTGTTTTCAGTGATTTGTTTCATCGGCGAGTATGTAGAAAGCATATTCGTCAGACGTTCTAACGCCAATTTGTCACGGTTTGTAATATCTTGACCACTTCGCACGAGTCTTTCATCAACAGCAACTAATCTTTCTGTAAAAGGACGATATAATCTTTCCGGAAATTGTAACGGATAGGATGATTGCAATCTTTCTAATCTTTTTTGTTCAGTTGATATTTTTTGGGATAGGGATCGGTATAAAGATCGTTTCCGTTCTAACAATCTCTCAACTAATTCATCTTGTGCTGGGACTGCTAATTCTGCTGCCGCCGTCGGTGTCGGCGCTCTTCTATCTGAAACAAAGTCGGCAATCGTGGTATCTGTTTCATGTCCGACTGCGCTAATTATTGGAATTCGACTTGAAAAAATCGCACGAGCAACCTCTTCCTCATTAAAAGCCCATAAATCCTCAATAGAACCTCCGCCTCGACCGACAATTAGAACATCAATTGAGCCGTGTCGATTCGCTTGTTCAATCGCGCTAACAATTGACGGTGCAGCCCCGGAACCTTGTACGACTGCCGGAAAAAGATTTATTTCAGCTAATGGATAGCGCCTTCCGATCGTTGTACAAATGTCTTGGATGGCTGCTCCTGTTTGAGCAGTCACAACACCAATTCTATGTGGAAACTTCGGTAAAGGACTTTTCCACTTTTCGTTGAATAATCCTTCTTTTTCAAGTCTTTCTTTTAATTGTTCAAATGCAAGATACAAAGCACCAATTCCGTCCGGTTCCATCGTTTGGACGTATAACTGATATTGTCCACTCGCTTCATAAACAGAAACATCTCCGGTTATTAGAACATTCATCCCATTTTCCGGTCGGAACTTCAATGTTGAAGCGCTCGAACGAAACATTGCAGAGCGTATGCGGCTATGCTCATCTTTTAATGTGAAGTAAATATGCCCACTTGTATGGTTGGTCACATTTGATAACTCGCCCTTGACGTAAACATTACGTAAATGAGGATCTGCATCAAACTTTCGTTTGACATATTTGGTTAAGGCTTGAACCGATAAATACGGATTCCTCGTCAATCGTCATACCTCCCTACTATAAAACGAATAGAAACGCTGTTTTTTTGAACAGCGTTTATCAAAGTTTTTATTTATTACTTTCAGTCAAAGATTCTTCAGCACTTTGGAGTGTATTTTTCAGCAGCATTGTAATTGTCATTGGACCTACCCCGCCAGGTACCGGCGTGATTGCGGAAGCTTTGTCTTTAACCGCTTCAAAGTCTACGTCCCCGCAAAGTTTACCGTTCTCATCACGGTTCATGCCGACATCGATTACGACGGCACCATCTTTAACATGTTCCTCGCCGATAAATTTCGTTCTTCCAATCGCAACGATTAATATGTCTGCTTGCTTTGTATAGGAAGGCAAATCTACTGTTCGAGAATGGCAATAAGTGACAGTCGCGTCTCGTTGCAATAATAATTGACCCATCGGTTTCCCGACTATATTACTTCTCCCAATGATTACCGCGTGTTTCCCTTTAATCGGTGTGTTTGTCCGTTCTAATAATTTAATAATGCCATAAGGTGTACAAGATAAAAATGAACGTTGACCGATAATCATTTTCCCGACGTTTTCGGGATGGAAGCCGTCAACATCTTTTTTAGGATCGATAGCTAAAATAATTCGATTTTCATCGATATGATCCGGTAATGGGAGTTGCACAAGAATGCCGTGAATTGAATCGTCATTATTTAATTTACTAATATGACCAAGCAACTCTTCTTCCGTCACGCTTGCTGGTAAATTAACCAACTCCGATTTCATACCTACTTCAATACTTGACTTTTGTTTGTTTCGCACATATGTATGGGATGCTTGATTTTCCCCGACAAGGATAACAGCCAAGCCTGGCGTGCATCCACGTTCTTTCAGAGCAGTTACCCGGGCTTTAATTTCTTCTCTGATTTCTTTTCCGATTGCTACGCCATCGATTATTTTTCCACTCATTGATAATTCCTCCAATCATTCTTTTTCTGCGAATTTGGACAGTACGCCGTTCACGAATCGACCTGATTTTTCGTCACCAAATGTTTTACATAATTCGATTGCCTCATTCATAATGACTCTTTCAGGAGCATCCTTGCCGAAAAGAAGTTCAAAAACGGCTAACCGCAATACAGTACGTTCAATTTTCGGTAAACGACTCAGTGACCAATTTTCTAAATTCGCGGAAAGGGCAGTATCGATTTCCGACTGGTTTATTAAGGTTCCACGAACAAGCTCATCGTAAAAGGGATTGACTTCTACACCTTCCCCAATAATATAAGTAATGGCTTCGTCTATCGATAATTCCGTATTGTCTAACTGAAAAAGCGTTTGAATTGCTTTTTCGCGTGCCTCTCGTCGTTTCATAATCTTATCTCCTCTACTATTGCTCTTGGGCAATATCATAGCACATTTCAAATCAAAACTTATTGAATTAAGTTTAAAAGCATCATCCTTTTGGACGATGCTTTTACATTATACTGTTTCTATGTCTGCCTCATACTCAATTCCCGTTATATGAACATTTACCTCTTTCGTTTGAAGCGATGTCATATGGTAAATTGCATGGCGAATTTGCTTTTGAATGTCCAATGCGACATCTCGAACGGCAAATCCATATTGAACGACGCAATATACATCAATCGTAAGGCCTTCTTCAGACCAGCTTGTTTTGACACCTTTGCCATGTCTAACCCGTCCAAAACGTTCCGCAACATCAGTTGCAAAGTTTCCGCGCGTATTCGCAACACCTTTAACTTCAGTTGTCGCAATTCCTACAATCACTTCTAGAACTTCGGGGGCTAATTGGACACGTCCAAGCTCAACATCTCCGGTAGGTGCCATACCAACAAACGAAGGTACTGTTTTATCAGCCATATTATCATTGCCTCCTTTTTTATTCATTCATTGGATCATATTTTTCAAGAAACTTTGTATCGAAATCTCCAGATTTAAAGACTTCATGATCCATTAATCTTGCATGGAATGGAATTGTTGTTTCAACGCCCTCGATAATAAATTCATCTAGCGCTCGTTTCATCCTCGAAACTGCTTCTTCTCGAGTATCCGCATGAACAATCAATTTCGCGACCATTGAATCGTAAAATGGTGGAATAGAGTATCCAGTGTACATTGCCGAATCAACACGAACACCAAAGCCGCCTGGTGGCATATACATCGTCACTTCGCCAGGAGATGGCATAAAGTTTCTCGATGGATTCTCCGCGTTTATTCTGCATTCAATTGACCAGCCATTAATTTTTATATCTTCTTGTTTATATTTAAGTTTTTCCCCAGAAGCAATTTTTAATTGTTGTTGAATTAAATCAATGCCCGTAATCATTTCTGTTACTGGGTGTTCAACTTGAATGCGGGTATTCATTTCCATAAAATAAAACTTTTGATTGATATGGTCAAAAATAAATTCTACTGTTCCCGCCCCTTGGTAATTAACGGCTTGTGCAGCCTTTACAGCGGCTTCGCCCATTTCCGCACGAAGTTCTGGCGTTATTGCCGGAGACGGCGCTTCCTCTACCAATTTTTGCATTCTGCGCTGTATGGAACAATCACGTTCACCAAAGTGAATCGTATTGCCGTATTTATCAGCAAGCACTTGCACTTCAACGTGTCTGAAAATTTCAATGTATTTCTCGATATATACACCCGGATTTCCAAAAGCAGCTGCCGCTTCTTTTTGGGTGATTTTAATGCCCGTTATTAGATCTTCTTTGTTTTTGGCAACACGTATACCTTTACCGCCGCCGCCTGCAGTCGCTTTAATAATAACCGGGAATCCGATTTTTTCAGCGATTTCGAGTGCTTCGTGTTCATCCGCGACAATTCCAGTTGAACCTGGCACAATTGGCACGCCTGCTTCTCTCATCGTTTCACGAGCAACGTCTTTCGTTCCCATTCGAGAAATGGCATCTGATGTTGGCCCTATGAATTCAATATTGCATTCCTCGCATAATTCAGCAAAACTTGCATTTTCTGCAAGAAAACCATAACCCGGATGGATGCCATCACAATTTGTTAAGTTCGCGATACTGATTATGTTTGAAAAGTTTAAGTAACTATCTGTAGACAATCTTGGACCGATACAATATGCTTCGTCTGCTAATTGGACATGTAGCGCTTCTTCGTCAGCTTCTGAAAACACAGCAACGGTTTCGATACCCAACTCTTTACACGCACGAATAATTCGAACAGCTATTTCACCGCGGTTCGCAATTAGTACTTTCTTCATTTACGATTCCACCTTATTTCGTTTTTACGAGGAAGAGCGGTTGACCATATTCAACAAGTTGTCCATCCTCTGCAAGAATTTCAACGATTTCTCCTGAAACTTCTGCTTCAATTTCATTGAATAGTTTCATTGCCTCTACAATACAAACTATTGAGTTCTCGGAAACTTTATCTCCCGACTTAACATATGCTTCTGCCTCGGGTGAAGATGCGGAGTAAAATGTTCCGACCATCGGGGACGTAATTTCATGCAATGATGGGTCTTGAACCGCCTCAACACTCGCTTTTGGTGCTTCTTTTTGCGGAGCCGCCACTGGTACTTCTTGTACAGGTGCTGGTAATGCCGCAGGAACTTCTGTAATAGGTTCTGTTTGGACTGCTGAAACGACTTGTTCCGTGCTACCTTTTTTTAAGACGAGCTTGGCACCATCGGCCTCATATGAAAACTTTTCAATTGAAGACTGATCAATTAGTTTAATAATTTCGCGTATTTCTTGAATTTTTAACATGATCTTATTCTCCTGACTATAGTAATTTTTAGGTTCTATTCTATTTTAGACGTTTTCAACACATAATGAAACAAATATCGTCAAATTGTATGAAAATCCGTGTTTAATGTACAAAATCGGAGAGCGGCCGTGTAGCCCTGAACTAGACTGAAGTCTTTTTTGTTGCAAGATATCCATAGTACATGATTTTACAAATTCTCAAGTAATAACGAGAATAAAAAAATGGAACCGGCTAGATACGAGAATAAACGCTGGAGCAACGAGAGCAACTGGACACGCAACGAGAGCAAACCGACACGCAACGAGAATAAAAAACGGGACCGCCTAGATACGAGAATAGTTATCCACAGGTCTATACTTTTATAGTTTCTCAAGCAACAAAAAAAAGACCCTATTTAGGGTCTAAGGGCCTTCGTTTCTTTCAAGACTCGCCTTTAAAATCCACCTTAACCTTCCGAGCCTCTTCCCAAGTAGACATTACCAGATACGTAATTTCATTTGCTTGTTTTGCTGATTGACCATCCTCGGATAAAACCGTGACATTCACCATGTTGCCTTCTGTTCGGACGAAGGCATCCTTATAACCAAGCGCTATGATTTGCGTTTCCATTAACGCCTCTACGGAATTACGTTTGATTAGCATAGCCATTTCATCGAAAACGTCATTTTTTTCACTAGGCGTTTCCAAAGAATTAATTTTAGTCGTTAGTTGATCTTGCATTTGACTTCGTTCATTCATTACTTCCATCCGCAAGTCATCAAACAGATAACTTTCTGCAAAGACGGGTGCTTGCCCATCTCCATCGACAGCTTCCTTGTTGACCGGCGCTTTATCACCTGCATTTTCAAAGATTTTCATCCCATCAAATGGCATTGGATTTTTGTTGATGGAATAGATTGCAATCACCGCTACGAGACTTAGTAAAGTTAAAAACCATACTGTACGTTTATTTGTTTTCATCCAAGTTCCCCCTCTTTTTCATGATCACTATTCGGTGCTCTGGCAACTGAAGGACCGTTGATAATGTTCTTTTCAATTCAAGTTTGATGCCTGGATTGTCTGCGCCCTCAGCAACTACGAGTACGCCTTCAATCGGATTTTTTTTGATGTCCTCTCGTGTTGTTGAAAGTGAAAAGTAATCGGACAATGGGCTCTTTTCTTCGGTATTGTTGGAATGTAGATACAACTTGACCTCTCCCACTCCTTCGATATTCTTTAGAGCTTCTTCAAGGTCTCGATATTCATTGCTAGTTTCTTCTATCTGCCCCCTATCCCCTCCGATTCCTAAAATGCCAGAGTTCATGGAAATGATAACGAGAACAAGTAATGACCCAAATAGAACGGTTTGGAATTTTTTAGTAGGCTTTTTCATGGCATCCCCATTTTCGTTCGTTAAGGCGTGTTCGCTTCGTCATCAATAATTCATTTTATGCAGTTTCATAGTAAGCTATGACCAAACAGTGAGAAGACTGATTGAATTATCCATAAGCCCATAGCCAGCTTGACAATCGGCAGGAAATTTTCTTCCGCATCCCCTGGAAAGAGTAAAAAAAGCAAGGCCGACAATACAGTGATCGATAGGACCCCTACCAAAAAGCCTTCCATCTTCTCACCTCACTTCATCGTTGTTAGCAATTTAATTAGTATGATAGAAAACAACGCCGTATAAATAAACGCAAACGCGATTAGAAATGAAATTGCGCATAAAACAAATAACGTTTTACCAATGTCATCTAACAAACCGGTAATGTCTTCATCGGCAAAAGGTTCGATTAGTGCGGCTGCCCATCTATAAAAAAGCGCTGTCAACAATGTTTTCATAGACGGGACGAGTGCGACGGTCCAAATACTTGAAATTAGCCATCCGCCGACAAATACACTCACGCCTGATGAGTATCTTCCAATCGACCCAAGACTCTCTGTCATAAATGATCCGATCAACGGAATGTTTTGTTGGATGAGTTCTTTTAGCGGCTCACTAGCCAGTCCAGAAAGTGCCCAGGACATCGTTCCACCTACAGTGATAAAAATTGAATAAGCGGCAACGACTGCCGAGACCACCCCTATTAATGTGGTTCGAATTAGCTCAGCTAACTTAGTAAAAGGTACGTCAGGCAATAATCTCGTTGCCACGTCTAATAGAAGAGCAGTTGCCAATAGTGGTATCAATAGTTTTTCGGTGAGTACAACCGCGCCATTTGCGAATAAAAGCATGGCAGGTTGAAAGTTTAATAAACTGAATGCCCCACCGGCTGCAATCATAGTTGCAGTAAGGATTGGGTACACTGCGATAAACATCATTGATACTGAATAAGCGATATCACGGATGAGAATAAAATGTTCAAAAGCCGGTTTTAATGCGACGGTAATAATAATAAAAAACAACATCATTCTCGTCCATTTTTTAAATGATGGAAACAAAAAGTCTGTCATCAAAGCCATGAAAGCCGATATGATTATTATTGCAAAGCTTGTTAAAACAGTTCCGAGTAGTACATCAATAAAGGGGATCATAAATGTACCCGTCCGATCATTTAGTAATAAGTGATGAGAGTACTTCAATTAAGTTAGTGGTTTGATCCACCCAGAGAAGAAGAATCGTTATTCTAATAACAAAATGGGATAATATAGCCAGTGAGCGATAACCCGCCTCCTCAATGTGCTCAGAGATTACTTCGGATATAAAAAACAAAATTGCACTTCCAATTAATAGTTTCGCGAAAGGGTTAGGGAGCGACTCAAACAATCGATAAAAAGTCCTCCCAAACGGAAATATTACAGTTGTTAGAAGATAAAATAATACGATGAAAAAAATAGATGTATATAATAATGGTTGTAATTTTGGCACGGCAAATGAAATTAGGAGGAGCAGCAAAAAGACAACAATTATCTGCAGTAAAATAAACATTAGACCATCGCGAGCCATTGGAAAAACTCAGCTATTTCAATGAAAAATATTCGAAGGAATCGAAGTAGTTCTGCAGTGATATACAAATAGGCAATGAAAAATAGGAAAAACGAAAACTCTTTCTTGCCCGTTTGTTCAAAAAACACATGCAGGATTCCGATGACCAAACCGATACCGGCGATTCGTAGCAAGTCATTCAATTCCATCCGGTACTCCCCCCATGAATCAACCTATGTAAAATCGACAATGTATATGAATGTTTGAAACGTTGTAAACTATTTCTTTTCGTGAAAATAAAAAATCCCCTTGCATTCAATAGTGAATGCAAGAGGGTTTGTTCATTTTTTATGCGCGCGAGACGTACTCAGCTTCTTCTGTATTAATGACAAGCGTATCGCCTGCGTTTACGAAAAACGGTACTTGGACAGTTAATCCAGTTTCAACTGTTGCCGGTTTTGAACCACCGCTGGCTGTATCACCTTTAATGCCAGGTTCAGTCTCGACTACTTTTAATTCGACTGTAATTGGAAGTTGTACGCCAAGAATTTCTCCCTGGTACTGAATCACATGGACTTCCATATTTTCCTTTAGGAATTTTAGTTCGTATTCAATTTGTTTTCCCGGAATTTCAATTTGATCATAGGTTTGGTTATTCATAAATACATGATCATCGCCGTTTGCGTATAAGTATTGCATATGAAGATTGTCGATTTGAGCACGCTTTACTTTTTCACCTGCTCGGAATGTTTTTTCATTTATATTACCTGAACGCAAATTTCTCAATTTAGAACGTACAAAGGCTGCACCTTTCCCTGGTTTAACATGTTGGAATTCCATAACTCTCCAAATATCACCATCTACTTCGATTGTAGCACCTGTTCTAAAATCATTAACTGAAATCATTATTATTTCCTCCAATACAAGTTATAAAATTAGTAACTCTTTTGTTGCGTAAGTTAGTCGTTCATTACCGCTTTCTGTAATGATAATATCATCTTCAATACGAACGCCGCCGACTTCTGGCAAGTAAATTCCCGGCTCTACCGTAACAACCATATTCGGTTCAAGTACAGTTTCCGAGCGGAACGATAAACTTGGCGCTTCATGGACTTCCATACCAATCCCATGACCTGTTGAATGTCCGAAAGCCTCTCCGTAGCCTTTAGATGTGATATAATCCCTGGCAATCGCATCTGCTTCAATACCCGTCATACCTGGTTTAATCTCTTTTAATGCAAGCTCCTGTGCCGCTAACGTCACGGCATAGATTTCTTTAAGTTTATCAGTTGGTTCGCCAACTGCCAAAGTTCTTGTTATATCAGAGATATACCCTTCGTATAACGCACCGTAATCCAACGTGACGAAATCACCCGTCTCAATAATCTTACTTGTCGCGACGCCGTGCGGAAGAGCACTACGCAATCCAGAAGCAACGATAATAGAAAATGATGACGACGTTGCGCCCTGTTTTCTCATGAAAAATTCTAATTCATTCGATACATCTAGTTCGGTAATGCCCGGCTTGATGAACTTAATAATATGTTCGTAAGCATCATCTGCAATTTTTGCAGCTTTTTTCAAGATTGTTAACTCATCGGGCGTTTTCACCATACGTAAATTTTCAACGAGTCCTGAGACTGGTTTGAGGTCTGCTTTCACTTCTTTTTTGTACGATTCATAAAGTCCGAATGCCATATCATTTTTTTCAAAGCCAAGTGTCATTACTTTCATTTTGCTGATTTGTGCTGCAACTTCTTCGATAATTGTTTTAGTATGTTGGACAATTCGATAGCCTTCAACTTCTTTTTCGGCTTGTTCAGTATAACGGAAATCTGTTATGAATACAGCATCATCCGCTGACACAATAGCAACGCCTGCAGTACCTGTAAAGTTTGTCATGTAGCTACGATTATACGGGTTAGTAATGAGAAGCGCATCAATCTCTTCTTTTTTCAACTGTTCTCTCAAATTTGATAGTTTCAAAGTCATCATTCCCCTTTTCTTTGGAGGAGGAAGGCATGCAGGGCAAGTGTGTAACCATTTGTACCAAAACCAGTAAGTTGGCCCATGCATACTGGCGCAATAACAGATGTCTGCCGAAATGATTCCCGATTATGTATGTTGGATATATGCACTTCAATAACTGGAATGTCCACAGAAGCCACTGCATCGCGTATGGCAATACTATAATGCGTAAACGCGCCCGGGTTAAAAATAATTCCATCCGTATTATCATCAGCAGCTTCATGGATACGATCAATAAGTGAACCTTCTGTATTTGACTGGAAAAAATCAAGCTCTACATTATTTTCACTCGCAATCGTTCTTAGCTTCACTTCCACATCATCAAGTGTTTCATACCCATAGATTTCCGGCTCTCTTTTTCCAATGCGATTTAAGTTGGGTCCATTTAATACAAGTAATTTCACCGACGAACCATTCCTCTCCATTTTCTTTCTCATTTTATCACACCCTACGTTCGTCGGTAACTAATTTCATCCTTTTCTTCAAACTTTTCGCATAAATGTAGCTGTTCCTGTGATAAATCTTAATGTGATAGCGATTATTGCTAAAAATGGATAAGAAATTGATGTAAAAATGTCAGGTAGTGTTTTTGGTTCGCTGATAATCCATTCAAGGATAATAATACCAATCACTCCTATAATGATTGCTGACAAAGAAGGTGGAATTGCAACCATGAAAGAACTGAGGATATAAAGGATTGCAAAAATAATGAACAACCCTATAAAGAGCAGCGTCCATTTAATACTATAATGGTACGAATCGACTTGAGGCCATTCATCCGCCCAACCAATCGGCGACCACTCTATAAATGAAAACATTTGTAAAAACTTTAATGATAGCGTAGTAAATAAAGCAGAAAATTTTGATGTGTAAAGAAATGTTTTATCAATCATCTGAATCCCTCCATATAAAAGTGTTGGGTCGTTCAGATAATTTTAAACATTATTGTGGAGGTAATGGATAATTTTTAGTATAATAGGTACATTCGATATACTCGAAAGAAAGCGTGGTTAAAAAATGACGAAAGAGCAACAACCCCAAACTTATGGGGGCCAAGCACTCGTCGAAGGCGTTATGTTCGGCGGGAAAGATCATACAGTCGCGGCAATTCGAAGAAAAGATAATTCGATTGATTACTTTCATCTCCCTAAGAAAAAAAGTAATCTAGCAATGAAGTTAAGAAAAATACCATTTCTTAGAGGCATTGTAGCCTTAATTGAATCAGCCGGAGTTGGCTCTCGTCATTTGACATTCTCTACGGATCGGTTTGACGTCGAACCCGGTGAGGAAAAAGAGCAAGATGAACAAGAAACATCAAAATTGACGATGGTCATAGGTGTCGCCGCAGTTGGTGTTTTATCTTTTTTGTTCAGTAAATTTGTCTTTACACTCGTTCCAGTATTTTTGGCAGAATTATTCAGTTCGATCGCACCAGAGAAGACAGCACAAATATTACTTGAAAGTTTTTTCAAACTTACACTCTTACTCGGATATTTAGCGTTAATTTCAATGACGCCATTCATTAGAAGAGTTTTTCAATATCACGGTGCAGAACATAAAGTAATCAATGCGTATGAGCGTAATTTACCGCTTACCGTCGAAAACATTCAAGCACAATCAAGACTCCATTATCGGTGCGGAAGTAGCTTCATATTATTCACTGTTATCGTGGGGATGTTTATTTACTTCCTCGTTCCAGCTGATCCGCTTTGGTTGCGGCTTGTCAATAGAGTTCTTCTAATACCTGTCGTTCTTGGAGTTTCTTTTGAAGTTCTTCAGCTAACGAATGCTGTCCGTAATATTCCAGTATTAAAGTATTTGGGGTATCCTGGTCTATGGCTACAATTGTTAACGACGAAGGAGCCTACTGATGATCAGGTCGAGGTAGCGATCCTATCATTCGAAAAATTACTCGAAGTTGAAGAATATGGTATTGCGGCATTAAATGTAGAAACTGAAGAGAAAACAAATGCGATTTCTTCACCACTTACGGCCCAATAAATAATGAAAAACTGGCCTCCTTTCTCGAAATGAGAATGGAGGCCAGTTTTCTTTTTTATATTATAATCCGCATTTTAATTGTGCGTTACAGTTTGTACAAGTGTTGCAACCGCCCATTTCCTGGACAGTTCCTTGGCGACAAACCGGGCATGTGTTGCCTACTTCAGAACCAATAGTTACATTCGTTGAACGTATATCTTGAATCGTGTCCACAAGCATGATTGGTCGCTTCTCGATCACTTCTTCAACATAATCCGAATCAATTTCATTTTCTTCTGCTTTTAGCGTCAACACTTGGGAATCACGGCTACCATCTACATAAACAGTACCGCCTTTTGCTCCGCCTTTGTATAAACGCTCATATACGCTTTCTACTTGTTCAACCGTGTAACCTCTTGGTGCGTTCACCGTTTTGGAAATAGAGCTGTCAATCCAACGTTGAATGATGCACTGTACATCAGCATGCGCTTCAGGTGCAAGACTCATCGAAGAAATAAACCACTCAGGTAAATTATCCGGATCTGCTTCAGGGTTACGACTTAAATATTCCTCTACAATTTCAGCTTTCACTTCGATAAAACGACCAAGGCGTCCACTGCGGTAATACGTAAAGGAGAAATATGGTTCTAATCCTGTAGAAACTCCGACCATTGTTCCAGTACTCACTTTTGTTACTCTCTTAACTTTTAAGAGGGCGGGATTATTAGTACCCGCTCCATATGTCGCCATATGGGTCAGACTATATCATCAACCGAAAAATTGTTGAACTTGCTTGGGTGGTTGTCACCAGAATGAATAATACGATGACAGGGTTCGCAAACACTTAACAAATTAATCAATTCATTTGCGACTTGGTAATCATTATTTATTGCAAACGGAATCAAATGATGGACTGATAATTCTTGTCCGTACTCGGGTTCCCCTATGCCACATCTTTGACAAGTAAAATTATCACGTTTTCTTGCAGCTCTTCGTTGTGCTAACCAATTAGGCCCGTAATAAGTGATTTTTCCACCATTCCAAGTTCCACTATTTTCACCTGAAAATAATTGTTTCTCGGAGTAATAGGTTCCCATACAATTTACAGTACAGAAATTTAATGTTCTCAAACCACTTGGCTTTTTATTGAATGGTTCATTACAGCGACTACAATTAACTGTTACTTGTCTCGATAACATTACTTTTGCCCGTCTACCATTTGCCTGTCCTAAGCAAATTTTATTGCAAAACTTCGCATTTTTTCTACTCTTAATTACTTCAAATGGAGTTTTACACTCTTGGCAAACAAGTGTGATTCGCTCTCTTTTCGGTCCCGGAGGTACAACTTCTTTTTTAAAAAGTGTATTGCATTCCCTATTACAAAAAAGATTAGCATATTTATTAATGTCGCATCTTTTTCTTAGAATTATTTTCTTGCAATAGCTGCATGGTACTTCCTGTTTCCTACTAAGATGTTGATTTATTGGTGAATGGTTCGATTGATATTCACCTTTACACTTTCTCGAGCAATATTTCTTTCTTTCAAAGTGGCTAGGTCTCACTTTAATAATGATTGAGCAATTCAAACATTTTTTCTCCAAGCAAATCACTTCTTTCAAAGTAATCGACAAAGAAAAATTCGGTTGTCAGGCGTTTAGTCGTTGAGGGGTCAGCCACGACTTCCCTGCGGATTGTCTGCACCTTTTGATTTTTACCTTTGCGTACTTGGCAATGTACAGGTACAAAAGGATACTCAGAGTTTCCCGCATACAGCCTAATTTACACGATGCAATTACTTGCACCGGGGGCAATTCATTTACCCGTTGGAGCAACAGTTAATAAATGAGAGTTTCTGATTCCGTGTTCCAGGATTGATTCACGGATATCTTCAGGCATTTTTTTCATGAATCCTGTGTTGATAAATGCATTTCGTAGCGCTTTTGTTTCTTCATCTGTTTTGCCGATGAGGAACGGGAAGCTTCCCTTCTCTTTCGCAAGTTCCACAGATTCACGATATGCCGTCGTTGCAATCGTTTCAAAGACTTTATCGACGAGTAGATTGCCTTCTTCTGAACCGTATTCTTTCTCACAGTAGATTAGAAGGTCAGCAAGCCCCATGACGCCAAGTCCAACACGGCGTTCTCCGAGTGCTTGTTTTTCGTTTTCTTCAAGGAAATATGGTGTTGCATCGATGACGTTGTCTTGCATACGCACACCGACTTGCACGATTTCTTTTAGTTTTTCATAGTTCACTGTTTTTGTTTCTTTATCAGCTACTTCAGCAAGGTTTACTGCAGCAAGGTTACAAACCGAATATGGTGCTAATGGTTGTTCCAGTTGTTATCCTAAGGGCTTTTTATCCACTTAGTTCTTACAGTTCCAATTTCTGTAAGTTCAGCATACATTTTCACTATATTTTATAGTGTTGCGGTCTCGTGCCTAGATTATAGTCTGTTTTCAACCTATCGAAAACAGGATCACTAGGTATGCGTTGCCCCTGACTGAAGCTTGACCTTCAGCCTTCGGTTCGGATTGGCAAGTATAATTTGCTAATTATACTATATCTCAGCTTTCCCGCTTCATCCCGCAATTTTTAACGTGAGGCGAACTTCACCACACGGGTTTGTTGCTACGACTTGCTGGCCGTATGCTTTTGCGTTTGTTTCGCTGTTGGCATTGTCAATGAAGAATATGCCTGGTTCAGCAGAATACGTTGCGCAAATATTTATTAGATCCCATAGTGCTCGTGCTTTAATCGTTCTGTAAACACGTACGCCGAATCCTTGTCGTTCCCATTCACGAACATCTCCGATTTCATGCCACTTTTCGTTATAGAATGCCATTTCTTCCGGAGAGTACTTCTCGACTGCTGGGAATCTTAGGTCATAATCTGCATCTTCCTCGACAGCTTTCATGAAATCATCTGTGAGCGTAACTGAGATGTTTGCGCCTGTGAGGAATTCAGGATTATGTACGGAATACGTTCCACCGTCGCGTAATTTCGTTTCAGCGTCTTTCATAATCTCTTCGCTAAAGCCGCCTAATCCTGGGATATTACGGTAGTTCAGGATGCTTTGATACATCGCATCTTCCTGGGCTGTTAACGGTTTGAATTTAAGCTTTTCATTTGCTAGTTTTTTAATCAGTTCATCTTCCGTGTGTTCTAGAAGATAACGGAGAATTCTTGGATTCTGCATTTTTGAAATGATGAACTCAAGAATGTCAGGGTGCCACCTCAATACCGTCCTTTTCAGGATATTTCTCTGCTATATGCAGACGGAGTAGACTATATCATCACCCTCAGCATAATCTGTTAGGGGCCGGGCGCTTCGGAAAGTACTAGTTCTTCCCTACTCTACTTCCATTCATGATGAATGTTTTCGTTAGTCGTTGGACCTTCGCCTGTACGGCGCTTGGCTGCGGATTGTCCAATACCATTAATTTTTCAGCATTCACGCTCACCGTTTCCAGTCACGTTGTAGCTTAATGGTCTCTAAGGAGTTCTTCGCAATTCACCCGATTTTCTAGTCGTCTATTGTCTGAACGACGCGGACTAGCATTGTTTAATCCGCCAGCATGATCATTTGTGCTCCACGCTAATTGTTACTCTCTCAATTTGAGAGGGCTGGGTCATTTCTGCCCAACTCTCATGCTTTCACATGAGATCAGACTATCTCATCAAAGATGAAAAAATCTTATATTTACGATTTAATTTTATATCTCGTTTAGTCGTAAATATAAATTCTTCTTTGTCCTGCGCCCCATAACGGCGTTGCCGCTTGCTATGGTTTACTTCTTCCTTTGCTTCCAAATTATTAATCGTCCAGTCGTATGAATGAATTTTAAAACTTTAGGAAGGTTCAATAGTCGTTGAACGTTGATCTTTGTTTCCAAAGACCCTTCGCTGCTGATTGCCCAATCCATATTTTTTTCAAACCTTCACGCTCACCGTCACCGGTCACGTTGTGGTAAATAGGGCTCTAAGGGTGTTCCAGCAATTCACAGGATTTTAATCCCGCCGTGTTAAGTTAACGGGATCCGCCTTGTTCGACAAGATGCGTCAATTTCGCGATGTCATCGAGCCAAGAAACAGAACCTGATGATTTACCGTTCACGCCTCTTGCAAGTGTGTTACGCGGTCGTAGCGTTGAACCATTCGTTCCGACACCGCCGCCGCGGCTCATGATTTCCATTACTTGCTTACGGTGGTCTGAGATACCCTCACGTGAATCAGCAACAAAAGGCATAACGTAACAATTAAAGTACGTTACATCCGTTCCTGCGCCGGCTCCGTATAGGACTCGTCCCGCTGGAATGAAGTTCAATGACGAAAGTTGTTTGTAAAAGCCTTCAAACGACTTCTTTCGTTTTTCTTCCGTCGTCTCCACAGATGCAAGGCCAGTCGCGTTACGTTTGGCAACTTGTTCGTAGAATACTTCAAGCGGCTTTTCAATCACTTCGATCGGTCGCGTTATTACACCAACTTCTTGTTCTTCAGGGTCGTCAATCGCTGAGCGATAATCCTTTTCAATCCAAATGTCAGCTTGTCCATTTTTCTCATCAAGTGCGGTAATGTATCCGAGTCCGCGTGCTGGGAACTTCGGATCTTCTTTCACTGTTAAAACTACGAAATCGCCAACTTTCAACGTTTTCTTTTCAGTATCCTTAAATGAATACCGATCAATCATTACGAGTCTCGACACTCCTTTGTGTTCGATGTGCATGTCTTCTGTTATTGGATGCACTTGCGGGAATTCTGCGATATCTTTGTTTAATTGTTTCTTATCCAGAACTGGTTCTTGGTGCTTTGAAGCAATAACCATTGAGGCATCCTCCTTTATAGTTTTTTGTCTAGACACCATATCTGGTGTCTAACTTACTTAATAATGTACTACATATGGTTAAACGATACAAATATAAGATTGCTAGATTTTTAATAAATGCAGTAGTATCGCCCTTCTGAAAATCCAAATGTATCTAAAGTTCTAGAGTCACTTTTTAAATGTCCATTCGTTATTCCCATACTTTTTCCGTTCAATTTCTTTTACATAAAGAAGTTGTTCTTCTGTTAAAACAAATGGTTCTAGCTTCATATCAAGCGCTTTTTCAAAGCCTTTTGAAAAAGCTGAGATGCTTTCATTTGCCGACACTTTTCGACCTGCAAGCTGATCAATCGCCACCGCTTTTTCACGAATGCCAACTTTCATACGTTGTCGTTGTTCTTCTGACTTAAACTTAAACAATGACACAAGCTTTTCTGCGTCAAGGCTTAAAAGAATGGCACCATGTTGTAAAATAACGCCTTTTTGTCGAGTTTGAGCACTTCCGGCAACTTTTTTACCTTCCACGACGAGTTCATACCAACTTGGCGTATCGAAACAAACGGCACTTTGAGGTTTTTTTAGTCCTTCGATTTCTTCCTTACTTTCAGGAATTGAGAAATAAGCATCGAGTCCAAGATTACGGAAACCTTCTAGCAGTCCCCCAGAAATCACGCGATATGCTTCTGTAACTGTTTCTGGCATATGCGGGTAATCTTCCGTCACAATAACGCTGTATGTAAGTTCATCTTCGTGCAGAACACCTCTGCCGCCTGTCGGTCTTCTCACAAATCCCAACCCATGTTTCGCGACTTGCTCCATATCAATTTCTTTTGAAACACTTTGAAAATAGCCAATCGATAAGGTTGCCGGGGACCATTCATAAAAACGTAATACGGGACCAATTTCTCCTTTGCTATGCCACTCCAACAGCGCTTCATCGAGTGCCATATTATAAGAAGCCGTGCATTTACCGGAATTAATATAATGCCAAATTGTCTTTCCCAATACTATTACCTCCTTTGTGCCGAACTTCATTTTAGCATCCCTATTGAACAAGTTCCACCATACTCTAATAATAGATATAATATATATTTATTGATCACGGTTATAGGTATATTTGAAATCGCAGACTATCAACCTTTTAAGTGTTTTGTTCATTCTAGGGAACGTTCGGGGATATCTAAAATATGGACAGCTGACTCCGCTGAAATTAAATAAGAGGGGGCAACTAGGCTCGCTCTCACTCGTTCCTTCGATTATTTCAACAAAATAAAAAAGCCGCTTTTTTTCATAGCGGTTAACTAAATTAAAAATGCCTAAGGTTATTCGTTATCCATATTTGGATTTCTTTCGCGAAGCATCCAGTAATGTTCAACAAGCTGTTTCTCATAGTTAAAGTGCAATTCATAGAAATACATATGCCATCTTGGGTTTATATGTTCATAGTATTTCGCTAAAGTACCGTATAAACTTGTTTTCTGAAGAAGTTCTGCTAAACGGGGGTCCATTTATTCTCTCCTTTTTCTTTTCATCTATAAACAATGTATTCTAAAGTCATGATTTTGTATAGGCGAAATAAAAAGGTGAGCGGTGGGCTTAAAATAGCCCCCAGATAATTCATAAAGTTTATGGCCACTTGATGGAAGATATAAAGATAGTATTCGTAAGTACCTTCAAGAAAGCTTTAATAATGTTGGTATTGGAAGACGAATTGGAGGCCGTCATTAAAACTTGGTTGATAAATACCTTCATAGCAATGGATTTATTAACTCTTTCCTCTTATAATAGAGTTGAATAGAGAAAGGGGAAAGTTGTTGTGGATACACTTTATATTGTTATAGGAATCCTTGTCGTTATCATTGTTTATATGGTTGTGACGATGTTGCGCCTACGAAAAGCAGTCACAAATTTAACACAAGAAGAATTTATACAAGGCTACCGGAAAGCTCAATTAATCGACGTCCGTGAGCCAAAAGATTTCGAAGCCGGTCACATCCTCGGCGCTCGGAACATTCCGTACTCTCAGTTCAGACAACGTCATAAAGAAATCCGTCCGGATCTACCGGCATATTTATATGACCAGAATGGCGGAAAAAGCGCCCGTGCCGCCTTGCTTCTAAAGAAAAAAGGATACACGAAATTATACCAACTACAAGGCGGATTCCGTCAATGGACAGGTAAAATTAGAAGTAAATAATCAAAAAAGGTTGAGCTGCAGATTACACGTCTGCAAGCTCAACCTTTTCATTTTGGATAAATATTATCCCATTATATGATAGCCGCCGTCCACATAAATAATTTCTCCTGTAACCCCGCTTGAAAGATTACTCAATACAGCCAGCGTCATATCTCCCACTTCTTCTTGTGTAATATTTCTTTTTAAAGGAGCGGTTTCTTCAATTTTCGATAAAATTGTATTAAAAGAAGGGACACCTTTGGCAGAAAGTGTGCGAACTGCACCAGCAGATATTGCGTTTACGCGAATATTGTCTTTACCTAAACTTGAAGCTAAATATTTAACTGATGCTTCAAGAGACGCTTTTGCGATCCCCATTACGTTGTATCCTTCAAGAACGCGTTCAGCGCCCAAGTAACTCATTGTAACGATTGATCCACCGTCTGTCATATATGGACTTGCCTCCTTGGCAACAGCGATAAGCGAATAGGCACTCGTATCTTGAGCGAAGGCAAACCCGTCTCTAGATGTGTTAATAAAATCCGTACGAAGATCTTCGGCATGCGCAAACGCAAGTGAATGGACAACACCGTAAATCGTCCCGACTTTTTCACCAATTGTTTTAAATGCTTCTTTGATACTTTCATCTTCATTTACATCACACTGAACGATGAGTTTGGCTTCCATCTCATTTTCATTTAACAATTTAGTAATTCTGTCCATCGAGCGTTCTTTCCGATATGTAAAAATTAGGTTAGCGCCCGCTTTTGCAAGTGATTTCGCGACACCCCATGCAAGACTTCTTTGATTCGCAACACCCATGACAACAATGTTTTTTCCTTTAATTTTAAGTAAATCATCCATAATATTCATATCCTCCAATTAATTACCTACTGTAAGTTTAGCACCTGGTACTAAAAGTAAGTGTAACATAAAGTTGAAGCGATGTTAAACTTAATTTCACATAAAAAAATGAAAAACACAGTACATGTCTGTGTTTTTCATAATTGTGCAATTTAATCTTTTGTATAACGCAAAACAGGCTGACGCGCTGCTCGAGTTTCGTCAAGACGTTTAATGACAGTTGTATGCGGTGCTGTTTGAACGATTTCCGGATTATCTTCGACTTCTTTTGCAATCTGGATCATCGCATCAATAAATGAATCAAGGGTTTCTTTCGATTCTGTTTCCGTCGGTTCAATCATCATTCCTTCTTCTACGTTAAGCGGGAAGTAGATTGTCGGCGGGTGATAACCGAAATCAAGCAATCTTTTCGCGATATCGAGCGTTCGAACGCCCAATTTCTTTTGTCTGCGACCCGATAAAACAAATTCATGCTTACAATGTTGAGCATACGGTAGATCAAAGTAAGGTTCTAATCTACGCATCATATAGTTCGCATTCAGGACTGCATTTTCAGTAACAGCCTTCAAGCCATCCGGTCCCATTGATCGGATATATGTGTACGCACGAACGTTGATGCCGAAGTTCCCGTAAAAAGGTTTAACGCGTCCAATCGCTTCTGGACGGTCGTAGTCGAAAGTAAATTTATCATCTTTCTTCACAAGAACCGGTGCCGGTAAATAAGGAATTAAATCTTTATGAACGCCAACTGGACCAGAACCCGGTCCGCCGCCGCCATGTGGGCCTGTAAATGTTTTATGCAAGTTCAAATGAACAGCATCAAAGCCCATATCCCCTGGACGTGCTTTCGACATAACCGCGTTTAAGTTCGCGCCGTCATAATAAAGTTTTCCGCCGACTCCGTGAACGATTTCCGCCATTTTGACGATATCTTTTTCAAAAAGCCCTAATGTATTCGGATTTGTAAGCATCAGTGCTGCAGTATCGTCGCCGACAACGCGCTTCAAGTCCTCTAGATCAACAAGCCCTCTTTCGTCGGACTTAACAGTAATCGTATCATACCCCGCTACTGTTGCTGACGCCGGATTTGTACCATGCGCCGAGTCTGGAACGATAACTTTAGTACGGTGGAAGTCGCCATTTGCTTCATGGAAAGCGCGAATCATCATCAGTGCTGTCCATTCCCCGTGGGCACCTGCCGCCGGTTGAAGCGTAATTTCATCCATTCCTGTAATTTCTACTAAATGCTCTTGAAGATCATACATCAACTCCATTGCGCCTTGGACTGTCGATTCATCTTGCAGTGGATGAATATTTGCAAATCCTGGGTAGCGTGCAACCGATTCATTTATTTTCGGATTGTATTTCATCGTACATGAGCCTAGTGGATAGAAACCAGAGTCAATGCCGTGATTTCGTTTTGAAAGCGCTGTGTAATGACGCATAATGTCGAGTTCCGACACTTCAGGTAGCTCTGCTGCTTCCTCGCGGTGATAGCCAGCCGGTAATAGGTCAGCAAGATCAAGTTCTGGTACATCAAGTTCTGGAAGGCTATAGCCGATCCGACCTTCTTTGGTTATTTCAAAAATTAATGATTGATCTTCGTTACGCATTGAGGGCCTCCGTTTCCTGCACGACAGCAGCTGTATGCTGAACGAGTGCATCGATTTCTTCTTTAGTGCGTTGTTCAGTAATCGCAATCAAAGCATGATTTTTAAGGTTTTCAAATTTCAAACCAAGATCATATCCGCCGATAATATCATTATCGAATAAGAATTGGTTAACTTCTTTAACCGATTTTTTGACGTTAACGACAATTTCATTAAAATGAGCGCCGTCGAACTTCACGTCGAAACCTGCTTTTTCGAATGCTTCTTTCGCATAGCGCGTTTTAACGATATTTTGATACGCGATTTCCTGTGCGCCGACTTTTCCTAATGCAGTCATTGCAACAGATGCGGCAAGCGCATTAAGTGCTTGGTTCGAACAAATATTTGACGTCGCCTTGTCGCGTCGAATATGTTGCTCTCTTGCTTGAAGGGTTAGTACATAGCCGCGTTTCCCGTCTTCATCAACTGTTTCTCCAACTAGTCGACCTGGTAATTTCCGCATTAACTTTTTAGTCACTGCAAAGTAACCACAGTGCGGACCACCGAATGATTCCGGAATTCCGAAGGGTTGAGCATCGCCGACGGTAATATCCGCGCCTAGCTTTCCAGGTGGTGTCAGCACGCCGAGTGCAAGTGGGTTTGATGATACTACAAACAAACCTTTTGCAGCATGCGTCAGTTCACCAATTTTTTCTATATCTTCAATTTGTCCAAAGAAATTCGGATACTGAACAAGAACTGCCGCCGTATTTTCGTCTAGCATTTCTTCAAGTTTCTCCATGTCGGTAACGCCGTTTTTCTGCGGCACTGTAACAACCTCAATGGACTGACCTTTAGCATACGTTAAAACAACATCACGCGATTCTGGATGTACTGTTTCAGAAACAAGTATTTTTTTCTTGCGTGTATGACCAGCCGCCAGTGTCCCAGCTTCTGCAAGTGCAGTTCCGCCGTCATACATGGAAGAATTCGCAATTTCCATCCCCGTTAATTCACAAATCATTGTTTGGAATTCAAAGATTGCTTGCAGTTCCCCTTGAGAAATTTCCGGTTGATAAGGCGTATAAGCTGTATAAAACTCGGAACGAGAAATAACGTGATCAACAATAATCGGCTTATAATGATCATAAACTCCCGCACCTAAAAATGATGCATATTGCTGCGAATCAGCGTTTTTAGCAGCAAGTTTTGAAAGTTCCTTTGTTAATGAAGACTCCGATTTTGCTTTTTTAATGTTGTACTCGCCTTTAAAACGAACTTCTTCTGGAATTGCCTCAAATAATTCACCAACAGTATCGACACCGATTGCCTTTAAAATTTCTTCGCGGTCAGCTGTCGTCATTGGTATATAGCGATGCTTCATGTTCTTTAGTCCCCTTTTCTATTAATTGATGTTTAACGTTTATAAAATGGCGTAGCGATAATTACTGCTTTTAGCAGTCTTTTTCTAACTTGAACAATCACTTCAGTTCCAACTGTAGCATGCTCTGTATTCAGGAGCGCAAAACCAATATTTTTATTTAATGTCGGCGATTGTGTTCCTGTTGTTACTTCGCCAATTTCTTCATCGTTAAGAAATACTTTATATCCCGTACGAGGAATCCCTTTATCAATCATTTCGAGTCCGACAAGCTTTCGTGGGACGCCGTTTTCTTTTTGCACGGCTAATGCCTGTTTGCCAATAAAATCTTCATCTTTATTGAGCTTTACAACAAAACCAAGTCCAGCTTCTAATGGTGAAATGTCTTGGGATAACTCTTGGCCGTACAGCGGCAACCCCGATTCGAAACGAAGTGTATCCCGTGCGCCGAGTCCAGCCGGAACTACTCCGTCGCTTTCTCCCGCCATTAAAATCGCTTCCCAAAGAACAACGATTGATTCAGGAGATGCATAAAGTTCAAAGCCGTCTTCGCCAGTGTAGCCTGTTCTGGAAATAAGAACGTTTTGACCGCATATTTGAACATTTTCTTGAAAACGGAAAAACTTTATTTCATTTAATGGTATAGATGTTAATTTTTGAAGTGTTTTTTCAGCTAATGGTCCCTGAAGAGCTAATAACGCATAAGCATCAGATTTATCTTCGACTTCGACATCCGAAGTTTTATGCTTATTCATCCACTCGAGATCTTTTTCAAGGTTAGATGCATTGACTACGAGAAGATAATTTCCTTCATCCCGCTTATAAATGAGAAGGTCATCAACGGTCCCGCCGTCCTCATAACACATTGCCGTATATTGAGCTTGGCCAACTTTCAATTTCGAGACATCATTTGTCATCATTTTTTGCAAGTATGAAAGTGCCCCATCTCCGGTTACTAGGATTTCACCCATATGAGAAACATCAAATAGTCCAGCTTTGGTTCGAACTGCTTCATGTTCAGCTTTAATGCTAGAAAACTGTACAGGTAGATCCCAACCACCAAAATCAATTGTTTTACCACCATAATCTTTGTAACGATTAAAAAGTACGGTTTGCTTCAATGTTTTAGTCATAATGCATTCCTCCCCGCTAATTTTCGTGAAAAAAGACAGAGGTTCCCCAATTCGGGGAACCTCTGTCCATGTACCTGAAAGTTTGACCTTGCGGCTTTCCTCGTTGGTGGTCAGTCGATGCTGACACTCTCCAGAGATGCGTCCTGCATGAGTCTTTTTGCCTGAGAGATTCATAACAATCGTTACTTGCTCCTTCGGCGACGCATCAGCGTTCTCTCCTCATACAATCATTCGCAATTATTCAGTTTTCACTATATTAAAAATCTATGCTTTCAAGTCATATCTTAACATTAGATTTATGTAAGTGCAATCATTAATATTAAAAAGGTAAAAACACGAACTTTGATTAAATAAAACACTAACAATGTTCGTGAAAATGTCCGAACTATTAATTATTCAATCAAATAAAAAGAAAAATAACAGGGAATCTATAATAGATTCCCTGTTATTTAGTCAGAGCCTTTCAAACGCCCAATTTGAAAAGCTATATAAGAGGTAATATCCCGTAATGATCTGCGTTCAGTTTCGACGATAAAATGAGCTGATTGCAAATATATCGGTTTGCGGTTCGTAAAAATAGTTTCCAGTTCGTTACGTGACGACCTTTGAACAATGGGACGATTTTTGTCGGTCGCAATTCGACGCCAAATATCTCGAAATGGCGCATTTAAAAAGAACACAAGTCCTGTCTTCCTCATTATTTCCCGATTCCGTTTTCTAAGGGGAACACCGCCGCCTGTGGCAATAATACAATATTCATCCCTGAATGTAAGAAGAAACTCTGTTTCCAATTGTCGGAAATACTCTTCTCCATGTTTTTCAAATATTTCTGGAATTGAAAGCCCCGTTTTCCTTACGATTTCCGTATCCATGTCATAAAATGGAAGTTTCGTTGCAAAGCTTATTCTTTTTCCGATTGCGCTTTTTCCCGAACCCATATAGCCTACTAAATAAACTCTTTTCACTTTGCACTCCCCCCCTTTTATGAAATCGATTCTTATTTACGCTGTTCCAATAACTTAATCGTTTCTTTCCCATAATATATTTCTAGTGAATCATAGTTTCTATATATACTATCATGCCACAAAACTATAGAGAAAAGAAAGGTACTAACAAAAAAAAGTAGAATAATCGCAGCTACAAGCACCGCGCCGCCTTCATTTAGAATTAAACCCGATCGCAAAATCTCGCTCCTTCCGTGTTCCATCATGCATCGTCACAGTTACAGATACAACCGGATCGTTTACCGTGAAATAAACTGAATAGACATTCGTCAAAAATGGAACATGGCCTTGTCCATCTATCGTCTTTCTAATCATCGAATTACTTTGTCCTATATCTATTTGGCCTCTATCAGTAATAAATCTTATTCCGCGACCTCCAAGATGAACGTTGAATTCTTTAACATCAACGATAGAAGCCTGTAAATCCAATGCGAATAATTCCCAGGCTCCATCAGACATATTTGTATATTGCTGCTCAATTGGCGCTTTCCATAAAAAGAACAATACAAATAAATGAGCAAAGGTAACGAAAACAATTAACTGAAACAAGCTTTCAATAAACGTATAGCCGTTTTCTGCCTTTATCATTTGTAGTCGAGACACCTTTCAGTCACCTCTTTTTCAAGACGATAAACTACGCATATTGAATTATCATCAAGACTCCAGACAAAATCGTTTCCATCAATTTGCCTTTTGCCTCCTGTTTTTCCGCTGCTCTTGTATAGAATTGCACCATGATACATTGTTTCAACAGCGTACATAGATATTTTTTTGTAATGCAACGTTGTCATCATTTTTGTCGCGAACGGTAGTAATGTACCAAATACGATCATTATAATAGTGAGGGTCAGGATTGCTTCCGGCCAAGAATATCCTTTTTGATTCACTAATTGTCATCCTTCCTCGTTGCATTTGAAAAACGATTGTTTTGCTCCCTCGATTTGTAAGTAATGTTAGCCTGCCGAAACTAATAATATCTCCATTTCCACTAAATTCTACAGATATCAAATTGCTGAAACCTGATAAATGCATTCCTTCCGGTAAAAGCTTTCTGGAAAATTCAATTTTTCCTGGCGCTTCTGCGACATACATTGTTTTTGTTCCTGTTTTAGAAAATCTTAATCGGGTGTATGCGTTGTTCGCCATTGAATAACTTTGCAAACTTTGTATTGTTATAATGATCGACTTAAAAGCATCATCTTCAGCGGTAGTACGAATCCACTTACTTCCGACCGGAATTATAACTGCGCTCAAAATAATTGCTATCGTTAAAACAAATACTAGTTCAATTAAAGTGAACCCAGACTCTGCACCGTCGCGATTAATTGGAACTCTCATTTACTTTACCGGCATTAAGTGTTAATGCTGAACCGTTCGGGCAAACTGGATCTTCTTTCAGGAAACCTTCGGTGACTAAATCTCCAAGATTGGTTGGATAAGATTTCTTTTCCAATTTATATGCCTCTACCTGCCCTTGAACCATTAATACATATGCTTCGCATCCCTTTTCATCAATTACCTTTGATTGTTTCGTAACGTTTGGAATCGCAATGAGTATTAAAATTGAAATTATCGCAAGAACAATTAACATTTCTACTAACGTAAAACCGTCTTCATTATTTATCTTTCTCATAAACTAGCTCCCTTCAAATTTTATCAATCATTCCGTACATCGGTAGTAATAATGCGATATAAGCAGCCAAAATACATATTGCGATAAGACTAAAAAGGACCGGTTGCAAAATAGCGAGTCCTTTCGATAAAAGTTCATTTATCTTATTTTCCAAGTACTCGCTATAGATAATTAACTCTTTCGGTAAATGACCACTATTTGTACCATGTTCTACAAAAGAAGAAAATTGTTTGGTTAACCCGTCTGTAATCGCTACTGCCTTATCAAATGGTTCGCCATAAATAACACTTTTTTTAATTTCGCCCGCAATCTCGCTTAGCACGGGATCCAAATTTTGGTTAATCAATACATCGAGTGAATCCTGCATTGATAATCCAGATAACAATAAACTACCAAGTTCGCTAGAAAATAGTCGTGTTTTCCACATTGTAAATATGTTTCCTAGAAAAGGGATTGTAATAAAAAACTTTATTTTTTGCGCTGGCGGTAATCTTTTGTAAAAAATCATACAACCAACAAGAAAACACGCAAGCAAAATACCAATCCCTAAAATGATATCCGGCGTTTTTGCGACTAATTTAGGTAATGATTGAACTAACCCGCTTTCTCCATTTGATCTTGACGATGCAAGTAATTCAATATTCGGCAGAAAAAACTTTCTGAAACCCAGCAGCAAAATTGAAATAAAGATAAATAAACCCGCTGGATATGCAAGAAGTCCTTTCAACTTCTTTTTAGCTTCTTCTGTTTTTTCCAATCGGACAGCCATGCTTGATAGCGTTTCAGCTAATCGACCATCTCTTTCTGCGATAACCACCGGAAGTAAGACGCTTGAAGAAAAATCTAATCGACTTAAAATATGCGTCACGGTTTCACCGTCACGAAAATCCGACTCTATTTTTGAGAGTAATAAACTATAGTCATCTACATGATGCGGAAGCAGAAGGTTAACACTGTCGTAAAATGTATAACCTTCTTTTAATAGTACAGCTAATCTGGATAAGAACTCCGGTCGATTCTTCAGCTTTAGCTTTTTTTTGATTTCATGTTTACCCTCAATCATTCATAATGTTGCGAAATACTATATTTTTCTACTACGGATGTAATTCTTTTTTCAGAAGGGAAAATGATTCGCTCTCCTTTCATGATGGCGTCCGTCATTTCATCAAGTACTGTACCGTCAACAATTTCAAATACAACTCCCGGGTCGCCGCTATGTTGTCGAATCAGCCGCTGTGCTGATATACAAATTACTGTTTGTCTTAATTCTTCCGCTGAAATTCCAAAATCCATCATTCGATAAAAACAACCCGCCGGATCTTTGGAATGCACCGTGGAGAAAACCAAATGACCGGTTAGAGCAGCCTGAACCGCGATTTTAGCCGTTTCACTGTCTCTGATTTCTCCAATCATGATGACGTCGGGAGAATGTCTCAAAATAGCTTTTAAACCTGTTGAATAAGTCATTCCAGATTGTTCATTCACCTGAATTTGAAGTAAATGTGAATGATTATTTTCTACTGGATCTTCTAAGGTTATAACGTGCCGATTAAGATTGTTTACGCAGTGCGCTGTTAATGAATACATAGTCGTCGTTTTTCCAGAGCCGGTTGGACCGGTTAAAAAAATTAAACCTTGCTCTTTCGAACTTGCCCGAATTAATTTGTTGGACCATTCCTTTTCAATACATAACTGATCAATCGGAACAATACGATCGTGTTTTTGTAGTCGGATGACTACGCTTTCCTTAAAATGAATAGCTGGGATTGTCGATACTCGAAAAGAATAGTTTTCTTCTCGTATCTGTTTGTGGAAGGAACCACTTTGGGGTTTTCGTTTATCGGTTATATCTAATGAGGAAAGAAACTTATAAAAAGAAATCATTCTAATCGCTAATTGGTGTACAATTTTACTGTTTTCATTTAACTTTAAGTCTTTTTTAAATAATACTGTATACCCTTCTTCTGACGGGACTAGATGGATATCAGTTGCTTCATACGCAATTGCGTTTTCAAGAAGTTGCATACTTTTCCTTTCAATAACATTTTCTGGTTTGTTCATCGAACACCCCTCTTTAAAATGAATCGAAGCGCCATTCTTATTTTGTACGGTTGACTGCTAACCGTCTAATCCAAAGTATACAATAGTAATCCTTTAAAAGGAATACTATCCATGAAGCTTAAATTTTGAAGGGATATATGGTCGCAAAATTGAATTATCATGCGAATTTCATTGGCAAAATTGAATTATTCAGGAAAAAAAGTTGAATTATGGTGAAATACACGGCTTCGTCACAATCTTTTATTGATATGAGTTTACATATAGAGTTGTTATCCTTTATAATAAATAGGAGCTTATTGTAATGTAATTAAGGAGGGACACACACATGGATAACATGTTCAAGTTAATGGGCTGGTGGACAGGCATATTTGCAGTTCTGTTTTTCGCAGGCGATATGTATCCTGCTTCACTTCTATTTGTGGCTAGCACCATTTTCTTCCTGCTTTTAGGGTATTTAAATTTAACAGAGCGTATGTATATGTACATGTTTGCCAGTTATTTAATGGTATTCATGGTAGGCTTCAGCTATTACGCAACGTTTATACACGTACCAGGTGGCGGACACTAATTAATTCTTACAAAAAAACAGCCTTTATCGGCTGTTTTTTTGTTTAATCAATTTACCTCAATTAAAATCCATTTAAAAATGGATTCATGTCCATTTCATGACGCGGCGTTGTAGGAGAACCGTGTCCCGGATAAATAACATAATCGTCTCCAAGCGTTAACAGCTTATTGTGGATTGATGAGAGAAGGATCTCCGTATTCCCTCCAGGTAAATCAGTTCGTCCCACACCTTGGTTGAACAGGGTATCACCGACAATCGCAAAGCGGTCCTCTGAGAAGACATATGTCACACTTCCTACCGAGTGGCCCGGCGTATGGAGCACTTCAAATGTAAAGGGACCGATATTTTTAATTCCTTCATCTGTAAGCAGAAAATCCGCTTCTTTATTTTTCACCAATGGAAGCCCTGGGTACCGGGTCGATCCGTTCATGTTTGGATCTGTAAGCGTGTCTTGTTCAAATTCATGAATATAAACAGGTATGTCAAATTCATCACGGACTTCATCAACCGCTCCGATATGATCAAAATGCCCATGCGTTAAAAGTATTGCCACTGGATTAAGTTCATGTTTTTTAATTTCATTTATAATACGCGATCCTTCTTCACCTGGATCGATTAGTAAACAATTTTTCATTTCGTCTTGAACTATATAGCAGTTTGTTTGAATTGGACCTAATGGATATGTAGATACTTTATACAATGTATTCTCCTCCTTATATTCTAGTCTAAGCAAATTAAAAATCGAATACAAATAATTGTCATTAATATCACTCGACAAAATAAGCTGTTCAGCTTACAATAGAAGATGAGTATTGCTATATCGGCATTCATTTTTTTCAATGTTGAAGGGAGTGTCTTCTTACATGAATTTATTGATGGTTATTTTTGGCCTCGTTGGTATTTTTGCAGCGATTGGAACAGTTCAAGCAATCAAAGAAAGAAACGTTTTAAGTGTTCTGTTCAACTTCGGAGCTTTTGTAGTTTTCGGCGGTTTTACAATTGCTACAATCGTTACACAAGGGTACCCACCTGCACTGTAAAAAATAAAAAGCATCCACATTCGTGTTTTAATACGAATTGGATGCTTTTTTTATTTCATAAAATCAGTCATGGTTCAACAGCAACCAAGTGAATTCCTCTTGTTCCACAATATCAATAAGTTTCTCGCTAGAATTTCCCGTCAAACATTTTTCCCCATCGGGTGAACATTTTAAAGAAGTTAAGTTACTATCATTACTGAGAATAACTTGTTCACCTGCTTCCAACTTCACAAGCATAAACGGTTCGCTCAAATTATCAAGTTCGCCTCCGCCCTTTGTCGCTAATGTAATAATCGTTTCATTATCAATCCACGATAAATCGGGGAAAACCCATTCAGAATAATTACTAACCGCGGGCAGCGTCCATTTGTTTAGGATGCTCCCCTCTTGATCGATAATTTCATATTCAGCTTTTCCGTTTACAATTTGTACGATTAACAAGGAATTTTTATAAGTGTCGAAATGAACTATATCATCGTAAGGCAAAGGTTCAATTATTTCTGAAGCCCAATCATACAGATGAAGCGAACCTCCATCCAATGGATGTTCTGGGATATGTACGGTTAGTATTTGTGAACCCAACCATTTCGGAAATGGATCTTCAAGTTCTAGCGTTTTAAGTTCTTCTCGACCATTAAATAAGAACACGTCATATGTCCAGTCTTGGTAAAATGCGGTCAGCAGAATTAAATTTGGGTCTAAATCATTCCATTCTATCGCAAGTTCTGAGGAAGCAATTGAAATTTCGTCAAGCACGATACCTTCCAAGGAAATCATTTTTACGTTTGCCGATGTTGAATTAGTAGATGTGTGTAATAAAATCATTTCTTTATTGGGATGTATAATTGCATCTACAATTATCATCGACTCTTTGAATAACGTATAAATTTCACCCGTATTGACATTAAATGTTTTTAAATTATAGTCGCTATCTTCTTTTTCAACAAAAACAATTTCAGAATCATTTAACCAACCGGCTACAAAATGGAATTTAGAGGATTCTGCTTCTAAAGTTTTAAAATCATCTAATTCAACTTCTACTTCTTCAGGTGGATATTCTTTTTTCTCTGTCGGATTACTCGTATTTTCACAACTAACTAGTAAAAGAATGGCCATACCAAAGACTAGTGCAATTCTCTTCAACGCTTCCCCCCCTTTCTGATAAAAAAATTCTGCACGGAGGTTACCGTGCAGAGTAAATGTCAGTTACTTTATCTGAATTTCGTTAGGTTTCATATAATCCATTTCTTCTTCTTTAAACCTGAGTAAATCTCCATTAATAATCATGTCGGAGTAATCCAACTCAGTTGTTGTCCGTTCTGAATAAGGTTCACATGCTAGGCCATCGACTTCTTCGCCTGTATTCGTGTCATAACAAACATCATTTGTATACACATATTTATCCGTTACAAATCGGCCATCTCTGAACACGACAAACTCTTCATGATCCGGTGAAAATATATCGGCACCTAGTTGCATATCACCTTTGGTATCAATCCCCATTAAATGAAGCAATGTAGGTCTTAAATCTAATTGACCGGCAACATCTTCAATAACTTCACCTTTTTCAGAACCAGGAATATGAATGAAAAGTGGAACTTTCTGTAGTTTGACATTATCAAAAGGCGTGATTTCTTTGTCCAAATACATTCCCATTGCCTTATTATGATTTTCAGAAATTCCGTAATGATCACCGTACATTACGATAATTGAATTATCGTATAACCCTTTTTCTTTTAAATCGTCAAAAAGGACTTTTATTGCTTCATCCATATACCGTACAGATTGAAAATAATTATTTAATGTACGGGAGTTAGAATCATATTTCGGAATTAACATGTCTTCCTCATCTAATACGAATGGATAATGGTTCGTTAATGTAATGAGTCTTGAATAAAAAGGCTGCGGCATATCAGTCATTAAATCTACCGACTGCTCAACGAAAGGTATATCTTTCATACCCCAGTTGACAGCATCTCCTTCATTTATCGTGTAACTATTAACATCATAAAACTTTTGTATATCAAGCGCGTTATACATAATATCGCGGTTCCAAAAACTTGCGTTATTCGCATGCATTACATTAGTAAAATAACCATTCTCTCCAAGACTTTTGGATAGTGAATTATACGTATTCCCACTATGCGTGAAAAATACAGCACTTCCATTCCGCGGATAAAGCGAGTTCTCAAGTAAAAACTCTGAATCGGAAGTTTTCCCTAACCCTGTTTGATGATAAAAGTCGGAAAAATAAAATGTGTCGGGATCTTTTGTTAGTTCATTTAAAAATGGCGTGATTACATGACCATCCATTTCCTCGTTTATAACAAAAGATTGGAGCGATTCTAATGAGACCGCAATAATATTCCTATCCTTCGCAATTCCAAACATTTCTGGATTTGGCGCTGCATAATTCGCATTGCTATAGTTTTCCACTTCAACTAATTCACTACCGTCAGCTAAAGCTCTTTGGGCATGTGATTTAGATTGAATAAAAACATCATAAATATGGTAGTTGTACGTCCCAATGTTTTTAACAAGAAGTTCCCGATCGAATGTCCGTGTTAAAAGTTGCGGTCTTTGCGTTTCCGCGAGACCTAAATTCAACATCATTATTGTTGCTGCCATAATAAAATAAAGCTTGCGGGCGACTTTGCCGTTTTGAGCCGATGTTTCCCCTGCTTTTGGTAGCATACGAATTGCCAAGAAGACCAAGAGGACATCAGTGAAGAAAAAGATATCCGTTATATTCATATTGGTCGTAATCGACGAAGATAAATCATTAAAGTTACTCGTTTGAAACAATAACGGCAAAGTAATAAAATCATTAAAAAATCTATAGAAGACAGCATTTGAAAACATCACAATCGATGTTAACAAACTAATTGTGAAAATATATATATTTCTCCGTTTCGTACTCTTAATGAATAGCGCGATTCCATAAACAAATAATAAAAAGCTAAGTGGATTCATCAATAGGATGAATTCCTGCATCATATTATCAATTTTCATATTAAAGCTCGCTTTATAGCCAATATATGTGGTAATCCATGTCGCGACTATTGCAATGATGAGTACGGAATGTTTGGGCCATTTAAAGTTTTTCATTCCTGTATCTTCCTTTCAATATTAGTACTCTAAGAATATGTTAATAATCAGTTGTGTTGTGAATGCACTCTCTAATAGACGTATACAATGATCAAAAGTTTCATGTATAGCCAAGAAAGGGTCTAAAGTTCGCCTCTTATAGGGCCTTAGCCTCACCTTGCTGACTCAGTTCTTAATAGTAGTACAGCTTTCAAATATTCATCTTGTTGAAGCAAACCGCTGTCATAAAGATCTTTGACTTCCGACATCATTAAATCGATATCATCTTTCCGATTTCCAGTATAAACATAAATACCAAACCTCTTCAGTAAATGAATGATACTGAGAAGATTTTTCATTGGCTATTCTCACCTTTCCCGCAAAAAATTATGCCGTTTTCGGTGAAGATCTTTTGCACTGGAATATCATGTTCTTCAAACGGTATCATTTGGCCAGTTTGTTTTTCAAATGCCAAAGAAACCGCATCACCTTTAAAATCCATCAAATATCTATCATAATAACCGCCGCCGAACCCAATCCGATATCCATTATTGGCATAGACAACGCCTGGTACAATTTGTAAATCTATTTTATCCTTTTCCACGGATTTCGTTTCTGCAATAATCGGTTCTTGTAAATCTAAATAGACCGTTTCCAAATTATCATAGGAATTAATCGTTCTGAAATCCATTTCTCTGGTTTTATTTTCACATTTGGGTACTGCGATTTTTTTCCCCAGCTTCCAAGCGGCTTCGATAATCGGCCTGGTGTCAACTTCCGGAAATCTAGAAATAGTTATTCCGATAACTGAAGCGTTAAGAAATTCCGGGGAATTTAAGAGGTTCTTTTTAATAGCTAGAGACCTTTGTTTATACATTTGTATTTTCATTGATTTTAATTGTTTTATCATTTCATTTCGAAAAATACTCTTTTTCATAGTAATACCCCCATTTCAAATGAAAAAACCAAAACCAATGACGGTTTTGGCCTGAGCGATTATTTCGTTTCACGGTGCAAAGTTTGTTTTCTTTCACGTGAGCAGTATTTTTTCATTTCGAGACGTTCCGGATTGTTACGTCTATTTTTCTTTGAAATATAATTGCGCTCACCGCATTCTGTGCAAGCAAGTGTAATGTTTACGCGCATATTTGTCCCTCCCACTCATCAGACTATAAAAATAAATATGAGCATGATTTATACGACTTATTAATTATAACACGAACCGTCTAAATGTCCAGTAATAAAAACAATCGTTATTCATCTATTACTTCATCATCGTCTTCTTCTAGTACATCATCTTTATTAAATGGTTTCTTTATTTTAAAAACATCATCAGACTCTGCGTTTTTCTCTCTCTTTTCCTTCAACTCGAAATATTTCATCACGGCTGCCTCAACAATCTCATTTTGAGCTGCTGGATATCTCCCTGGGTTGGTTGATACGTTTGGAATGACAACGGCGTAGGCAACTTCCGGATTGTCAAAAGGCGCATAGCCAACATGCGATAAGTTAATAGTATATGGGTAATATATATACTTTGTAGGGTCATTGGGATTGGGTACACTTGCATCCGCCTGCGCTGTACCAGTCTTTCCGGCAGCTTTAAAATCTGCGCCATCGAAAAGTGTTCTTGCCGTCCCACGTGGACCATAATACGTGTAGTACATACCTTTTTGGATTCTGTCAATCTCTTCATCTGTATTTTTAATACGATTCAATACTTTGACGGGGTTTTCTTCCGCAACCCGTCCGAATATTTCACCGTCCGGGGAAGGTTCACGAACTTCTTTCAATACCTTTGGAGCTACTCGATACCCGTCATTTGCAATTGTCGAAACATATTGCGCAAGTTGAAGCGGCGTATATGTAGCAAACTGACCGATGGCGTAGTCTAATATATCACTCGTATTTGCCTTGGATGAATATCCGCTTACCTCCCCGGGAAGATCTACACCAGTGAGGCTCCCTAGACCAAATGATTCAAATGAATTTTTCATGATATCAAAAGTTGAACTTTTCAGCGATAATGACTTACCTCTTTGATACGTTCCATCCCCAATTCCAATTGCGGTTTTCCACATATAAACGTTTGAAGATCGACCAATCGCTTCAATATCATTTACCGGAATTCGATTGTATGATCGGTTAAAAACTGAACTCTTCGGATCATCATTTGCAATCTTTATCATTTCATCTATCTTGTATTCACCGATTCGAGCTCCGCCTTCTTGATAACCAGTTAACAGTGTTGCCATTTTCACGGTTGAACCTGCCGCATAAGCGCCGGCAAATGTACCGAAAGAGTAATCATTTATTTCATATTTCCCTGTATCTCTGTTTCTTGCAACACGCTTTCCAACCAGTGATAGAATCTCTCCAGTTTTCGGATTCATCATCACTAGAAAAGCTTCATTTAATGCTTGCGAGTTTGGACCCTTTTTCAATTCTAACAACTTATCTGAGACAATGTCCTCTAGCGCATCGTTTAATTCGCTATCAATCGTTAATATTAAATCTTTACCAGGTATTCCTTCCTGGATTGTCTTCGTTTCTACTACTTTTCCAGTACGATCTTTGACATTTTTCACGATCGTTTTTTGCCCTTGAAGAAGTTCTTCATAATATTCTTCAATGAAACTTTTTCCGACACGATCATTTCTTGAATAATCGCGTGCTAAATAATAAGCAAGATGCTGACTTGGAATTCCCTGATCAGGCGTAGTTGTAGTTCCTAAAATTGTATTGTATGACTTTCTGACCCGTACCCAGTCCGTAGTTGTATTCACACCCGGAAGTTCGCTCAGTCGCTCGGAAACAGTTGCAAACTCCTCATCTGTGACATCTCCGCTTTTAATGATTTGTGGTGAAAAAGCATAACCTGACATCATCTCTCGATAGATAGCTAAAACTTCAAGTTCGTGTTTGCTAAATGAGTCTAATTCTTCTTTCGTCACACGTTCACGGGTTAATCTGTTAATTTCTCTTTGAACTTCAGATGAATCGCCTTTAAGTTTATCAATCTCTTTTTGAGTGACTTTTTTTGCCGCTGCATCTCTGTTATTTAGAATCCAAAAGTCGCGTTTGTCTCCAGTGGTTGTTCGATTTGTGTTTTGGTCAATTAATAGAGCCAATTTTTCTGCGATATCTAGCATTTCCTGTGTAGTTGTCGAGGATGTTTTTGTATAAGTAATTGCGTTTTTCGGTTCATTGTCAACAAGTATACGTCCATTCCGATCGAAAATTCTGCCACGGGGAACACTCGTATTTACAGAAACTTCTTCCTTCCTTTCCAAAGCCATCACATAGTCTTCACTTTTCACAATTTGTAAGTAACCAAGTCGAAGAATAAGGACTGAAAAGAGAATAAATATCGAAAAGAATAGGAGGTTCATTCGAAAAGCGATGTGTTTTCGTTGTCTTACCTTAGGTTGTTCAGCTCTTCTAACCCTCTTAGTCAAAAAAATCCCTCCTTTCTTCATTACTATTGAATTATAACATTTAAAAAAGAAAAAGCACATACCTTGACGAACAAGGTACGTGCTTTGTTCCTTATTTACAAAAGATTATTCTTACTTACCGTAACGTTTTGCAACTTCGTCCCAATTAACAACATTCCAAAATGCTGAAATGTAGTCTGGACGACGGTTTTGATAGTTTAGATAGTATGCATGCTCCCAAACATCAAGTCCTAGAAGTGGTGTTTTACCTTCCATGATTGGTGAGTCTTGGTTAGGAGTCGACATGATTTCTAGTTCGCCGTCAGCTAATACAAGCCAAGCCCATCCTGATCCGAAGCGAGTAGCTCCCGCATTTGCAAATTGCTCTTTAAACGCGTCGAAGCTGCCGAACTTAGCGTCGATTGCTGATTTAAGTTCTCCAGTTGGTTCGCCGCCACCATCTGCAGATAGAAGCTCCCAGAATAAGGCGTGATTCGCATGTCCTCCGCCATTATTACGGACAGCTGTTCTTTTGTCTTCAGGTACAGCATCCAAATTCGCGATTAAGTCTTCGATTGATTTGTTTAGTAATTCTTCGTTTCCTTCAAGTGCATTGTTTAAGTTCGTAACATATGCATTATGATGTTTCGTGTGATGAATATTCATCGTCTCTTTGTCAATATGTGGTTCTAGTGCATCATATGCATAAGGTAGTTCTGGTAGTTTATAAGCCATTTTTTCCATTCCTCCTCAGATAATTACGTAAGTTTGCTACATAATTAACAATAGCAAAAATGAGATTAACGTTCAAATAAAATGGACTATTTGCTAATTCGTTCCTTCAAGTGAACTATTTGACAAAGATGATAAATATTACAATCATGATGATCATCAAAAATCCTTTTGTGATTACGGAGGTCAAAAACCCGATTAGAGAACCGAAACCTGTTCTTAATGCTTGTTTAAATCCCGATTTGGAAACAATTAATTCTGAAATGACCGCACCTAAAAACGGTCCGAGCAATATTCCAAACACGGGAATAACAAAAGGGCCAATAAGAAGTCCGATCGTACTTCCCCACATCCCCGCTTTAGAACCTCCGAATTTCTTCACACCAACGAGATTTGATAACGTATCGGCACCGAATAAAAGGATGATGAATAGAATCTGAATCATCCAAAAAAACCAGTTCATTCCATCGAATGAAACGATTAATCCATAGAGAAGAAACCCTCCGAGTATAAATAATGCGGAGGGGATAATTGGATAAACAAGCCCAAGAAAAGCTACGACAAAAAACAGAATCGCTATAATCCAACCAATTATCTCCATATGAATTCTTCCTTTTTAAATTACTGTATTATCCTCGTTTGCCGAGTATAGCTTCTGCAATATTTACTGCATGGTCACCAATTCGTTCCAAGTTTGAAACGATATCGACGAACACCATACCAGCTTGTGCGGAACAACTTCTTTCGTTCAAGCGTAAGATGTGATTTTTTCTGAATTTACGTTCCATTTTATCGATTAAATCTTCTTTCTGAGTGACTGTTCTTGCTAAATCCATATCGTTCAAATCAAGCGATTGAACAGCTTTCTGAACAGTTTCAATTGTTAAGGTGAACATCTCGGATAAATCATTTATTGCATCATCTGACAAGGTCACTCTGTTTACATCCCGATAATCAATTAATTCAATGATGTTTTCAAAATGATCCCCGATACGTTCAATGTCTCTCACAGTTTCCATTAATGTAACGTGATGAGCTGATTCGTCAGGAGAGATATTAACCGATGAAATCTGAATTAAATAATTTGTAATTTCCCGGTCAAGGTTATTAATGGCATCTTCAATCTGATAACCTGTTTCAGCATGTTTCTTTTCACCAGTTTTTAAATAATCATACGTAACTGATAATCCTTGAACACTAAAATCACCCATACGAATAACTTCTTCTTTAGCTTGACCAATCGCAACAGCTGGCGATTGTTGGATGAAATGATAATCTAAATGTTTTGGGCGATACTCTATTGTTACATCTTCGCCTGGAATTAGTTTTGTCACTAACCACGCCCACGCACCTATTAGCGGAAACTGTATGATTGTATTAGCTACGTTGAAAGAACCATGTGCAAATGCTATTTGCATTTTACTTTCAAGTGCTAGTACTGATGTTATCCACTCAACATATGCGGTAAATGGGACGAGTAATATAATGAAAATAACAGAACCGATTACATTGAAGAGTACATGTGTCGCGGCTGCTCTTCTTGCAGCTACAGATGCACCGATCGAAGCCAACACGGCCGTAATCGTTGTTCCAATATTATCCCCGAATAGGATTGGCAACGCTGCTTTTAAATCGACTAGGTTTTCAGCGTATAAACCCTGCAAAATCCCGACAGTCGCACTTGAGCTTTGTACAATCAAAGTGAAAATTGTTCCGACAACTACGCCAAGTATGGAATTATCACTCATCGAAAGTGTTAAATCAGTAAATGCTTGAAGTTCCCGTAGAGGCTTCATACCACCGCTCATTAGCTCGAGTCCTAGGAAAAGACCCCCGAACCCAAAAACGACTTCTCCCAAATTTTTAATTTGATTCTTTTTGACGAAAAATATTAGGAATGCTCCAACTGCCATAATTGGAAGCGCATAAGCACCTACATCTAATCCAATAATGAATGCTGTTACGGTTGTCCCGATATTTGCACCCATAATAACGCCAATTGCTTGTCTTAAAGTCATAAAACCGGCACTAACGAGTCCTACGGTAATTACAGTTGTTCCGGAACTAGATTGTATTAAGACAGTAACAATAATTCCAACAAGAACGCCCATAAATGGATTCGTCGTAAATCGATCTAAAATATCCCGAAGCCTGTTTCCGGCTGCTTTTTGGAGGCCATCCCCCATGTACTTTATCGCAAATAAGAAAATTCCAAGTCCACCAAGAAACTGGAATATCATTTCTTGCCAGTTCAATTCCATTAAATAGTCATCCCCAATCATTCAATATAAACAATTCACCTTATTATGCTTGCCAAGTTCCTTTAATGTAAATAGAAAACATGAAAATTTACATTACCTTTACAATTGATGTCGAAAATGTCATCAATCTGTCGAAATTACATATAGTCCATTTATTATTGAGTAATGATAGAATACAATAGAGTTAGGAGGCGGAATCATGAAATTTCATCAATTATTCATTGCAGGTATTTACGAACCGAAGAAACTAGCCGCATTTAGACTTCTTCCAATCGGAAGAGTTTTTAAATACGTATTCATGTTCATTTTCTTATTCACCATTATTTCATTTGGCCGTTTTTACTTGAATGATGAATTATTATTAGAGCAAAATCCGGATTTAATAGAACATGGTGCAAAAATTGGCTGGCTGATTTATCCGATGGCACTGCTTTTACAGCTAGTCATTAGTACATTTTATGTTTTTATCAGAATTACCATTTTTGCATACATAGGTTCTTTATTTTTAAAACTTAGAAGAAAGCGCGGTAACTATCTGCAAATCTGGAGAACTTCCGCAATCGCAATGACTGTACCTATGCTATTGACGATCGGATTTGATTTTTTCCCTGGAATTGCATCGAATGGATTTTTAATATCTTCAATCGTTCACTTGCTTTATATTTTATCTGCTATTAAGTATTACCCTATTCAACAATAATAAAAACCGATGAATAATTCCTTCTTTCCCGCATACATTGGCGAAAGGGGGAATTTTAATGAGAATACTACTAATCGCAGCTATAATTTTCACTCTAATCCACTTTATTCGCATCGACCTCGTTGAAGGGACAATCCCTACTAAAACATTTGTTGATGAACCAAAAAAGTGTGAAGATGAAACTTATTCAATTACTGTAACGTCAATTGATAACGATACCATCCAATCACTATTTGCACTTTACCCTGATCATGAAACAACCCTGCTTGATAGATTGACTAAATTTTATTCATTAAACCCGCATTTACAAAAACAAGAAATTGTCGGTGGAGAAAAAATAAAGCTTCCTATGTCTAGCATCCAAGCAACTAATTGCGTAGAATAAGCAATATAAGGCATTCTCTTGCCTTTTCTCTACATAGATTGATAAAATATAAACAATAGACTGTCTTTAACAAACTAAGGAGTGAACAATTAATGAGTGAAATTATTCACCGATCTAAAACACGTCCAGTGCGAGTCGGTAATTTAACGATTGGCGGAAGTGATGAACTATTTATACAAAGCATGACAACAACTAAAACCCACGATGTAGATGCTACAGTTGAAGAAATTCTGCGACTTGAAGAAGCTGGCGTGCAAATCATTAGAGTCGCATGTCCAGATGAACGCGCAGCGCTTTCCATTGGAGCTATCAAAAAGCGAATTAATGTGCCGCTCGTCGTTGATATCCATTTCGATTACAAACTAGCTTTAATTGCAATTGAACAAGGCGCGGATAAAATCCGGATTAATCCAGGCAATATCGGCAGACAAGCAAAAGTCGAAGCAGTTGTTAATGCTGCTAAAGCGAAAGGTATTCCAATTCGAATTGGCGTTAATGCCGGATCACTGGAAAGAAAAATCCTTGAAAAGTACGGCTATCCAACTGCTGATGGAATGGTTGAAAGTGCCCTGCATCATATTAAAATATTAGAAGATCTCGATTTTCATGATATTATCGTTTCACTTAAAGCATCCGATGTGAATCTTGCAGTGGAAGCTTATATGAAAGCTGCAGCCGCATTCGATTACCCGCTTCACCTAGGGATCACCGAATCCGGAACTCAATTTGCTGGAACCGTAAAAAGCTCTGCAGGCCTCGGAACACTCCTTTCAGCTGGAATCGGAAACACGCTTCGTGTATCGCTTAGCGCGGATCCAGTTGAAGAAGTTAAAGTCGGTCGTGAATTATTAAAGGTGTTCGGTCTCTCTTCCGATGCAGCGACACTTATCTCTTGTCCTACATGCGGACGAATTGAAATCGACCTAATCTCAATTGCAAATGAAGTCGAAGAATATATTTCAAACATAAAAGCACCGCTTAAAGTGGCGGTTCTTGGTTGCGCGGTAAACGGTCCAGGAGAAGCTAGAGAAGCGGATATCGGTATAGCGGGAGCACGCGGTGAAGGCCTTTTATTCATGAAAGGAAAAACCGTTCGAAAAGTCCCTGAGGAAACAATGGTTGAAGAATTAAAAGTCGAAATCGACAAACTTGCGGAAGAATACTTCGAAAAGAAACGTCAAGAAGAATTATTACTTGAAGCGGAAGGCGCTAAATGAGAAATTATCGGTTTGGAATCGATATCGACGGAACTGTAACTTGCCCTACTGCCCTCTTACCGCATATCAATAAGCAATATCAAGTTGAGCTCGTACTTGATGACATTAAAGAATATGATTTAACAAAAGCTTTTTCTGTAGATCCGAAGCAATTTTATGAGTGGTATAAAACTGCAGAAGCAATGATTTATGACACTTCCCCACCGCAGGAATTTGCAAAGGAAATTTTGGAAAGTTGGTTGCCGCAATATGAATTATTTTATATTTCGGCACGTGGTGAAAACGTACTTGATACTACAACTGATTGGTTCAAACGCGAAGAGATTCCGTACGATCATATCGAGTTAATCGGAAGTCATTATAAAATTGAGGCTGCAAAAAAACATAATGTACATGCTTTTTTCGAGGATAAACATGACAATGCTGTTGATATCAGTGAAGAACTCGATATCCCAGTTATTCTGTTCGACACGCCTTACAATAGAAAACCAATTCCCGAAAGTGTAATTCGTGTTTATGACTGGCAAGAAGCCAATAAATGGATCCAAAGATTATTTCCAATAGAAACAGCCGTAACGAAATAAACGGTGTGCGACTCAAAATATTGAGTTGCACACCGTTTTTTCTTTTTCATGCAACACATAACGGGCATTTACCATATATTTCAAATTTATGCCCTTTAATTTCATAGTTCGGCAAGTTTATAGCGATTAAATCCATCGGGCAATCTGGAATGTTTTGTGTTTTACCGCATGTTGTACAAATGAAATGATGATGATGAACACCCGCATCACAGTGCATTCGAAAATGTCTTTCACCCGACAGTTCAGTTTCCTCTAGAATTCCTAATTCAGTAAATGTCGTTAAATTTCGGTATATCGTATCAAAACTTATGCCTGGATTTTCGGATTCCATGAAATCTTTTATCGTTCCAGCCGTTAAATAGCGATCATTTTCCAAAAACAAATCTAGCAGTACTTCTCTATTTTTGGTTCGCTTCAATTGATTTTCTCCAAGAATACGCCATGCTTCATCAATCGTCATACAAGCTCCCCCTCAACATTAACAGTTTTCCGATCACCACGGACTTTTTTCCAAGCCAAGACAATTAACAACAATAGAATCGATGTGACAACAATTGTTCCGCCGGGTGCGATATCCAAATGATAGGCAGAAAACAGGCCTATAATTACTGCAATCTCCCCGAAAATGATGGAATAAATCATAGCCCCTTTAAAACTTTTGGCGATTTGCATGGCTGCTGCAACAGGAACAGTCATCAATGATGAAACGAGCAATATGCCTACAATTCGCATCGATGCACCGATAACGAGCGCTGTAATTATCATAAAAAACATTTGAATAAAACGAGCATTAATGCCCGACACTTTCGAGTATTCCGGGTCAAATGAAAGCACGAAAAGTTCCTTATATAAAAATCGAATGTACCCGATAACGATAATAGCAATCACGATAACAATGAGTAAATCCTGTCGGCTGACAGCTGAAACCGAGCCAAATAAATAACCGATTAAATCAGAGCCAAACCCTTTAGAAAGAGAAATAAATATTGCGCCAAACCCAATCCCAGCTGACAATATCACTGGAATAGCCAATTCTTCATAATGCTCATACATACCTCTTAACTTTTCGATTAAGAGAGATCCGCCGACCGCAGAGCCGATTCCAAGATACACGGGATTAAGTCCGGAGAAAAACAAAACTTGTTGACTCAAAAACAGACTTCCCGCAATTCCCGCAAGCGCTACATGGCTTAAGGCGTCAGCGATTAAAGCAAGACGTCGAACAACAATAAAAAGTCCGAGAAGAGGCGCGATAACACCGATAATTATTCCGGATAAAAACGCATTTTGTAAAAATTCATAAGTAAGAAGTGCATTAATCATGATTCCGTCTCCTCTGTATGCTGATGGACACGTCTAACTGGATGACCATACCATTTTGATATATCTTCATCTTCCATTTTCTTGAAGTCTGATTGCATACCATGGAAGTGAATCGTACGGTTTAAACAAGCGACATGCGTTGCTAAATCTGTAACTAAATCGATTTCATGCGTGACTAGCAAAATAGCAATACCATGTTCACGATTCAATTTATTTAGCATAGAATAAAACGATTTCACATTTTGTTGATCTATGCCTACAGTTGGTTCGTCCATCACTAACAGTTTTGGATCACCCACAAGTGCCCGCGCAATAAATACGCGCTGCTGCTGACCACCGGATAATTCTCCGATATTTTGTTTTGCATACTCTTCCATACCAACTACGCTTAGTGCATGAATTGCTTTTTTTTCATCTCTGTTAGCAAAACTTTTAAATAAGCCTGTTTTTCTTGTCAGGCCGCTTCTAACAACTTCCATAACAGTTGCAGGGAACCCAGAGTTAAATGAATTTGATTTTTGAGAAACGTAGCCAATTAGTTCCCGGTGTTGAAAACGCTCCACATCTTGTTCGAATAACAATACTGAACCGCGATTCGGTTTCAAAAGTCCAAGAATAATATTGATAAGTGTTGATTTTCCCGACCCGTTTGGCCCGATAAGCGCCCAGAACTCCCCTTCTTTTACAGTTAAGTCTATATTTTCAAGGACAGTTGTTTGCTCATAACTAAAATAAACATCGTCCAAATCAATAAGTATATTTTTCATAGGGTGGTTCCTTTCTTCCTAATAGGAATGATTACGATTTGTTAATTATAATACAAGGTAACTCGGGATACAACCTTTAAAGAAAGAAGGATGAGTTAATGGACTATGTTCAATTATTAAATGAGTTAAAAATGAGCAGTGATTATGATGTAAAAGCTTTTGCAAGCTCGTATGGAATTGATTTAACAACTTCAGAAATAAGAGCACTACGTCCTTTATTAGATGAAGTTTCATTTCACTGGATATTCACTGGGATACCTGAAGTCTTCATAAAGAAAGTTAGAATTGCAATTGGCGATCGTAAAGCCGAACAATTACTGAAAATGTATTTCGATGCAAAACGATGATACACGCAATTAGGCAATGAAAAGCCCGTCAACAACGACTAGTCTGTTGACGGGTTATCTTTTATACTTTTAGAAGTTCAATTTTATCTGGCTGGAACATATTCGACTTAAGCATTTCAATTTCAAATTTATAAGGGGCAACCTTTTTCTTTGGATCGGCTCCAACAAAAGGTGTCTCCAAAATTTTTGGAATGCTTTGGAATTCGGGGTGATGGACAATAAAGTTTAATGCTTCGAATCCAATATGACCGAAGCCCAAGTTTTCATGTCGATCCTTCATTGCACCACGTTCATTTTTGCTATCGTTCACATGAATAACAGAGATTCGATCTTTGCCCACGATATGATCGAATTCATCGAGAACGCCTTTGAAGTCATTTACAATATCATAACCAGCGTCATGAACGTGACAAGTATCAAAGCATACAGACAAACGCTCATTATGGGTCACGCCGTCGATAATTCTGGCTATTTCATCAAAATTGCGACCAATTTCTGTTCCTTTACCGGCCATGGTTTCTAGCGCGATACGAACTGGGTAATCTTGAGATAGCACTTCATTTAATCCTTCGATTATTTTTGCAGTTCCAGCTTCAACGCCGGCACCGACATGAGCACCCGGATGAAGAACGATTTGATTCACTCCCAGTGCAGCTGTTCGTTCAATTTCCTTTTGCAAAAAGTCAACACCTAATTGAAAGGTAGCCGGCTTTGTAGTGTTTGCAATATTTATAATGTACGGAGCATGAACAACAATGTCTGAAATGCCATTGGCCTTCATATGTTTCAAGCCTTCCTCGATATTTAGCTCCTCGATTGGCTTTCTGCGCGTGTTTTGCGGTGCTCCTGTGTAAATCATGAATGTTGTTGCACCATAATTAAGTGCATCCTCACTTGAACCGAGTAACATTTTCTTCCCGCTCATTGAAACGTGAGATCCAAGTAATAAAGGTTTTATAACTGTCATTTTTTACGCTTAATTCTCCTTTCACGTTTCTTTATGTTTTCAATTTGTTGGGCCATTTTTTTCTTATAGCCCGGTTTGACTTTTTTAGGTTTACGAACAAAAGCAATGGCTTTCCGATCAATATCGTCTAATTGCTTCGTTCTCTTTTTTCTTGCGTGTCTTTCCTTAATTTCAACCCATTCACCTTTTTTCACTTCTTCGTGAACAAACGGAATTCCCATTGCTTCTATTCGGATGATTTTATCCTCTTCGGATGGATCATATAAGGTGATTGCAGTTCCTTCAAGTCCTGCTCGTGCTGTGCGTCCGACACGGTGAATGAAGAATTCTAATTCATCGGGTAATTCGTAGTTAATAACGTGGCTGACACCAGGAATATCAATGCCCCGAGCAGCAAGATCGGTCGCAACAATATATTCGAATTCCAAGTCGCGGATTCTTTTCATCATACGTGTTCTTTCACGCGGTGATAGATCACCATGAATCTTCCCGACTTTGATTCCGGATTCTGCCATGAAGTCTGCCAATGCATCTGCATTTTTCCGGGTATTTGTAAAGATGATTGCCAAGTATGGCGTGATCCCTTCAAGTACTTGCAACAATTTCTTCTCGCGTTGCATTCCCCGAACTGGAACAAGTGAATAACGCATACCTTCTGTTAAAGATTTACGCTTTCCAATCTTCACATGCGCAGGCGATTCCATATACTTATTTAGAAATGGTTTTAAGTTTTCTGGAATTGTCGCGGAAAATACATACATTTCTAGATCTGACGGCATTTTTGAAGCGAACTTATCAATATCTTCAACAAAGCCCATATCAAAGGCCAAGTCCGCTTCATCAATAACAAGAATCTTAGCCGTGTGGATTAATAACGCACCATTTTCGACCATATAATTAATTCTTCCAGGTGTTCCAACCACTATATGTGGATTGGATTTCAATCGGCTAGCTGATCGATCCTTATCGGTTCCACCAATAAGAAGCGACGACCGAATGGCAGTTTCCTTAGTTAGTTTTGCAAGTTCATCAAATAACTGAGTAGCTAACTCTCGTGTCGGTGCTACAACAACTGCTTGTACATCATCTGTAGAACTATCGGTTCTTTCAGCAATTGGAATAAGGAAACTGTGGGATTTCCCTGTTCCAGTGTGCGCTTGACCAATTGCTGAAGTACCGCGAAGGATTAATGGAATAATTTCCTTCTGAATGGGTGTTGGACTTTCAAAGCCGAGTTCCCGAATCGCTTCTCGGAGAAACGGCTGAAATTGATAATCTGTGAATTTCGACATAAAAAATCTGCCTCCTAACTTATCTACATTGTACCATGATTCCGTGCCGTCGTATGTCCTTTTCGCATACGATACAATATGAAAGTTTATTTTGATTAAAGGAAAGGAGTTTAAAATTGAGATACGAATCTTTTTATCCATTCTCTCGAAACCAACCGCCACCTCAAAGACCGCAGGGGTTTGGCATGCGCCCATTTCCTGGACCGGGGCAGCCGCCCGGACAACCAAATCAGTTCGGAAGACCGAACAATCCGTTCGTTAATCCTAGACAAGGTTCTCAGGGATTTCCTTCCGGGCAAGGACCTTCAAAAATAGACGGTTATATGCAAACAGCTAATCGGTTAATAAATACTGCCCAACAGTATGCGCCTGTTGTTCAGCAGTTTGCGCCAATGATGCGCAATTTACCTGCAATGTGGAAATTATATAAAGGTTTTCAATCGATTCCGTCCGCTGGAGAAGGTACTGGGGCTTCAACTGCCGGCGGTGCCGCGAGTGGCGCGTCTAGAGCAGCACCGAGAGCCGCAGAAGCTTTTACCCCGCCAAGCGGCCCGCGTCCTTCTATACCAAGAATCTTTCAACCAGACCGATAAACTTTGAACATGCGAGTTGACTCCGTTATAATAGATTACAGAATCCTATTAGAGGAGTGAATTGGATGAAAGTGTTGAAGATTACCCCTAGAGGCTATTGCTACGGGGTTGTCGATGCAATGATCATTGCACGAAACGCGGCACTCGACAAAACATTACCAAGACCCATTTATATATTGGGCATGATAGTACACAATAAACACGTAACAGAAGCATTTGAACAAGATGGCATTATCACGTTAGATGGAAAAGATCGTTTGGAAATCCTGGAAAAAGCAGATAAAGGCACAGTTATTTTCACTGCTCACGGTGTTTCTCCAGAAGTTCGAGAGCTTACTAGAAAAAAAGGACTTGTATCCATAGATGCTACTTGTCCGGATGTTACAGTGACACATGATTTAATTGAAGAAAAGGCAGCAGAAGGATTTGACATTGTATACATCGGTAAGCGCCATCACCCAGAACCTGAAGGAGCCATCGGTGTAGCACCAAAACAAGTTCACCTCATTGAGACACTTGATGATGTTGATAAACTAAACGTTCACAATGAAAAACTGCTTGTCACAAATCAAACGACAATGAGTCAATGGGATGTTGCTCATCTGATGGAAGCTTTAAAAGTTAAATATCCGCATATAGAAGCTGTACAAGAAATATGTCTTGCTACACAAGTAAGGCAAGAAGCTGTTGCGGAACAAGCTGGAGAAGCTGACCTGCTCATAGTAGTGGGCGATCCATTGAGTAATAACTCGAACCGACTTACGCAAGTGTCCGTCGAAATTGCCAATACGCCTTCTTATCGAGTTTCTGACGTATCAGAGATTGAGATTGATTGGTTAAAAGGCATTAACACTGTTGCGGTTACAGCCGGTGCCTCTACCCCAACGATTGTTGTTCGTGAGGTCATCGCATTTCTCGAGAAATTTGACCCTGAAGATTCAACGACTCATCATCCAGAAAAGAAGTTTTTGTTAGAAAAAATTCTACCAAGAATTAAAAACCCGACACCAGTCGAACGTATCGAACCATATGCTTAATAGCAACCGGTCCCTTTCTCGCAAAGGACCGGTTTTTGTTTACCTGAATTGAAATGGTTCTGTCTTAATTTCTGATTTGATGAATGAAACCGCAAATTTTTCTTCCGAACAAGCAGCTGTCATATAATCTACAACACCTTCAATCATCACTTTTTCAATATTATGTCCTGGGTCCACAATCGATAGACCTAACGCTTCTGCATCATGGGCGACATGATAATAAAGATCGCCGGTAACATAAACATCCGCACCACTTCTTTTGGCATCGTGTATATACTTATTGCCATCTCCGCCCAATACGGCTACCTTTTTAATAACTTTAGAAGGATTTCCAACAAAACGGACTACAGGGACATTGAAAGCTTTTTTTACACGGTCAACAAATTGTCCAAGCCTGACTTGTTCATCCAATTCTCCAACCCGTCCAAGTCCCAGATTATTCGTTTGCTGATCCAGCTGAAATATATCATAAGCGGGTTCTTCATAAGGATGAGCTTTAAGCATTGAGCGAAGCACCTTATCACGCAATTTCTCTGGTACAATCGCTTCGATTTTCACTTCATCTACCTCTTCCTCTAGCCCAACTTCTCCTATATATGGATTCGCTTGGCCAACCGGCGTAAATCGTCCAGTTCCACTCGTCGTAAAACTGCATCCTTCATATTCGCCAATCGCACCCGCTCCGCTTGATGCCATTGCTTTTCGTATTTCTTCAGCATGCGTAGCTGGACTAAATACTACAAATTTATACAAGGCTTCAGAATACGTTGGTGACAAGACCTTTGTTTCTTTTAGGCCTAGCCGCGCCGCAAGTAAATCATTTACCCCGCCTGGTGCAACATCAAGATTTGTATGGGCAGCATAAACTGAAATATCATTTTTAATACACTTTTCAATGACTTTCCCCTGCGGCGTATCTGTTGCAATGTTTTTTAAAGGTCGAAATATAGGCGGGTGATGCGCAATAATAAGATTTGCTCCAACTTCAATTGCTTCATCAATAACTGCTTCGTTTACGTCTAGTGTCACAAGCACTTTTTCAACCGTGCGATTCAATTGGCCGATATGTAAACCGACCGGATCGCCTTCAAGCGCATACCGTTTCGGAGACCACTTTTCAAATAGCTCGATGACTTCATGACCATTCACTGTTTTCATTTTTCCAACACCTTTCCAAGACTTTCTATATTGCCGGACAATTGTTCTTTTTTATTAACCAACTCTGGGGTTTCAACCGCTTTTTCAAGTGAGCTTAACACTTGAGTCCATTGACTGATTTCATTTTCCCATTTTTCCCGGAAAATACTGTTCTTCTCGGCAAGCAAAAACGGACCTACTAATAGTTCAAGATCATCGTAGGAAATAACTCCTTTTTCAAGCACAAGAATTTCATAGATTTTTCCATCCTCTTTCAGAATTTGTTCATTCACTAGTTCCCAGTTGTTCGAAACAGCCCATTCCCGAATCGCTTTTGCATGAAGATTCGGTTGAACAATCAAACGTTTCACATGTTGGAGGCGCTTTTTTCCTTGTTCCAAAATTGTAGCGATTAACGATCCACCCATCCCCGCGATTGTTACGGTATCAATGCCGTCGTTTTCTTCAATAGCAAAAAGACCGTCCGCCAACCTGACTGTTATTTTGTCACTTACCCCGTGTCGAAAAACAGAATTTCTTGCTGTCTCATAAGGACCGACTACAACTTCACCTGCGACAGCTTTTTGTATGATCCCTTTTTGAACTAAATAGGTTGGTAAATAGGCATGGTCACTACCAATATCAGCAACGATAGCTCCTTGTGTTATGTGAGAGGCAACTGCTAGTAGCCTTTCCGATAATTTAATGGTTGTCAACAATATCAGCTCCTTCCTGGAGTTCTCGAAAGAGAAAAAGCCTCTGCCAACAGAATAGGTTCTGCAGACAGATGGCTCTTTCAATTTCATTAATTATTCAAGTGATAAAATATAATCTGCCATTTCATCAAGGTGTTCTGCTGGTACTAGGTCACCCGGCATTGCAGTGCCCGGAACCCCATTTTGGATGATATCTACGAGCTCTTCTTTAGATAAATCAGTTCCAACTAAACCAGGAGCAGCTCCGCCCATTCCACCAGTTAAATCCCCACCATGACAGCTAACACATTGACCAATCGCGACTTCAGGATCGAAATCCGCCACGTCCGCTTCAGCTTCTTCAGTAGTATCTCCTTCAGCTTCTTTAGCGATTTCTTCTTTTTGCTCAATTCCATAAAGAGACATAAAGAAAATAAGACCAATTCCAAGTGAGAAAATCAGGAGAAAAGGAATAATAGGATTTTTCATTGAATTACCCTCCTTCTTCAAAATCTATTCTGTGATGATAACAATACACAACTAATATTGTACTGTATCACTTGGAAAACTGAAAGTAATTTACCGCATTTCCTTCTCTCTTTGTGACAATTTCGACATAAACGGTCTTATTCGCAGCCAATCAGCCTAGCAATAACCATTCGTTGAACTTCAGATGTGCCTTCACCTATTTCCAGGAGCTTGGCATCGCGCATATATCTTTCCACTTCATATTCTTTCATATAGCCATATCCGCCGTGTATTTGTATCGCCTCGGACGCATTTTCCATCGCAATTTCAGACGCATACAATTTACACATCGCTGCTTCTTTAGAAAATGGACGACCTTGATCTTTTAACCAAGCCGCTTTATAAACCATAGTTCGGGCGAGTTCGATTTTCAGCGCCATGTCGGCTAGTTTGAATTGCGTGATTTGGAACTGGGATAGCGTTTTTCCGAACTGCTTTCGTTCTTTAGAGTATTGCAACGCACGGTCATATGCCGCCTGGGCTATGCCGACAGCCATTGCGCCTATCCCGATACGTCCGCCGTCCAACGTGACTAGGAACTGCTTAAAACCATTGCCACGAGCCCCTAGCAGGTTTTCTTTCGGCACACGAACATTATCTAAGATGAGTTCAGTTGTATTTGAAGCATTGAGGCCCATTTTTTCATAATTGTCGATTATTGTAAATCCTTCTGCATCAGTCGGTACTATGATTGCACTTATTTCTTTTTCTCCATTATTCATGCCAGTAATCGCAGTAAGTGCAAGATTTTTTGCATAGCTCGCATTTGTGATAAACACTTTTGAACCATTTATGATAAAATCATCACCATCTTCTACAGCAGTCGTTTGCGTCCCCCCCGCATCCGAACCGGCATTCGATTCTGTTAACCCAAACGCCCCAAATGATTCTCCCGTACAAATAGGTGTTAAATACTCTTCCTTTTGTTCCTCGGTGCCAAATAAATGAATTGGGGCTCCACCAAGTGAAATATGTGCGGAATATGTAATCCCGGTCGATGCGCATGCACGACTCAGTTCTTCCGTCACAATCGCAAAACTTGTTGTATCTGCCCCTCCACCGCCGTACTTCTCAGAAAATGGCAACCCCATTAAGCCCATTTCCGAAAGTTTTTTAAACACTTCAACAGGAAAAGCTTTTGTTCGGTCACGATCGATTGCCCCAGGTGCCACTTCCTCAACCGCGAATGCACGAATCATCTTCTTAATCATCTGTTGTTCTTCTGTCAAATCAAAGTTCAAGATATCCATCCCCTTTTCGTAAACGCTTACATCTATGATTATACCGAATAGGAAGATAGAATCTCAACTTATTCATTAAATTTTCCAATAAAAAAAGCATCGGCAAGGTTTAACCGATGCTTGTTAATCTTATTCAAGAAAATCTTTTAGACGTTTACTTCTCGAAGGATGTCTTAATTTGCGAAGTGCTTTCGCTTCAATTTGACGAATTCGTTCACGGGTTACACCAAATACTCGTCCGACCTCTTCAAGTGTTCTAGTTCTACCGTCGTCTAGACCAAAACGTAAACGAAGTACATTTTCTTCTCTGTCGGTTAATGTATCAAGTACATCTTCCAATTGTTCTTTTAATAATTCATATGCCGCGTGATCTGAAGGTGATTGAGCTTCAGAGTCTTCGATGAAATCGCCTAAATGAGAATCATCTTCTTCACCAATTGGCGTTTCAAGCGATACAGGTTCTTGGGAAATCTTTAAAATTTCACGTACTCTGTCCGCAGTTAGTTCCATTTCTTCTCCAATTTCCTCTGGTGAAGGTTCACGGCCTAAGTCTTGCAACAATTGTCTTTGAACGCGAATTAATTTGTTGATTGTCTCAACCATATGAACCGGAATACGAATTGTTCGGGCTTGGTCGGCAATTGCACGGGTGATTGCTTGACGGATCCACCATGTTGCGTACGTACTGAATTTAAATCCTTTTGTATGGTCAAATTTCTCTACAGCTTTAATCAAGCCCATATTTCCTTCTTGGATAAGGTCAAGGAATAACATTCCACGTCCGACGTATCGTTTTGCAATACTTACAACTAATCGTAGGTTCGCCTCTGCAAGTTCTTTACTTGCAGATTCGTCACCCTCGATTATGCGTTTTGCAAGTGCGACTTCTTCGTCGCCAGTAAGTAAGTCTACACGACCAATTTCTTTTAAATACATTCGAACAGGATCATTAATTTTCACGCCTGGCGGGACGCTGAGATCGTTTAAATCAAGCTTAGAGTCATCCACTACTTCTTTAGTCGTCGTTTTTTCGGCCTCTTCTTCTTCATCTTCCGATTTTCGATCCATATCAATGCCTTGCGCTTCCAGTAAATCAAGGAATTCCTCAAATTGCTCTGGTTCTATCTCATATGGAGATAGTTTTTCCGTAACCTCATCAAGCGTTATTTCACCAGTTTTCTTTCCTGCTTCTAATAATTGTGCTTTAACTTCTTTAATTGTAAGTTCTTCTTTCATTCCTGCAGATAATTCTTTTTTAGTCATCTTACCCGTTCCTCCTCCTAACACCGGATGTGGCTATTTAGCCGATAATGATTTCCGGAGCTGTATAATATCCCTGGCCAGCTCCAGCGCCCGGGTATGATCATTTTTCTTTTCAGCTTCTTTAGATTCATGTAATTTCTTTTGAATTGTTAACCCAATTCGATATTTCTCCAAATGTTTAACGCAGTCTTCAATTTCTTGTTCAGTATGTTCAGGATCACGTTCAGTCATCGCGGCTTCAAGGACAATTTTCCTTAAGTTGCGATCTTCTAGCGACTCCGCAAACCTATGAAAATCAGGCATTCCATGTTCTTCATAAAATCCGGCAAGACGAACGAATATTGCTGAATAATCATCGCCAATAAAAACGTCTCTTCTCTCGTTTTGAAAGCGGTCAAACAGGGATCCATCATTTAATAAATGGTATAATAATAATCGCTCTGCTCGCTGGGTCCCCGTTTTGTTTCGTTTTGGTACATTTTTTTCAGTAATATTACCGCCGCTTGCGAAATCTACAGGCTCTGCTTTCGCCTGCCTTGCCCGATTTCCTGCCATTTTCATGAATTGTTGTGTTATCGCTTCAACCGAAATATTTGTTTCGGTTGAAAGTTGTCGAATGTACATATCCCTCTCTACTGGAGATACGCGTTTTGCCAATTCCTCGAGAACCTCGTGTATAAATTGCAAAACATCATTTTCATAAGAGAAGTTCTTAGAACGTTTAGCATATGCCATGATGAATGACATATACGAATGTGGATTTCCGATAATTTGATCACGAAAGGCTTGTCCGCCGAATTCCATAATATAATCATCAGGATCCATATTTGTAGGTAATAATGCGATTTGCACATCAAACCCATTACGTGAAATCATGCCGGAAAATCTTTTAGCAGCTTCCCATCCAGCATCATCCCCGTCGCAGCATATGATTACTTCTTTTGCAACTCGCTTCATTTTAATGAGATGCGCATCTGATAAAGCTGTTCCCATAAGTGCCACGCTGTTTTTAATATCTGCGCGATCAGCCGAAATCGTATCCATAAAACCTTCAAACAGTATTACTTTACCCGTTTTTCGTACATTAAGACGTGCATTATGCAAATTGTATAACATTTTGTTTTTCTCGAAGATAGGTGTTTCTGGACTATTTAGGTATTTTGCTACTTCCTTTCCATCCACTAATGTCCGACCTGAAAATGCAATCACGTTACCATTATCGTCATGAAGTGGGAACATAATACGTCCGCGGAACCTATCAAAGAAACCAGTGCCATCATCCTTCATTATACAAAGGCCTGCTTTTTCCATTTCCATCATATTAAAACCTTTACGTTGGAGTAATGTAGATAGCGCGTCAAATTCATCAAGGGACCATCCGATTCCATATTTTTCGATATCGAGTCTCGTAAATCCTCTATTTTCTAGATATTCTAGCGCTTTTTCCCCTTCTACTGTATTTAAGAGTAGATGACTGTAAAAATTCGCGGCTAGGGAATGTGCTTCAACCATATGTTTAAATTCATCACGCGGTTTGGATTCATTAGACGCATGACTTAATGCGGGGTCGATTTCTATTCCTGTACGTTCTGCAAGTTTAATAACCGCATCTGTAAATTGTCGATTTTCGATATCCATAACAAATGTAATTGCATTGCCGCTTGCTCCGCATCCAAAGCAATGAAAAAGTTGTTTGTCTTCAGAAACTGAAAATGAAGGTGTGTTTTCCCCATGAAAAGGACAAAGCCCAAACCAGTTTTTGCCCCTTTTCGTCAGTTGTACATGTTCTCCAATAAGATCCACTATATCGGTTTTCGTACGAACCGCTTCAATTATCTCCTCTGATATTCTTGTCATGATATCACCATCTTCTACTCTGTATACTATATTTCGAGAAAATCTTTGAATATCCTTCTTTATTCGACAGATTTCTTAATAATACTCCGAAACTATTATTCTACACTATTTCGCACGACTTATCATTAATCAACTAAAGATAAATAGTGTCCCTAAAAGAAGAACCTGTCCATAACGGAAGGTTCTTCTTAATTATTCACTTCGATTTGTTAGTTCACCAATAATTACATTTGCTGTCTCTTCAACAGCTTTGGTCGTGACGTCAACCACAGTACATCCTATCTTATCCGTTATTTCCCTGAAATGCTTGATTTCTGCTTGGATTCTTTCAAGTTTGGCATAATTAGCATCATCACGCAAGCCTAGTGCGATAAGCCGTTCTTTTCTAATCGTATTTAATTTTTCCGGTGAAATAATAAGTGCAAAACATTTTTTAGGATCAATCATAAATAATTCTTCTGGTGGATCGACTTCAGGAACAAGCGGCACATTAGCCACCCGATACCGTTGGTGTGCCAGGTATTGCGATAATGGTGTTTTAGAAGTTCTTGAGACACCTATTAATACAATATCCGCCTTTAATATGCCACGTGGATCTCGTCCATCATCGTATTTAACGGCAAACTCGATCGCCTCGATTTTTTTGAAGTAATCATCATCTAGTTTTCTCACTAATCCTGGTTCTTCCCTTGGTTTCTCGTCAAGTTGAAGGCTGAGCTGGTCAACGACAGGACCAAGTAAATCAATGCACTTTATGCCTTTGTTTTGACATTCAACTTTTATTCTTTTGCGCATACAACTTTTAACAAGCGTATAAACAATTACTGCATCTTGTTCACGTGCTAAATAAGCAATTTCTTCTAACTGTGTTTCATCTTCAATATGCGAAAAACGCTTTAATACAACTGAATCTAGTCCTCTTCCAAACTGGCTTGCTGCGGCTTTCGCAACGAGTTCAGCCGTTTCTCCGACGGAGTCAGAGACGATGAACATTGTAAGTTTCTTCATACAATCACCCTCATAATTCATGGTCATCCGCAAGCGATAGGAATGCTGCGGTAATATTTGTTTTTGTAATTCGGCCAACAACTTCAAGACCCGTTCCTTTGTCTATTATGACTGGAAGTGAATCAATCTGTTTATCTATCATTTTTCCAGCTGCCGTGAGTAATGTATCGGCCTTTTTGCAATAAGTTATGTTCGGCATTCTGGTCATGATTATATGAACTGGCACTTTATCGATTTCATTGTTCCCCAGGCATGATCTTAGTAAATCTTTCCTGGATAGGATTCCGGTAAGATAGGAAGACTTATCGACAACAAACAATGTGCCGACATCTTCTAGAAACATTTGACAAATTGCATCATAAACGGATAATTCCTCAGTGACAACAACCGGTCTTGATTGAAAATCTCCGACTTTCATTGCATTAATGCTATCGTTAAGAGACTTAACCGGTTTCTTTCCCGAGAAGAAATACCCTACTCTCGGTCTTGCATCAAGATAACCTGCCATCGTCAGGATTGCAAGGTCAGGACGGATTGTTGCTCTCACTAGATTTAATCGCACGGCTATCTGCTCGCCGGTAATTGGACCATTTTCTTTAACAATTTCAAGAATGTCGGTCTGACGCTTATTAAGTTCCATGGGTCACCGCCTTACGTGTATAATTCATAAATATCAAATAATCATTAATATGTAATCTACTCGCTTATTATATACGAAGACGGCCACTATTGCGAAGAAATCGGAATCATGATACACTAATTAGTGAACTAAATAAGCGTTGAGAGGTATTAAAGTAATGTCTACTACAAAGCGAGTTGGGATAGTGAGAGCCAACAAAGACATGAAAAGGCAACCTTGAGCTATGTACTTTCCAAGAGGGCTGATGGGTTTTTTCAGCCAAACGGGGTGGAACCGCGGGTCATTATGCACTCGTCCCCGGACTTTATGTCCGGGGATGAGTGCTTATTTTTATTTGAAAGGAATGTTGGTACTATGGAGAAAGTAGTTAATTTAGCAAAAACAAGAGGATTCATTTTTCCTGGATCCGAGATTTATGGAGGACTAGCAAATACTTGGGATTATGGTCCTCTCGGAATAGAACTGAAAAACAATATTAAAAAAGCATGGTGGCAGAAGTTTGTTCAAGAATCTCCACATAACGTGGGTCTTGACGCAGCTATACTGATGAACCCGAAAGTATGGGAAGCATCTGGACACACAGGAAACTTCAATGATCCAATGATTGACTGTAAAAAATGCAAAACCCGTCACCGAGTAGATAAACTAATTGAAGATGCACTCGATGCAAAAGGAATGGAGATCGTTGTTGACGGTCTGTCATTTGATAAAATGAATGAATTGATTGTAGAACATGATGTAGTATGCCCATCTTGCGGCGCTATGGATTACACTGAAATACGACAGTTTAATTTAATGTTCAAAACTTCTCAAGGTGTTACGGACTCATCAGCAAACGAGATATTTTTACGTCCGGAAACAGCGCAAGGAATTTTTGTAAACTTTAAAAACGTTCAGCGTTCAATGAGAAAGAGAATGCCTTTCGGAATCGCGCAAATCGGAAAAAGTTTCCGTAATGAAATAACTCCAGGAAACTTCACATTCCGTACGCGCGAATTCGAACAAATGGAATTGGAATTCTTCTGTAAACCAGGCGAGGATAACGAATGGTACGAATACTGGCGCGATTTCTCAAAAAACTGGTTACTAAGCTTAGGCTTGACTGAATCCAATATACGTTTACGTGAACATACTGAAGATGAGCTATCCCATTATTCAAAAGGCACGGTCGATATTGAATATAAATTCCCATTCGGCTGGGGCGAACTTTGGGGTATTGCTAACCGAACAGACTTTGATCTTAAACGTCATATGGAATTTTCAGGTGAAGACTTCCATTACCAAGATCCGGTTACGAATGAAAAATTTGTGCCATACTGCATCGAGCCTTCACTTGGCGCCGACCGGGTAACGTTAGCTTACCTGACTGACGCTTATAAAGAGGAAGATCTTGACGGTGATGACAAGCGTACAGTTCTTCAATTCCACCCGGCAATCGCGCCTGTCAAAGCATGCGTTCTGCCTTTATCTAAAAAGCTTTCGGAAAGTGCGGAGAAAGTTTATGCCGACCTACGTAAACATTTCGTCGTACAGTACGATGAGTCGCAGTCGATTGGTAGAAGATATCGCAGACAAGATGAAATCGGTACCCCGTTCTGTATCACGTATGATTTTGACTCGGAAGAAGATCATCAAGTTACAGTGAGACATCGTGATTCAATGGAGCAAATCCGCATGCCGATTGACGAGGTAAAGGATTATATTAAAAAACATTTAGAATTTTAATTTAAAAACAAAAACCCTGTGAGAGAAGTTTTTCAACTTCCTTCACGGGGTTCTTTTTTTGGTAATAATTCGGGTGTAGATTCGAGTTGATCGATAAAAGATCTTGTCTTAAACCAAATTCCGAGTTGTTCATCATAAACTGTTTGAATAATTTTTTTCATAAACGTTTTCGTTTCTTTTTTCAACGTTAAATTTCCCACACGGTTGATTGGCACCGTATAAAATGTACGAATTAGCTTCAACTGATTCGGCGTTATGCGAACCAAATACGGATCCACGGAAAAACAGCGGTGGCAAAGAAAACCAATCTCTTTAAAAGAAAATCCGAATTCACCTTCAGTCGCACGGCAATTGACGCACTCATGAAGCACGGGGTGTATACCGCCAACGGGCAACATCTTCCATTCGACAAACAATGATATTGCCTCTGGATCATACCCCTCATTCATTGCATGCAGCGCTTCATACAACAATTCATAGACGCCTAGGACACGTTCATTTTCATCCGTCATCTTATCGACAATTTCAACGACATAGCTGGCATACGCAGTCACTTCTAAATCTTGGAGAATATGACGCATGGATTCAATTTGTTCGCCCTGAGAAAGCGTTCCCATCCCTCGTCCTTTCCGGATAAGATAGGACCCGTGAGTGAATGGTTGAGTAACGGCAGCAAGTTTACTTCTAGGTTTTTTTGCACCGCGGGCCATTGCCGTCACTTTGCCGGCTTCCTTTGAAAACAAAGTGACGATTTTGTTGGACTCGCCGTAAGGGATTGATCGTAGTACGATGCCTTCCCATTTATTTAGCAAGTGACCCACCCCTTTTTAGATATTCTTAGTATTCATCGTCATCGAAACCGAATTCTTTCAAACGACCCGGTCTGTTACGCCAGTCCTTTTGCACTTTTACCCATAGTTCAAGAAAAACTTTTGATCCTAATAACATTTCGATATCGTGTCTTGCTTTTGTTCCGATTTCTTTGAGAAGCGCGCCTCTTTTTCCTATCACAATTCCTTTTTGCGAATCCCGTTCAACGATTATTGTGGCCATAATATTAATCATGTCACGATCTTTCTCACGCTCTATTTTTTCTATCACTACGGCAATTGAATGTGGAATCTCTTCCCGAGTTAATTGAAGAACTTTTTCACGGATGAATTCGGAAATGATAAATCGTTCAGGGTGATCTGTTACTTGATCATCTGGATAATACTTGGGGCCTTCAGGTAAGTATTTTTTTACCGTTTCAAGTAAACGATCTGTATTATTACCGTTTAATGCGGAAATTGGAACGATTTCAGCAAAGTCATACTCTGATTTATACGAAACAATGGTCTCTAATAAGCTATCAGGATGAACTAAGTCAATCTTATTAATAATTAGGAAGACAGGCGTTTCTGTGTTTTGAAGCATTTCGATAATGAACCGATCGCCTGGTCCGATTTTTTCTTCTGCATTTACCATGAACATAATGATGTCGACTTCTCTTAATGTATTACGAGCCACTTTAAGCATGAAATCGCCCAATTTATGTTTTGGTTTATGTATCCCGGGCGTATCGATGTAAATGAGTTGAGAATCGTCAGTTGTGACGACTCCTTGAACTTTATTTCGAGTAGTTTGCGGCTTATCGCTCATAATTGCTATTTTTTGCCCAACTACATGATTAAGAAATGTTGATTTCCCGACGTTGGGTCTACCGACAATCGCGATAAAACCAGATTTGAATGTGTTACTGTTTTCTTGCATATGCAAGATCCTCCTTTGAGAATGCACCTGGAAGCAATTCTGCCACTGTCGTTTCCATTACATCACCTTTTAAATTTGTTAAATATACCGGCATCTCGCCATCGCAAAACTCTGCGATTACTTGCCTGCATGCACCACAAGGCGATATTGGCCCATCGGTATCACCCGTAACGGCAAGAGCTTTAAATGATTGAACTCCTTCAGAAATAGCTTTGAAAAACGCCGTCCTTTCTGCGCAGTTCGTCATGCTAAATGCAGAGTTTTCAATGTTGCAGCCATGATAGACAATTCCATTTTCCCCGAGTAATGCCGCCCCGACCGGAAATTTCGAGTAAGGTACATAGGCTTTTTCTCTTGCCGTTTTTGATTCAATAATAAGTTTTTCTTGATTCATGAAATCACTCCTCCAGTTAAGGTATCCATTTTGGAATAAAAATCAGTAGACCGATAACAGCACTAAAAATTGCAAAGATTAAAACTGCGCCTGCCGCGAGATCTTTCGCTTGTTTAGCGAGTGGCAAACGCTCCATAGTCACTAAGTTTACTACTCGTTCAATCGCCGAATTTAGCAATTCAAGTGATAGCACACCGCCAATTAACACAAGAATTATATACCATTCAAAATCTGCCAGACCTGTTAATAATCCTGACAAAATCACGATACCTGCAGCGATAAGATGGAATTTAAAATTGCGCTCGGTCTTTACTGCATGAAGAATTCCTTCAAAAGCATAGCGGAATGCCTTTATAAAGTTCTGCATATGACTATCTCTCCAACCCATAGGAATGAAGAATTTCTTTTTGTCTTCCGAACATCTTCACTTCATCTTCTTTGGTTAAATGATCATAACCGAGCAAATGTAAAAAACCATGAAGTGCTAAAAATCCAATTTCACGGTTTATGTCATGCCCGTACTCTTTTGCTTGATGCTCGGCCGTATCGACTGAAATAATGATATCGCCAAGCACAACAGGGATTCCTTGTTGTGCAATGATTGCCACTTCGCCTTCAGACATCTCCTCTAATGCAAAAGAAATGACATCAGTCGGTTGATTCATACCGCGATACTCAGCATTCACCTTTGTTATTTCATCGTCAGACATAAAAGTCACTGACACTTCCGCTTCTCCTGAAATACCTTCTTCACTAGCAGCGTGTTTCAAAATATTCGATACTAATTGTTGAATTTCATCATTGATTGAATCGGTCTCATCAATCAAATAAATTTCTAGCATTTTTAGTTCCTCCCTTCGCACCTATTCCGGGTATTCAATTCGATTGTGAAAAATACCATTTAATGTTTCACACATTGCACGTTCGACCTTTTTCAGTTCTTTCATAGATAGATCACATTCATCAAATTGGCCATCATTTAATTTGTCAGAAACGATTGTGCGCACAAGGGATGCGATTTTCTCGGATGTTGGCTCTTTCATTGATCTGACTGCGGCTTCGACACTGTCAGCGATTGAAATAATAGCAATTTCTTTCGTTTGCGGTTTGGGGCCCGGGTATCGGTAGTCTTCTTCATTTACATCATCGCCTAATTCACGCGCTTTAAATACAAAAAACTTCAATAAACTCGTACCATGATGTTGTTTCGCTATCGCAATAATTTCTTGTGGCATTTTATGCCTTTCCAATAGCTTTGCCCCGTCTTCAGCATGCGCAATAATAATCTCTCGACTTTTCTCGGGCGGCAACAAATCATGCGGATTTTTGTCAGTATGTTGATTTTCAATAAAATAACCAGGTCTAACGGTTTTACCGATATCATGATAATAACATCCTACACGTGCTAGAAGCCCATTTGCGCCAATTGATTCACAGGCGGCATCTGCTAAATTAGCAACCATTACACTATGATGATAGGTCCCTGGTGTTTCAGTTAGGACTCTTTTTAACAATGGATGATTTGGGTTTGAAAGTTCAATTAAGCGAATATCCGACAATATGCCGAAACCGGTTTCAAAAAATGGCAATAAACCAATCGTTAATGCACCTGAAATGAGGCCCGAAGTAATGGCGGCGACCGCATAAAAGACCAATTCCGTTAAGGTATAAGAAGTTTGAGTCATAAGTAAATAGAAAGCTAGAAACAGTAAATTGGATACGGCAACTCCTAAACTAGTCCCTAATATAGTCGATCTGCGACTAACATTGCCAAGTAAATAAAGGCTAGTGAGCCCACCAAATAATATGTATAATGCAACTTCCATTTGGATAATGGCAGCATATCCATCTTGCAGAATAATTCCGGCTGTTGCCGCAGTCACAATCGTTATCGTAAGCGCCAGTCGTTCGTTTGTCAGCAACTTAACCAACATAGATGCTAGTGCGGTTGGGAATAAAAAAGCGATTAACAGATCAAATTCAGGCTCAATTAGTGAGATTAACTTCATAATGACAACTTGAAGGAAGTAAACAACTAGAATAATAACAAGTGATTTCCTTTTCGCCAACGTATTTTCTTGCCACGTGCTAAAATGCATAAAAATAACGGAGCTGATAACAAAGATGAATAAAATAATGCCTGCCATCGGTTTCACAGGAGACTGATTGGTTAATAGTCCAGCAATTTCTAATTGACGATAAACTTCATTATCAATCACTTGGCCTTCACGGACGATAACCTGTCCTTGCAATATTCGAATTGGTTCAACTGCAGCTTTCGCTTCTTCGATTCTAGCTTTGGTCAACTCTTCATTAATTATTTCTGTTTCAACAATTAGCGTACGTGCAATGGTTATGACAGGCTGTTTTATTGTTGATGGAACAATATTCGCCATCCGCATTTTATTTTCAATATCATATTTTTTAATCGACAATTCATCTGACCGTATTTTATTCATCAATTCAAAACCGATTGCATCCATGACAAAATCCCGCACATTTTCAAGAACAACCACATCTTGGCTTAGAAGACTGATGATAGACTCTTCATCCAATTGTAATTCTGGTTCCTCTTCTTCTAGAAAAGACAGTTTCTCCCGGACATCTTCAATGGACTTTTTCTGAATAACCAGAGGTGCTTTGGGTTCAATATCATCAGTCTCAATACTTTTTTTCACTTCAATAAAAAAATTGAAAATATTTGCCGCAATTGCTTGTCGATTATTAGCGACATCTTCAGAAAATTGATACACGGGTGTTACTTCATTTGCCGCACGTTCTTTTTCTAGTTCTGTTTTAGTAGTATCCTCTACTGTTTTAATAGATCGAATCGCTTCGGATGCAATTTGAAAACGTTTAATTTCGTACGTCTCTTTTTGTACATTTCCATACATGATAAAAAAGAGGGCGAGTGAAAATAGAGCGATTATAAACAGTGAAAAGTATTTGAATTTTAAAGCATTGATAAAGTCTCGTATAGGCTGCATCATTAGATCTCATCCCCCGAAATCACGCTATAGGCGCTTTAGCACCCTTTTTTTATATAACATTTGAACTAAAATCAATGGCAGTTACGATGTTTGTTCTTCTTCATACGCTTCAATTATTTTAGCGACAAGTGGATGTCGCACAACATCGCCTGCCTCCAAATATTGAAAACGAATATCAGAGACATTTCTCAAGATAGTTTCCGCTGCTATTAAGCCCGAATCCATGCCCCGCGGCAAATCAATTTGCGTTTTATCTCCTGTTATAATCATTTTAGAGCCGAAACCTAAGCGCGTGAGAAACATTTTCATTTGCGCTTTTGTCGTGTTTTGCGCTTCATCTAGAATAACAAATGCATCATCCAAGGTACGGCCTCTCATATAAGCAAGTGGGGCAATCTCAATCACGCCGCGCTCCATAAGACGTTCCGTGTGTTCGGCGCCCAGTACAGCGTGTAGTGCATCGTAAAGAGGTCTTAGGTATGGATCCACTTTTTCTTTTAAGTCTCCCGGAAGGAAGCCTAGGCTCTCACCCGCTTCAACAGCTGGCCTTGTTAATATAATGCGTTTTGCAGAACCTGACTTCATTGCATGAACAGCCAATACCACCGCGAGAAATGTTTTCCCAGTTCCGGCTGGCCCGATACAAAACACTAAATCTCTAGAACGAATTGCTTGAATATATTCCCGTTGTCCAATCGTCTTTGCACGAATTGCTTTTCCATTGACGTCACGCGAAATTTCTTCATCATAAAGTTCGGAAAAATATTCGATTGTCCCGCCCTTCACCATTTCGATTGCTGTGGCGACATCACGTTGGTTTATATTGATCCCTTTTCGTATAACTTTGATTAGCTGTTCAATCAGCGCGCGACCCATTTCCTGATTTTCAGCATCTCCGTTTAATGTTATCGAATCGCCTCTCGTCATTATCGAAAGACCAAGCTCCTCTTCAATCAATTTCATGTTTTGATCAGAATTCCCTAAAAGCATTACCGCTTCATTGGGGTCTTCAACATGCAGTTGGATTAATCGTTCAGTCATTTGCTTCAGTCTCCTTGGCTATCGGTCTTTTCATAGCGATATTATCATTTATAAGAAACAATATAGTCCCTTTAACTTTATCATTATCGAATGAGACGTGCAAAACTTTATTATCTTTTATCGTCGCCTCATGTCCATATTCAGCTGATAGTTGATTTTTAATCAGTTCCAAGATGATAGTCGTTTCCATTCCTTCAACCAATTCAAATTCGGTGTTAACCTCGCTGATCGTCCTTTTTGTAGTGAACAACTTCCAAAATTCAGTTGTATTTTTGTTTTTCAACGGATTTTGAAATATAAATTCAACTTTTTCTTCGCCTTGCACCGTGTATTGAACTCTTTTCGGCAAACTAAATTTATACTCTACCCAAAAATCTGCAAATACAGCGCCTTCAGCCCCGACGACAACCTTTTTATCGCCTTGTTCAAGTATACCCGTTGCCAATAAATCCCCTTTTTTAACCGTCATATAAGTATGTCCCGTACGTTCCCCTCGTGTTAATGCAAAACGCGTAATCATCCCGCCTGTTCGGGCTACTAGGTCAGACGGCGGCCCCTCCTCGATGGAATCAATATCAGATGCTGGCGAAAGCATTGGAATAACGGTTAAAGATACCCCGCTTCGCTTAAATCTTACCCAAGACAATGACGGATCATCCTGCATTAAATACCGACGAATTTCATCTTCATTTGGAATTAGGGAAAGAGGACGAAAACGAACAATTGATGCTTTGTCTAATTTACCTTCAATTCGTTCTGCTACTTCAGGAACATCTGATTCCACATTAACGGACCAAAGAATAAACGAAAACGCTAAAGGGATAAAAAGCGCAATTAAAAAACGAAATGAGTTAAATAGTGCGGCTAAGCCGGCGTCACGATCCGTTGTTGTGATTTTTACTTTCAATCCATATCGTCTTCGATACTTCCGGACATTTCGAACCCCTTTACGGTCTGTACGAAAATCCACTACACCATCCGTTATTGTTAGTAATGTTATAGTTGTCCCCAAAGATTTAAGTTTTGTAAGAAAAGTCGTCACATTTTTGTTTTTTGCAATACGTATTGTATAGCGCTTAGAGATCATAACGATTTACCTCATTATCCAATTTGGCAATTGTAACTGATTGAATCGAATCAAATGAGATTATTGCAATTTCCTCTGATAATAAATCAATTAATAATTCATCCCCGGTGGCTTCAATGACGTAATTCCCGCTTTTCACTTTGGCAAAATCTGGTCCAAGTGTTACAAGCTCACATGGGCCGTTGATTTGTATTGAAGAAAATTCATTAATCGTAATTAAAGATCCTGTATTAAATAATTTTTTCAAATAATAAACCCCCTGTACATATCTTATGAAATGTACAGGGGATCAATGATTAGCGTTTAGACTTTGGCGGACCAAAAATTTCGGAAAAAATAACACCTTTAATTAAATCATCTTTGCTTTTCGGCACTAACGATTCAAGGACTATTTCTTTTTTGACAATTTCATCCGTATTTTTAGCATGACCTCTTGTAGACTTTCTTCCTTTAAACGTTTCACGACGTTCTCTTCCAGTTGTTTTCTTTGAAACCTCCGCCGTAGATTTCGGTTGAATAGTAGGCGGAGTCATTTGTGTTCTTTGCGGAGTTTGTTGCCTTTCAGTTTCCTGTTGAAATTCACGTTGTATTTCTTTATACATTTCAGTAGACACTTCTTTAAATTTCCTTACAGGACTGCCCGTTTGTTTTTGCCCGGCAGCGAAAGGTTTCGCCTCCGATTCCCCGGATGACTTGGCGTTTTTTTTACCGCTAAAAATAGCCCCAAGGATTGCAATGATAATGATTGGAAGAAAACTTTCCATTTATAACATCCCCTTTCCGGGAATTAGTACTAATCAAGCGAACACTGAAAATCGCAAGGTTTTATTGATTTTCTGTATCTGGGTTTTCAGTACCATATTTACTAATTGAATCCCGCATGCTTGTGTCAGATTGGACATTTTTATAGTTCATGTAGTCCATAACGCCAATATTCCCTGAACGAAGTGCATCTGCCATCGCCATTGGTACTTCTGCTTCAGCGCTAACAACTTTAGCACGCATTTCTTCAACTCTAGCTCTCATTTCTTGTTCGTTTGCAACAGCCATTGCACGACGTTCTTCTGCTTTAGCTTGTGCTATTTTCTTATCTGCTTCAGCTTGTTCAGTTTGAAGGTTTGCACCAATGTTCTCTCCGACATCAACGTCTGCGATATCAATTGAAAGAATTTCGAATGCAGTACCTGAATCGAGACCCTTTGATAGGACAGTTTGCGAAATCAAATCTGGATGCTCGAGAACTTCTGCATGAGTCTGTGCAGCACCGATTGTAGAAATGATACCTTCACCAACACGTGCAATTACAGTGTCTTCACCAGCTCCACCGACTAGGCGGTCGATATTTGCTCGAACTGTAATACGCGCTTTTGCTTTTACTTCAATCCCGTTTATCGCAACACCTGCGATAAATGGTGTCTCGATTACCTTTGGGTTTACGGACATTTGAACCGCATCAAGAACGTCACGGCCTGCTAGGTCAATAGCAGCTGCACGTTCGAAAGGTAGCTCGATGTTTGCACGGTGTGCAGCAATCAGAGCGTTCACGACACGGTCAACGTTCCCTCCTGCAAGGTAGTGACTTTCAAGTTGACTGATTCCAACGTCAAGTCCCGCCTTATGTGCTTTAATCAATGGAATAACAATTCGATTCGGAATAACCCGACGAAGACGCATTCCTATGAGTGTAAATATACTAACGCGGACACCAGCAGCCATTGCCGAGATCCATAGTGTTACTGGGACTAGTGTGAAAAATATCGCCAAAAGTATGATTACAACAAATACAACAGCGATAATTCCGAACATACCTGCATCAATAGCAAAATCCATTATTAAATTTCCCCCTTCTCTTCTGATTCTCGTACAACTACACGAGAACCTTCAACCTTTATAATGATAACACTTTTTCCTTTGTCAATGTAACTTCCATTGGAAACCACGTCAATTCTTTCACCATCTAACTCAATTGTACCCGCTGGTCTTAATGGCGTTGAAGTCTTTCCGATACGTCCAACTAATTCTGTCCGGTTGACGTTTGAAACATACCCACTTTCAGTATCGGTAGCATCCATAAGGACAACTTTATTTAACAGGTGTAATTTCTTTCCGAAAAACTTGATAATAATCACCGTCCCTATTGCAGCAACGACAAGCGCAATTAATACGTAAATAGCCATATTCATTGGATTGCCACCTGCTAATATAATACTGCCGATTATCGCCATTGCACCAAGAATACCCGCAATTCCACCGGCTAAAAAAACCTCAGCGACAATGAGTCCGACACCCACAACAAATAGTATAATCGACTCATATCCCGCCAACCCAGCTACAAGATGGCCATAGAAAAAGAGTAACAAAGAAACAATTCCCATCGTTCCTGGCACACCGAATCCCGGCGAATACAATTCTACCACAAGTCCAAGACCTGCCAATGAAAGCAAGATTGGAACGACTACTGGATGCGTGATAAATCTAGCAATTCTTTCCGATATTGTTTCTTCTGTTGAAATTACTTCAGCATTTTCATAACCGGTCACCTTCAATAACTCATTAAATGAAGAAACTGTTCCTTCACTATATTTAACTTCTTCGTCTTCAGCATCACTTGCAGTAAGTGTTAGTAATTTGCCAACTCCCGCTCGATATTGGGGAAAATCATAAGAATCATCTACCATTGCCAACGCATAGTCAGGATTGCGATTGGAGGATTCAGCAGCATTTTTCATAGCTGCCTTCCATGCGCTTTCGGCTTTAGCGTCCGCCGCGTTTCCAGCAGAATCGATAACCGCCGCCGCTCCGATACGTCCATTAGGCGACATATAGATCTTATCCGCATGTAAAGCCAAGAATGCGCCAGCAGACAAAGCATCATCATTGATATACGCAATTATTTCCATTTTCTTTTTCGTGGTGTCTAATAATTTCGCAATTTGACCTGCTGCATCTACAAATCCGCCTGGTGTATTAATATCGAGAATAATTGCCTCTGCGCCAGCTGCTTCAGCTTCAGAAAAAGATCTTTGCAAAAACTCATGCAGACCCTTTTCGACCACATTTTCAATCGGAACTTTATACACTTTTGTAGTCTTAGCGTTGGACTCCATGAAAGGTAGCGTTATAGCCGTGACAAAAATAACGAAGAGGAGCAATCTTCTAATCAATATATTCATCATAAACCTCCCCTCTATACCTATACTTAATTATAGCTTTAATACGGATGAAAAGGCTAAAAGTTTCACTTTATTTAAATTAAAGTGTTTATAGTATTTGAAACGTAGACAAATAACCGGAAAACCCTTATTGGATTTTCCGGTTTAGCATTCAAATCTGATGATCAATTTACAAACTTAACAGTAGAGACGTATACAAGTATTAACGACGCTTTCTTGCAGCCTCAGACTTTAATTTGCGTCTCACGCTTGGCTTTTCATAATACTCACGCTTTCTTGATTCACGTATTTTTCCACTTTTGGAAACGTCACGTTTGAAACGTCTAAGAGCGTCTTCAAGCGATTCGTTTTTACGAACGACAGTTTTTGACATATCTCTTGTCCCTCCCTCCGAACACACTTGGATAACACGGCCAAGTGCCATGTACCTAGATATTATACCTTATTAATTTGGAGTGGTCAATATTAATCTTTAAATCAATCACAAATCATACTTTTATGTAATTGTGTCCTATTTTCAACATCGACCAATTACCTCTGCATGGGGCTTAATAATCTGTTTCTGATTTCAAACCGCTCATAATTTGAACTCCAGAGCTTGCACCTATTCTTGTGGCACCCGCATTAATCATCTTTTGCATATCTTCGAAACTACGAACACCGCCAGAAGCTTTCACTCCTGTTACAGGTCCAACTACCGCTCGCATTAATTTGACATCCTCTTCAGTTGCTCCGCCTGTAGAAAAGCCAGTTGAGGTTTTCACAAAGTCGGCACCGGCAACGACAGCTAGTTCGCACGCAGTACGTTTTTCATTGTCAGTTAATAAAGATGTCTCAATGATTACTTTCACAATCGCTTTATCTTTTGCGGCTTCAACAACAGATGCAATATCTTTTTTGACAGTTTCGTCGTCTCCATCGCGCAATGCGCCAATGTTAATCACCATATCGATTTCTGTGGCGCCATTTTCAATTGCATTTTTCGTTTCAAATGCTTTTACTTCTGAAGTCGATGCACCTAGTGGAAAACCAATCACCGTACATACTTTTACTGATGACCCTTCAAGTGCAGCTGCTGCTGTCTTCACCCAAGTTGGATTGATACAAACTGAAGCAAAAGAATACATTTTAGCTTCTTCGCAAAGTTCTACTATCTCTTCTTTTTTTGCATCTGCTTTAAGTACAGTGTGGTCGATAAATTTAGCAAAATCTTTATTCATTTAATTTTCCTCCTATAATTAGGCTGTACATTTACAAGTAAAAAGCTGTACTCTTCCATGGTTGAGTACAGCAATCTAATCTAGTTAAACAATTGCTTCCTGTTCTTCGATAACTCGAACGTACTGTCCTTCATTGTAAGGGTAACCAGCTTTTGTCAGTTTTACACGAACAATTTTACCTATCATCGTTTCATCAGCCGGGAAAACAACTTTCAAATAATTATCCGAATAACCTTCATAAAGACCGCTTTCGGCATCTATTTTATATCTCTCTTCTGGAATAACTTCCAATACTTCGCCTTCAAAAGAAGAAGCATATTGTTTTGCAAGTTGGTCATTCAATTCGATTAATCGATGAACACGTTCATTTTTAACGTCCTCATCTATTTGATCGGTCATTCGTGCCGCGGGTGTGCCTGTTCGCATGGAATACGGGAAAACATGAAGTTCCGAAAATTGTTGGTCACGAATAAAATTATACGTTTCCATGAACTCTTCTTCTGTTTCGCCAGGAAATCCAACGATGACATCCGAAGTAATCGCAAGATGCGGTAATGCCTCTCGGAGACGGTCAAGACGTTCTGCAAAAAATTCCATCGTGTACTTTCTACGCATCCGCTTCAACACCGTGTTCGATCCGGATTGGATTGGAATATGTAAGTGGCGAACGATGATTGATGAATTATTTAAGACATCGATAACTTCGTCAGTCAATTGACTTGCTTCGATGGAACTAATACGGAGACGTTTTAATCCTTTAACTTCCGATTCAAGGTCACGCAATAATGCCGCTAAGTTATAATCTTTTAAGTCTTCACCATACCCACCTGTGTGGATGCCAGTCAAAACGATTTCCAAATAACCAGCGTCGACCAATTGCTGAGCTTGACGAATTACTTCTTGCGGATCACGAGATCTCATTAAACCGCGTGCCCAAGGAATAATGCAAAATGTACAGAAGTTATTACAACCCTCTTGAATCTTAAGGGACGCACGAGTGCGGTCAGTAAATGTAGGGACATCTAATTCTTCATAAACACGGTTCTTCATAATATTACGAACTGCGTTTATCGGTTGACGTTCTGCCCGATATTCAGCAATGAGACCTAATAGTTTTGAGCGATCTTGCGTTCCAACGACAATATCAACGCCCGGAATCGCCATTATTTCTGCAGGCGAGGTTTGTGCATAACATCCCGTCACACAAATAACCGCATCCGGATTATTTCGTATTGCACGTCGGATTACTTGCCTGCTTTTTTTATCTCCTGTATTCGTAACAGTACATGTGTTAATCACATAAACGTCAGAGTTTTTATTGAAATCCTCACGATTGTAGCCGGCATCTTTAAAAAGTTGCCAGATTGCTTCTGTTTCATAATGGTTTACTTTACATCCTAATGTGTGGAAAGCTACGGTTTTCGGAAGCTCGTTGTTACTCATATTTATTTATCATCCTTTCATTACGCTCAATAAAAATCATGACTTATCCTATAATATCACAATTGTGCCTAATGAGCATAACGCAACCTTACTAGAAAGTAAAAACGGTCTGCAAACTTCAAAAAAGCCCTGCTTGTTAGTTGATACTATAAGAAATTGGCGAACGTGCGAACACGGCTTTCTTCGAAGGCAAAGTTATAATTTATTAAATAACTACCAGGGGATAGTTGGAAAGAATCCAAGTATCCAGAATAGGAAATTGGTTAAATCCGATTCCGGTGTGGTATGGATCGTGTTCAAAAACATGATTACTTATTTGTGTGAAAAACGGGACGGTGTACCTGTCAGAACAGGGTGAAATACACAACATTAGATTGTTCTTCCTCCGGTGAGTATTTTAAAAGGATACTTCCCATCCCTGTGCAACATTGTACAAAACTTTGAGAAGACCTAGATCCGTGCCCACGGCGTAAGTCTAAACATCCCCGAGGCCGGTTTCGATTATATCCCTTAAACACTGTTAGATCAATAGTTCTTATAAGCCTTGTGTAAAATTGTTTTAGTTTATACTTTTGTCCGCTTACTCTTTCGGTTCAGTAAGCGTTTTTTATACAACGACTTCCCTGATATTTCTGTTTTCTCAACTTACTCATTTTCCTTAACCCACTCATTCAACCACTCAATTTCCTCGAAGGACAAGTTCTGTTCTTCTTCTTCTGTTTCTCTTTCTATTACATGGTGCCAATTCGCTTCTTCCCATTCAATTTAATCCGACTAGAGAACTAATGAACCATGCGAAAGGCACGAATGGTATTAACTGATTTTTATAAGGCGACAACTCATTTAATAACGGGTTCGGTTGATGGGGAGAAAAAATCAATTAATAACGTAAATAACAGGTTAATCAGCATATATTTCAACAGTGAAATAGCTATATAAAAAACAATGAAAACGCTCAGAATTTCTGAGCGTTTTTGGCGAAATATTAACTAAAGCACCCGTTAGTTTAAGTGAAATGCTTCACATACTCTTATCGCTATTCGGCATGTTGTGGTTCAATTCCACTTTCTCCTATCGATGTGCCTGATACAGTCCACATATTTACTTGCCTTACCACTGTATCTTTAACTGTATATTCATAAACTACTTTTGGCTCACTATCGAAAATTACATGAAGATTTATGACAGGTTCTATTTTAATGTCGTCTGTGTCTGTAATTCCCCATGAATCCATTGGATGTTTTTCTTCTAAATGACCTTTTAATACTTCTATGGCTTTTCCAGTTTGTTGCTCTATAATCAAAGGTCTAATTGCCCCTTGATAGATATAACTACAAATTAAGATGACCCCCAATATACCCCAAATAAACTTCCTTACTTTCTTAGGTAATAAAAAAGTTAATAGACCCAATGCAAAAATACATATTGTAATAAAAAATAACTCAATTATGATTATCGGTTCCATTACTACCACACCCTTTATATTTTTATATTTACTACTATCTCATAAGAAGCCAATTCCTTCTTGAACTAACCTGCCGTTAGTTCAAGAAGGTATTTGATCGCCTGAACGGATTTGTATGTTGCATGCACCTTTAGTAGACATAACGCCCGTAAGATTATATAACCAAAATTGTCAATACCTTGATTAAATATTCTCTTGGTCAAAGTAGAATAAGTATAAATCTTCGAGATTAGGAGTTTCTTTTAGAGAAGTATCAGTTGGCTTAATATCAGAAACAAATTCGAAGTTCTAACCCGTTTTCTCTTTAGATAATGTTCCCTATTTTGAATTTCCGCTGAAATAATGGTAGGTGCAAATTATTATTGAGGCAATTATCTAGCGTGGACAATAGTTTTTCGTCCAAACTTAGAACTTAACATATACTGATCAACACCAGTCGCCCACTCTTGAGTGAATACTGTTGATATTCCCACAATAATAAGAGCACCAATAAAAACAAGCCCGTTTGTACTAATATAAACAATCATTTGCGCTGCTGGTCTATGGTAGTGAAGTTCCTGAAAACTTATAATTTTCACCATTTCCTTCTGTAATTTAAGGTTTCGATAAATATATTCCGAGTTACTTTTTTCAATCGTATCCATTGTTTTATCTAAATTTTGTATTGTCTTTTCATGCTTCTCCTGGTAAGTTCCGATATTCAATACATCCTTATAAAAATTGCGAAGTTTTAATTTTTCCTACGTGACATCCATTCCTTTATCTTGCTGTTTCTGTATTACTTTATCCTCTTTAAGGGCAAATTGAAGTTCTTGTGTAGTTATAGGTCCCTCCCATTTTTTATAAAGATAATGAAGAGATGGTCCCTCATCTGTAATAAGAAAAACACTGACAAAATCAACAACAGTATAGACACATAGTAAATACTTTTCTGCTTGAAAGTTTTATATAACTCATACTTAATTAATTCTTTCATTCGAACCCCCCTGATAATAACTAAGCTTTCTATAACTAAGACGGTCAATTTATAAAAAAATATTTAAATACCGGTTATTTTCTCTTTATAATTTACCCTTGAGATTAGTAAGGCGTATATTCTTTATAAAGTTCTTCAGCTTCAAAAAGCTTACTATTATCAAAGAGTTCAAATGCACGAGTCAACCTATCATCGAAAGTTTCCAACTATACCACCTCCATTTAATAAAAGCATCTTATTCAGCAATCTGGCCCGATTGTTGAACACAAGTTAAACAACACTATTCACCTAACCTGCCTCGTCACTTTAATAATTACCCATTTTATTCTTTACTCTATTATTCTTCTTCATTAATATGAATACCTCTTTTTGAACAAATAAAAAGGCGACCGTCCATCCAAAAATAGGTCGCCTTCTACACGTTCGTATTGTAAGCAAATAAAAATGACCGTCAAAAGACAATCTTCTGTTGTTAAGTAAAGTTGGCAATAGGTAAGCATTTGAAGTTATCTCCAGCTTTTCCCCTGCTCCACACGGAACGTGACAGTTTCCCGTCATTCCGCGTTCCATCTAACGATTTGTACTAGACTATAAGTTCCTCGTTACCATTAGACAAATTTCCTCCTAAGAGCTCGCACTGTGGAAATCCCACGTTCTTACCAGATCGGTGCGACGAACGTTTGGAAAACAATCATTCCATTTCGCTAGACTTGGGGCTGTTCCTCCACCTCCATTACAGAGGTTTCATTAGTCGTACCCCTACCATCATAAGGACAAGTACATTTCGCCATAACGCTTATAGTAACCGTCGTTATATGAAGAAATGAATGGTGTCTTTGACAAGAAAGTATTAAATATAAAATTTATTATAAATAGAGGATTATTGGTAATTATGCAGAATTATATGAGCATTAAAATAAAGGGAGTGGTTTAGTTGAAAAAGTGTTATTTGTTATTTTTTATCACAGCCTTATTAATTATTTTGGGGGGCATCCCAATAAAAAGTGTTCAAGCGTCTCAAGAAATCAGTTTAGATGTTGCTAAAAAAGCAGCATTAAACGAACTTAAACAGTCTGTTTATGCTGGGGAAATAGATAGTGTAGAAAATTTTACGTTAAAAACTTATCTCTATGATGTTGATGAAAGTTTATTGGGATACTATCTCACTTACAAAACAGGTGAAGGTAATACAAATCATATCCTAGTCTCGGCCACAACAGAACGTGCCCCTATTCTTCAATACGGAGAAGGTATTCTTGATTCTGAATACGAATATCTTTTAGACAAAGGTAAAAAGCTTTATTACCTAGGTCCACTCCAATTCCTTTATGGAAAAGATAATAATGAGGTAATTGGAAAGTTTAATAAGAGTAAAGCTATGATGTTAAAAGACCTTGAAAAGGAAAATAAAAAACAATCTCATGCTTATGAAAAACTTCTAAAGAAAGATATTCCAACTGTAAAAAAAGATATAAAAAATAAAGAAGAATGGAACAAGCTACTATCTTATGACCCGTCAAATCAATTTTCTATAATGGCTACTAATTATAAAGTTTTAGGGGTAACTCGATTATGGCAAAGGAGTTCTGGGGTAAATAAACCAAACTCTGCATGTGGTCCAGCAACTGCAGCAATGATATCCAATTACCTAAAAGGTCAAGGATTTAATGTAAAGGGAACTTCAAACTATAGTACCGTAGGGTCTTTTATCAATCATATGTATAGTGATCTAGGTACTACTTCAATAGGAACTTCTATGACCCAATATAGATCAGGATTAGCCAAGCATGTAAGGGAAAACTATACAGCCGACAAATGGCAAACATGGTCATATAGAGCCTATGGTTACTATGCGCATTACAAAGACATGATTAATCTCAACAAGCCGGTTGGGTTACGATTTGATTTTTGGATAAGAGAAGGTACTTATGTGGATTATCATTTTGTTGCTGGTATTGGATATGATCATGGAAGTGTGGCAAAGTTTGCGATTAAGGATCCAGATGGGGGATCAGGTAATACAGGTACCATTTGGTTAAACTGGAACGATAACAACAATGATATGGCAATGGGATTAGTAAATTATATAAAATAAAGGAAATTTGTAACTACTCAGCCCCTCTTCATAAATTTGGAGGGGTTTCTTATTTTCTATTTTCTATCGCTTGTAGGTTTAACTAAACGTACCCGTTTCTAGTAGTTCTGTAATGGCGTGGATTTTTGTTGGACTTTAATCGAGCGGATCTCTGTTCCTCTTGATTGTTGTCGATTGGAATTGCTGGAAGAACTAAAAACGCCCGCACGACTTCTCGATGATTCCTTCGACGGTCCAACAGATTACGAGCTGGTTCTTAGGACGTCCATAATTAGATGACCCATTCACAGAGAGGCAACACGCACAATGCTCCCCTCTTTTTGTCGTACAGATTTTTAGATAGGATGAGTAGTTATATAATATTTTTATAACCTTATAAGTAAAGCAAAGGAGGATTCGAACATGAACTCTATATTTTTATTAATCATTCCAATCTATGCTTTGTTTATAGGGTATAAGTTTATTAAATCAAACTTTAAAAAATCCTTATTTACAACTTTTATTATTATTCTTATTACAAGTACATTGTTATTCTTCCTGGTAGATATAGTTACTTTCAAGCCACAACCAAATAAAGCTGTTTCTGGTAATGGGAATTTAGGTCTCATTGTTCTATACTTCCTAATCCAAATTTTCTTATCCTTTTATTTATATTAAGTAAAGGGATTTATCAAGGCTTTCAACAGAAGGGATTGTGAGGGAGCCATGCTGCAACACTTGAAGGAAAATGGACCTGCTTCTCGAGCCAATTTGCAAAAGGCTACCAACATTTCTCGCGATGGAGTTTATAAACTATTTGCCGAATTAATCGAGCGTAGGCTTGTCGTGAAAACAGGTCAATCTACAATGACGCTTTATTATTACAATGAAATCGAGTAGGCACATGAATAAATTCATGCGCCTCTCACAGGTTCGGTGACCTCTGGCTGTCATCATTTCATCCAAAGGGTGTAGATATGAGAATAGGGTGAAATACACAACATTAAATTGTTCTTCCTCCGGTGAGTATTTTATAATTTTCGCCTTATATCATAAACGGCTATTGTTATAGAAGTACCAGGAACTGTTTTCTTTTAATATTTTTCTTGTTTTTATTACCCTTCCATTTTCTGGTTCATTTATTATTCAACTCAGCATTATTATTGCATTTATGCGACAATAAGTTACTTGATTGAATAAAGACACGAACTATAAAGTCCGTGTCTTTCATACATTCTCATCTAGAAACAATAATTAGTTAACTTCCAGAGGAACTGACGTCTTATTTTCTTCTTTTAATTCTTCATATTTTAATTCTTCATCTTTCAATTCTTCATCTTTTTTATCTGGGAACAGTAAGCTGAAAACAATACCGAATGCGGCTGCGATAAAAAACGTTGTAAAACGAGAAGTCGCAATCGCATCGAGTGGAGTTGAGATCCAGATAACTGTACTAACGAATCCAGAGATAATTGTCGCGATGACACCGATACCGGAATATCGTTTCCAGAAGAACGTCAAGATGACTGCGGGCGACAACGTACACCCTACTCCAGCCCATGCCCAGCTAACGACGAGAAAGACTAGCGACTTAGAGGTCAAGGCGATGATTAAGCCCACGATTCCTGCACCAACAATTGCAAGTCGAGAGATGGCTACTAGTTTCTTTTCAGATAGATTCATGTTCATGGCATGTCGTATAATATCTTCACTGACCGAACTTGTAATGACAAGTAACTGTGAATCTGCCGTAGAAATGATTGCGGCAAGTATACCAGCAAGTAAAATACCGGCAATCCATGGTGGCATCAAGTCAAGAATCATGAAAGGTAAAATCATTTCGACATCATCGAACACTTGACCTTGGTACAATGTGAGCGCCGTAATCCCAATCATGAACGCACCACCATATGCCAATATCGTCCAAGTAATTGCAACGAAACCTCCTTGGTTTGTTTCTTTCTTACTTCTAAGGGCCATAAACCGAGCACTTAGTTGTGGTTGTCCACCAAGGAAACCGAAAAACCAAGCAAAGTTATTAAAAAGTAATAGCCCTAATGAGAAGCCAATCGCCCCACCAGTCCACGAATCCATCGAAGGTCCAGCTGCTACTAGAGCCGCACTAATAGACAAATCGGCTGCTAAAATATGAACGAGAGCTACAATCGGTAATACGACTAGCGTTACAAGCATCATGATTGCTTGTATCATATCCGTCCAAACAACCGTTACGAATCCACCTATATAAGCAAGTATAATAACGACAACAACACTTAACACCGCCCCAACCTGTGTAGGAATATTAAATACGGCCAATAATGTTTTACCGGCTCCGGCAATTTGTGCTCCAAAATAAAACATCATAAAGCTAAATATTAGAATAGTAGAGAGCCAAAGAATTATTTTCCCATGGTTTCCGAAACGGTATGCCAAATAGCCAGGTAACGTCAGTGCGCCGGTTTTCTCTGCTTCCTCCATAAATCGTTTCGCTAAGAATAACCAAGCAAAAATAATACCAGAAGCAATTCCCACAGCTACCCAAACTCCTGATAAACCTGTAGCAAAAACAAAACCTGTGTATCCTAACAAAAGCCAAGCAGATTCTCCAGTGGCACGTTCAGAAAATGCCAACGCCCAACCAGGTAATTGCTTTCCCCCTAGGAGGAAATCAGCATGACCTTTTGAACGCCGACTTACGAGATAACCGACAATGAGCATGATCACAAGATACAATATAAACTCAACCATTATAATCGTATGCAATGAACCCATCCCCCTTTAGTTTGTTAATAAAATTCATATGTCCGATAGTTACACAATTGCATCTTCCAACACTAGATCATTTTCTGCAAATCGTTCCACACGAAGTGGCATCAAATCTAGCGTTTCATATTTCCCTTTACAAATTAACTCAGCCAATCCAAGCCCTACCCCGGGCGCCTGCTGCATTCCATGCCCGCTAAATCCAAGTGCAACAAAGTAACCTTCCATTAATGGATGTTCTCCAATGATGGCGTTTTGATCCACCGTATTATAGTCATACATGCCAGCCCAACCCGATTCCAATTTGAGTCTTTCGAAATTCGGGACTCGGTGCGCCAAGATGGGCCATAAATAATCAAATGATGATCGTTTCCAATTAAAGTCAAAACCGGGTTTCACATCTTCCGAAAATCCAGCTACTACTTTATCACCTTCGTGGCGGAAATAGACTCCCGTCGGATCAATTGTAAGCGGTAACATTTTCTCTAATTTTTTAGTAGAATCAAAGATGTACATTTGACGTTTCAGCGGCACAACCGGTAATGGCAATCCAATCGCTCCGCTTAAATCAGCTCCCCAAGCACCTGCACAGTTAATAACAATCGGTGCGGAATAAGTTGCCCCATCAACTAATTGAACACCAGTCATTCGTCCACCTTCCGTAGTTAACGAAGCGACCTCTGCAGAAATATACTCTACTCCCATTGCTTGCGCGTTTTTACGATAAGCCTGCATGACAGAGTGCGGATCAAGATAACCATCCTCTTTACAGTACAATCCACCTACAAGGTCACCTATTTCCAGCTCCGGTATAATATTCGATAAATCCACGGATGAAAGTATTTCAGAAGGAACACCAAGCTTATTTTGCAACGCAAGTTGTTTTGTAAATGCAGGCAACATCTGTTCAGTTGCTAAAAATAAATAACCTCGTTGTTTGAAATCAATTTCAGCTTTTTCACCGTCAATTTCCATGTCATCTGCAAAGTTTTTATATACCTCCAAACTGAACCGACTTAATTGAATATTGATAGACGTTGAATATAATTGTCTAAAACCGCCTGCACTTCGCGCTGTCGATGAATATTCATACGTTGGATCTTTTTCAAAAACGAGAATGCTCCCCTCAAAGCCATTCTTACGCAATGAATAAGCAGTACTTGAACCCATTACTCCCCCACCAACAATAATGATATCTGCTTTTTTCAAGTTGTTATTCTCCTCTCAAAAAATATAGTCTGTCTCCGGATATTTCACGATAAATCAACAGTAACCCCGACTTTATTTTTGCACGCTTTATCGTAAAAGTATTTTGCAACGACAATATCGACGATGGCAAGTCCGACCGATTTAAATATTGTTATTTCCTGCTCATTTTCTCTTCCTGCTAGTTCTCTACTTACAATTCGCCCAAGTTCCCCGTGAATTTCACATTCAGAAAACACACCCGCTTGTATCGGAATTTGTAAATCCCCTGTTTCTTCCAATGCCGCTTCTCTTGCTTCAACAACCACCTTAGCCGCATCGCAAATAGCAGATGTTGGTAGCTCCTGCATTGTGGGTCGGAATGAGCCGACTGCATTTACATGGATTCCCGGCTGTAAATTATCCGAAAACACCGGCGACATCGAAGTTGTAGCCGTGACGAGAACGTCCGATTTTCGAACAAGTTCATTTGGATCTTTGCAAATAACAACTTCCTTTTGGAACTTGCTTACCATAAACTTCGAAAATTCTTCTGCCTTCTCTTCACTTCGATTGTATAGATAGATTGTATCGATATCCCTCACCGCTAGAATCGCTTCACACAGTCCTTTCGCCTGTTCTCCAGTACCGATAATCCCTAAGTTTTTGGCGTCTTGACGCGCTAAATATTTTGTTGCAACACCCGACAATGCCCCTGTTCGAATGAGTGTCAAATAAGATCCTTCTAGTAATGCAAGCGGCTCCCCCGTTGTTATGTCCGAAAGTAAAACAACCCCATGAATCACCTTTTTTTCAAGGTCCTTATTAGTCGGTACAACTGTCACATACTTTAGTCCCATTGCATGTAAACCTTCCGCAACCGACGGCATAATGACTCCAGAACTTTCTTTGCCAAACGGAAGAATCGTTCGAATTGGCGTATCCGTATTTGATGCGGAGAACTCTTTCAAAGCCACCTCTACACATTGTAAAATTTCTTTCATATCTGCTAAATTAATTTGATCTTTCCCACTCAACACCAACATATGATTTTCCTCCCATCAACTGAATTAACCTTTCTTATATTATACGCTCATAATTTCTAAAGAAAATGTCCAATGTGCACAATCTTCTGGTATAATAATAAATAGATAGTCTTCTGAAAATACAATTAATTATAAATGTGGAATTAAAGTAAGGAGGGATGGAATTGCCAGACATTGGGCACTATGCACAGTCAATCGTAGAACAGTTTTCTTCAATACTAGACATTCCGATTAGTATCACAGATAAAACGGGAATGATTATAGGAAGTACGGACATTAACCGACTTGGTTCGCATCACATCGTTACTAGGGAAGTCACCAAGTCAGGTAAAATTATGTTCTTCTCGAAAGAAAAAACTGCTGGACTTGTCAACGTCTTACCAGGAATTGCTGCCCCTCTAAGCTTCCAACAAGAAACAGTCGGTGTACTTGGACTTATAGGTGACCCTGCGACAGTCGAACGGTACGTACAATTTGTCCAATCCCATATTGAAATGCTTCTAATAAAAAATTTCCGCTCTAAAATAGTTGCCTCTCAAATGGAAACGATTCGCGATTTTATTCAACGTCTTCTCAGTTATAAGGATGATGAGAACTTCAGAAGAATTCAAAACTATTGTGAAATGCACGGATTTGCACTAGGGCTATCGAGATGCTGTATTTTATTGGATATCCCGTTCGGAATTGATCAAACTCCTTCTATCGAAAATTCACAAACGTTTAACCAAACAGAACAGGATCTTTTCTTATGCTTAACAAAATTATTCATTGATAATGATCAGGATATCGTTGCCCCCTTAACCACGGGTCAATGGCTAATTTTAAAACATGTCAATTCAGATGATATGATTTCATTAAAAGAAAGATTAGATTATGCATCCGATTCGTTAAGGATGTTTTTAGAAAACAGAGATTTAGACAGCAAGTTTATGTTATCATATAGCGGCTCTTCCTCAACAATCGGGGCAATTCTACAGTCCTATGAACAATCAAGGAAAGCTTTGGTGATTGCTAGAAGGAATAACTTCCAACAATCAACTGTCTCCATCGACGATTGGAATCTACTATCCCTTGCCCTTGTTGAGGAAATAAAACTACCTGCTAAACAAACGCTTGATAATTACATTGAAAAACTACACAGTCATGCAAATGGGACTGCACTCATTAAAAGTTTCCTTGTCTATTGCGAAGAACAATTGAACATGAGCCAAGCCGCAAGGAAACTGTACATTCACCGCAACACTCTGTCATACAGGTTGCAACAACTGCAACAATTATTGAATATCGATTTGCATTCATTCAAACAATGCATGCTTCTTTACTTGGTTTTAAAACAACATGAACATGTCGACAAATTCGAGAAACTTATTCTGCAGTAAATTAATATTGATAATAATATGATTCGACCCCAAAACGGGGTCGAATAAGTTTCGCGGGAACTGTTAAAGCGATGGAAGAAGCAGATATGAAGAAAATATCTTTTTATAAAATGGTGAAAAAGTACGAAGGGATGGTTAATATTTGAAAAAGCATTCAGAAACGTTAATGTATAGTGGTATTGAACTAGATTTTAACTCCCATTCCAAATATATCAAATATATCTCTATGGAGACGGCAGGAGTCAAACCCGCCTCCAAAGAATTACATATTTAAGTAAATATACTAGCTAATATTGACTATCCACTACGCTAAAAACAAATCGCATTTTTAAAAAACTGTCATAAAAGTTGCTTGCACAACAATATTCAAAAAAGACATGCATGGCTAAACCAGCATGTCCGCATCCTATCCATTTGCTACCTTACTTTTTATCGCCCTTCCTTTTAAACTTTCGCCGAAACATTTTTTTGTCTTTATGTTCATCCAGAAAAGCCCAAATAACGAATGCACTCACAGCAATCAAACCAAGATAAACAAGCAATTCCGTGTATGTAAATAACAGAAGATAATCCCATATAGAATTCCCCCGAACAAACACATCATACGAATCGGCATTTCGATAGCTAATCGGTAGTTTGTCCCCTATGCCATATTGCGGATAGGTGTGTCGCGTTACGTCTTTGGCCATTTCAATCGTTCTGCCCGCATGATTTTTATAAGAGATGGTTAATTCCCGAATCGAGTCTTCGTATTTCCGATAGGTCGTATACTCGAATCGGTCAACGACAGTAGCTTCCGTTTTTGTCTTTCCGAATGGCTGCACTGTTCGAATCAGGTTCACTACAAAATTCTTGGCAATGAATAGAAAAATTGCAATGACAATACCTGCATTTCTCCAAGCGCTTTGTCTCCAATCTACTTTTTTCTTTCGCTTCTTTTTCTTTCGTTTCTTTTTCCTCATTCTTTTCCATTTTTCAAATCGCTTAGAGGATTCCTTCTCTTCTAAACGCTCCAATGCAGGAATGGAGAAGATAAAGGCCACGATTGAACAGAAAGCAATAAACGCAAGAACAAAAATAGCAATCAAGTAATAGAGGCCATCAATGAGTATGTCACGGAGCGTCAAAAAGGTTGTAGCACCTGTCAAATAACCATTAATCGTATCACCAATTTCAATGTTCTCTATCTGACTTTTGGAGACACGGTTGCGGTATTTAATCTCTTCCCCATCGTCAAGTTCGACCCCAACAAAATAGGTAGGAGGAGTGAATAATCCTTTACTTGCTGTTTTATCAATGACTGTCGCTTCTGCGGATCGAATTGAAGCTAAATCGTACTCCCCCAGATAAGAATCAATCATTATCCAAGTGAAAAGGCTGAAAAACAAGCCCATAACTAAAAGCCCAGCTAATTCTTTTATGTTTGTCATAATTTCCCCCATAACCAACCTTCCACCACCACCATATCAAACAGACGTTAAAATACAACCATAAAAAACCTACCCTCTAATGTTCTGATGGCAGGTCTACTTAAAATTCACCGTATGGTTGCTTCAAAATTTCTGCACTATAGAATCATCCTTGACAAGAAGTTCTACTTCTTTAGTGTCATGACCATAACCGTCTAGAATGATATTCAGAGAATAGTTACCGTTCAATTTTATCTACACTATCTTGGAGACTGCGAAGGAAAATAGATTGCATCCGTTCCCCCACCAGTTAATACGCTTTCCAATGTGTATCGAACAGACGTAAATGCCTCAGACAAAATTGATGCATTGGTCAACAACATTACCTATTACGTGTATCGTCTTTAATAAGTTATCAAAATGATACAACAAGCCCCTATCTGTAGTAAGGTGGCGGCTATTTGACGTTTACGTTTATAATACTAATGACCGAATTAATCGAGCGTAGGCTTGTCGTGAAAACAGGTCAATCTACAATGACGCTTTATCATTACAATGAAAAAACCACTTAAAATGTTAATTTTAAGTGATTTTTGCCAGGCGCTTTAATCCTTGTCGCTACAGGTTTCAGACGCAATCATATTTAAGTTTACTACCGCACATCCTAAAGTATGAAAAGCAACTGTTGACAAGGTAGCCCACCTCTTTCATTCAAATTCATAAGAAATAGCCGATAAAAAATACAATGGCGCAGTTTCAGTACGTAAAATACGGGGGCCAAGTGCGACTGGAAGAAAACCCGCTGCCATTAATTCTTCCGCTTCGTTTCTAGAAATTCCGCCTTCTGGTCCAAAGACAATTAGTACTTTCTGGTTATCAGTTATCCCTTTGACTCGGTCACGGGTTCGATGTGGATCTGCACCTTTGGCATCCTCTTCATCCGCGAATAAAAGCACATCATAATCGTCCGAGCTTGCTATAAGTTGGCGCATTGTTTGCGGATTTTCAATTTTCGGGATGATGGTTCGATGACATTGTTCCGCTGCTTGTTTTGCAATTTTTTGCAGGCGCTCGATTTTCTTACCGCCTTTTTTATCATCCCATTTTACTATAGATCGTTCTGCTTTAAAAGGAATCATTGCAAATAAACCTAACTCTGTTCCTTTTTGAACGATTAAATCATGTTTATCACCTTTGGCTAACCCGCAGGCAATTGTAATTGTTACTGGCAACTCATTTTTGGGAAGTTCCAAACCGTGCTTTTGAATAACAACATAATCTGTACCTATATTAGTAACTAAAGCAGGATAGGCTTCACCAGCCGAAACCGCGATAAGTTTATCGTTAACGCCCATACGCATGACATGAACGATATGCTTGCGATCGTCTCCGGTGATTTCCGCTTTACCGCTCTCATCAAATGGTTCATCAAGAAAATAGCGTTGCAATTTTGTTACACACCCTTTTTCTTGGCAATAATTGCGACCCAGTCTTCCATTAGGACTGATTCTATAATTTCAAAACCTTTGTTGAGTAAATCATTTTTTACTTCATCTCGTTTTTCTCCAATAATACCCGAAGCAATAAAGAGACCGCCTTCTGGCAAAATGGAAGCAGCATCCGCTGAAAAAGACATGATGACATCCGCCAAAATATTTGCGACGATAACATTAGGTTTACTGTCGACTTTTTCCAAAAGATTACCGTGTGTTACTTCAACTATTGTCTCAACCTTGTTCAATTCGACGTTTTCTTTTGCAGCTGTGACTGCCACATAATCTAAATCGAGCGCTTCAACCTTTTTTGCTCCAAGCATCGCGGCAGCGATTGACAGTACGCCAGACCCAGTCCCGACATCTATAACAATATCCTCTGTTTTGATATATTTTTCTAATGCTTGTATACACAAAACGGTTGTAGGGTGCGTCCCTGTTCCAAATGCCATACCAGGATCAAGCTCGATTATTAATTCATCAGAGGCCACCGGATTATATTCTTCCCAAGTTGGAACAATTGTAAAACGGCCAGAAACTTTTACAGGATGATAATATTTTTTCCATGCTGTCGCCCAATCTTCATCGTCAACTTCAGATGTTTTAATTTCATTACGACCGACGTTGAGCCCATAATCTGGAAGTTCTGCAATAGATTGTTCAATTTCGCTCATCGTCTCGATTAAAAAACTATTAACAGGTAAGTACGCTTTTACAATTACGCCGTCCGCAGGGTAATCCTTTTTATCAAGTTCATAGATTTCACCGAATTGATCTTCTCGAATTCGATCCGGTTCTTCCGAATCCTCGATAATTACTCCGCTTGCCCCAGCTTCATGCAGAATATTCGCCACAGATTCCGTTGCTTCATGTGTTGTATGAACAGCTATTTCTGACCATTTCAAATTGTTTCATCTCCTTCATTCGCCTTTAATTGTACGCTTGATTTTATCAAAGAGTGAACTAGAATATTCTTCTGGGCTATTGCCGCTAATTGCTGCAAATTGACGCATTAATTCTTTTTGCTTTTCCGTCATTTTTTTAGGAGTGACAACTTTTACAACAACATGTTGATCACCAATCCCGCGGCCATGAACATTTTTCACGCCTTTGCCTCTTAACCTAAACCGTGTACCTGTTTGTGTTCCGGCCGGAATTTTCAAATTGACATCGCCTTGAACAGTCGGCACTTGAATTTCATCACCAAGAGCGGCTTGTGGGTATGATAACCCTAGCTCTAAATAAATATCATCTTCATCGCGAATAAATTTCTCATGCGCTTTCACACGGAAAACAATATATAAATCACCCGTTGATCCACCGTTCTGACCTGGTTCACCTTGCCCTGAAACACGTAATTGTTGACCGTCATCAACACCTTCAGGAATAGAAACTTTTATCTTCTTCATTTTCTTAACTGTACCCGAACCACGACATGTTGAACATTTCTCTGGAATGATTTTTCCTGTTCCTTCGCAGTGATGACAAGCCCTGCGATTAACCATTCTGCCAAGAGGTGTGTCTTGGGTTATACTAATTTCACCAGTTCCGCTACAATGCGTACATGTTTTTGCAGAAGTACCTTTTTTGGCTCCTGAGCCATCACAAGTTCCGCAAGTTTCTTCCTTTGGTATTTCAATTTCAGTTTCCTTACCGAATACAGCATCCATGAAGTCAATGGTCATCGTGTATTGTAAGTCATTACCTTTTCTTGGTGCATTTGGATCGCGTCGACGTGTATTGCCTCCGAAAAACGAACTGAATATATCTTCAAATCCAAAACCGTCACCGCCAAATCCACCGCCACCGAATCCTTGATTTGGACCCGCATGACCAAATTGATCATAATTCGCTTTTTTCGTATCGTCACTTAAAATTTCATACGCTTCTGTCGCTTCTTTGAACTTTTCTTCCGCATCCGCTGCTTTATTAAGATCTGGGTGATATTTTTTTGATAATGTTCTATAAGCTCGTCTAATTTCATCCTTTGTCGCTGATTTTGAAACACCGAGCACATCATAATAATCTCTCTTACTCATCATTTCACTCTCCCAAAAACATTTGCCTACCTGCTATTATTTATTGTAACATGCTTTTAATTTATACGTAGACTCACACTATCATGAATTTTTCAGTACAATTACTCGATAAAAAATGAAAAAGTCAAAGCCGGAATATCGGACTTTGACTTTTCCGTCAACTAATTATTTATTATTTTTTCTCGTCTTCTTCTACTTCTTCGAAATCCGCATCAACGACATCGTCTTCTGCTTCTCCTGCACCTTCAGCACCCTCGGCTGCTTCCGCTTCCGCTGCTGCTTGTTCATATAGTTTCATTGTTAGTTTTTGAACGATTTCTTCTAGTGCTGTTTTCTTAGTGCTTACATCTTCAAAGTTGTTTTCTTCCAATGCTGATTTCAATTCTGCAGAAGCATCTTCGATTTCTTTAGTTTCTTCTTCAGAAACTTTATCTCCAAGATCTTTCACAGTTTTCTCAGCTTGGAAAATCAGTTGATCTGCTTCGTTTCTTAAGTCAGCTTCTTCTTTACGCTTTTTATCTGCTTCCGCATTTTCTTCTGCTTCTTTCACCATGCGCTCGATATCTTCGTCTGAAAGTGAAGAGCTCGCTTGAATCGTAATGTTTTGTTCTTTTTGAGTACCGAGATCTTTCGCTTTAACGTTAACAATACCGTTTTTATCGATATCAAAAGTAACTTCAATTTGTGGAACTCCGCGTTGTGCTGGTGGAATGTCCGTCAATTGGAAACGGCCAAGTGTTTTGTTGTCCGCGGCCATTGCACGCTCACCTTGAAGTACATGAATGTCAACAGCTGGTTGGTTATCTGCTGCAGTCGAAAATACTTCAGATTTACTTGTTGGAATCGTCGTGTTTCGCTCGATCAACTTCGTGAACACGTTGCCCATTGTTTCAATACCAAGTGAAAGTGGTGTTACGTCTAGTAAAACAACGTCTGTTACGTCACCGCTTAAGATGGAACCTTGAACCGCCGCACCCATTGCGACAACTTCGTCCGGGTTAACACCTCTATATGCTTCTTTCCCTGTTTCTTTTTGAATCGCTTCTTGCACTGCTGGAATACGAGTTGATCCACCTACAAGAATTACACGGTCGATTTCAGATGCAGTTAGACCTGCGTCTTTCATTGCTTGACGCGTCGGAACCATGGAACGCTCGACTAAATGACTTGTTAGCTCATCAAATTTCGCGCGAGATAGCGTAACCTCTAAGTGTAATGGACCAGCTTCTCCGGCAGTAATAAATGGCAATGAAATCTGAGCAGATGTTACACCTGAAAGATCTTTCTTCGCTTTTTCAGCGCCGTCTTTCAAACGTTGCATAGCCATTTTATCTTGGGATAGATCGATTCCATTTTCTTTACGGAATTCTTGAACAAGATAATCGATGATTACATCGTCAAAATCGTCCCCGCCAAGTTTATTATCTCCCGCTGTTGACAATACCTGGAATACACCGTCTCCAAGCTCAAGAATGGAAACATCAAATGTTCCACCGCCGAGGTCATAAACAAGAATTGTTTGGTCTTCCTCAGTTTTGTCTAGTCCGTAAGCAAGTGCTGCTGCAGTTGGCTCGTTAATGATACGTTCGACTTCTAGACCAGCAATTTTACCTGCATCTTGTGTAGCTTGTCGTTGTGCATCACTAAAGTATGCTGGAACTGTAATAACGGCTTTCGTTACTTTTTCGCCAAGATATTCTTCTGCATAGCCTTTCATGTATTGAAGAATCATAGCTGAAACTTCTTGCGGCGTATATTCAGTATCCTCAGCTTTAACTTTGTAATCCGACCCCATATGACGTTTTACAGACATGATTGTATTAGGATTTGTGATTGCTTGACGCTTTGCAACTTCCCCGACTTGTCTTTCGCCATTTTTAAATGAAACAACTGACGGAGTCGTGCGGTTACCTTCCGGATTTGGAATTACCTTTGGCTCTCCGCCTTCATATACTGCTACTACTGAGTTTGTTGTTCCTAAGTCAATACCGATAATTTTACTCATAATCAATTTCCTCCTAAAATAATCACATAGTATTTATAGTTAGTTATTCATTAACTTTAACCATTGAAGGTCTAAGCACTCGATCTTTTAGTATATAGCCTTTTTGCATTTCCTCAAGAACGACGCCCGACGGTTTATCTTCTTCATTGCCTGTCATAATCGCTTGATGATAGTTCGGATCAAATTCCTGGTCAAGCGCCTCGATTTCAATCAAACCTTCTGATTTCAAAGCATCAACGAGCGACCTGTAAATCATATCCATTCCTTCCATCATCGTGCGCGCTTCATCTGATTTAGCTTCTACTGCGATCGCACGCGAGAAATTGTCTAGGACGGGTATTAGATTAGTCAAGACTTTTTGTGATTGATATTTTTGCAAAGCTTCTTTGTCTAATGTTGCTCTACGTCTAAAGTTGTCGTAATCAGCTAGTAATCGAAGGTATTTATTCTTTTCCTCTTCGATTTGTTCTTTTAATTGTTCAACTTCGTCTTGTTCATCTTCCGGTGTCTCAACCTCTTCGATTGCATCGGTCAATTCAACTTCTTTTTCATTGTCTTCAATCGTTTCTTGTTCTTCAACGAGAACATCTTCAATTTCTTCTTCATTCTTTTTCATTATTGCTTTTCCCTCCCTGCTCTGCTGTCCCACCGCCGATTGTTAATCTCGCTAATTCTCGCGATAAATCACTACTCAGCAGATCAAGCAGTGTAATCACTCGTCCATAATCCATACGAGTCGGACCAACGATTGCGATTGATCCCTTCATTATTTCGCCCGCTGAATATGTTGCCGTAATCACACTGAAATCTTCCATCGCATAATGGTTATTTTCCGAACCAATTCTGACGGCAATCCCTGTTCGAACATCATTAAAAAATGTCGCTCTTGGTGCTCCCTTTTCAATAAGATCCAAAAACATCTTCATTTTATGGACATCATTAAATTCAGGCTGAGTCATCATATTCATTTTCCCGCCGAAATACAAGCGTTCTTCAGGTGCAATTGCAATAGCTTCTTGAAACGAAGCGTACAATTCTCCCGCTTTATCAATATGGCGTTCAAGAATCATTTTCGTTTCTTGAACAAGCGTTTTTTGAAGATGAATAAGCGGTGTACCGATTAAACGTTCATTCAATATGTTGACCATCTTTTCAATATCAGAAGCTGTATAGCCTTTTGGGACATTAAATAAACGATTTTCAACATGACCATTATCAGTCACAATAATAGCGACTGCAGTATCTTTGTCAAGCGGCACAATCGAAAAGCGCTTTACGACATGCATTGACGAATCTGGGCCGAGTAATATTGAAGTATAGTTCGTTAAATCAGAAAGAATTGTTGCTGATTTCCGTATCAATTCTTCTGTTTCCATTATTTTCTCTTGAAAAATAGAACGCAGTTGATGGCTATCTTCCAGGTTCAATTTTTCCTCTTTTAAAAGATGGTCGACATAAAATCGATATCCTTTTTCAGATGGAACGCGGCCTGAGGATGTATGTGTTTTTTCAAGATACCCCATTTCTTCGAGATCAGCCATATCATTACGAATTGTAGCTGAACTAAAAGGCGCTTCAGGTTTCTTTGAAAGTTGTCGGGACCCGACAGGCTGTGCGGATTTAATGAAGTCGTCGACCGTCAGTCGTAAAATGAGTAACTGTCTGTTTGTCAACATGATCATCACTCCTGTTAGCACTCTTTAAGAGAGAGTGCTAATACTACTCATAATTTAACAAATGGGATTGTTGCTGTCAACGAATTCACTCGGACTTACGTTAAAAATTGTTGAAATACTTCGTTCCCCCTGAAAACTCCTTTTCGAGTGAGTTGGACCCTATCATCATTTTCCTCGAGTAATCCCTTATTAATCAGAGATTGAATTGTTTCTCCGTATACACTGATTAGAGATTGTCCAAATTTCTCATGAAATAACGTAGTCGAAATACCAGCAGTTTTTCGTAAACCGAGGAACATTTCTTCTTCCATAGCTTCTACGGGTGTAACAATATGCGAATGTTGAATTGGGCGTATACCATTACCCACTTGCTCCATATATCGTTTAATCGGACCAATGTTGGAATATCGGCTCCCTGAAACGTACCCATGTGCTCCAGCACCAATTCCCGCATATGTTTCATTGTCCCAATACAACAGATTATGTGCTGATTCATATCCAGAAATGGCAAAATTGCTAATCTCATATCTCATGCGACCTTTGTTTTCCATATGTTCGATTAGCATTTCAAACATTTCTGTTTCCATGTCTTCACCTGGCAAAGGCAGTTTCCCTTTGTTCATCAAGTTATAAAATACGGTTTTAGGCTCAACGATCAATGAGTAGCCCGAGTAATGCGGAAGTTCTAAATCTGTAGCTTTTTCCAATGTGTCTTCCCACTGTGCTCGTGTTTGGTTTGGCAAGCCGTAGATGAGATCAATACTGATATTTGTGAAATTAGCTTTCCGAGCTTCATCAATCACACGGATTGCATCATGTGGACCATGCGTTCTACCGATGGTTTTCAATAAATCCTCATCAAATGATTGGACGCCTATACTTAAACGATTAACTCCTCCATTTTTCAAAACTAATAGTTTGGCAAATGTCAACTCGTCGGGATTTGCCTCAGTAGAAAACTCCTTTAGAGAAGAAACATCGACGTACTCATTAATTATCGCAAGCAATCGATCCAATTGCTTCTCGGATAATGAAGTTGGCGTTCCGCCGCCAAGAAATACGGTTTCAATATTAGCAAATGAAAAACCTTCTCTTTTCATTATGGCAAATTCCATGCCAATCGATTCAATATATTCATCGACCCGCTGGTTTTTGAAAAACACTTTATTAAAATCACAGTAATGACATATTTGATGACAAAACGGGATGTGAATATATATTCCTTTCATTTTTGAACCTTCTTTCCTTTCATAACGGAAAAAAGGAGGCATAGACGCCCCCTTTTTAGTTATCAATCCATGGAAATAAATTAATCTTCGTCCATTCGAAGAACAGCCATAAATGCCTCTTGCGGCACTTCGACAGAGCCTACTTGTTTCATACGTTTTTTACCTTCTTTTTGTTTTTCAAGGAGTTTTCGTTTACGTGAGATGTCTCCCCCGTAACATTTGGCAAGAACGTTTTTCCCGATTGATTTTATCGTTGAACGCGCAATAATCTTTTGGCCAATTGCTGCCTGAACAGGCACCTCAAATTGTTGTCTAGGAATAAGTTCACGTAGTTTTTCAACAATTGCTTTGCCTCGCTCGTATGAAAAATCATTATGAACGATAAAGCTAAGTGCATCAACTTGTTCCCCGTTCAGCAAAATATCCATTTTCGCAAGTTTCGATTGTTTATAACCGATCATTTCATAATCCAATGAGGCATACCCTCTTGTATTGGATTTTAATTGGTCGAAGAAATCAAAAACAATTTCTGCTAGTGGAAGTTCATAAATTATATTTACACGAGATGATGCTAAATAGTCCATTGTTATAAAGTTTCCTCTTTTGCGTTGACAAAGTTCCATTACCGAACCTACATAATCATCAGGAACCATTATAGAAGCTTTAACGTACGGTTCCTCAACATAGTCAGTGACTTGAGAAGACGGCATCATTGATGGATTGTCTACTTTCAGACTGGTGCCATCTGTTTTAACGACATTGTAGATTACGCTCGGTGCAGTCGTGATTAAATCGATTTTAAATTCACGTTCAATACGCTCTTGAATGATTTCCATATGGAGCAGACCTAGAAAACCGCAGCGATAACCAAAACCGAGTGCTTGTGACGTTTCAGGTTCGTACTCGAGTGCGGAGTCGTTTAGTTCTAGTTTTTCAAGAGCCTCTCGGAGGTCGTTGTATTTAGATGTGTCAATTGGATATAATCCGCAAAACACCATGGGATTCATTCGTCGATAACCTGGCAATGCCTCGGAAGCTGGATTCTCAACTTTTGTTATTGTATCCCCAACTTGGGTATCTCCGACATTTTTAATCGATGCAGAGAGGAACCCTACATCCCCTACATTTAATTCATTCACTGCAGTTTCACGCGGTGTGAACACGCCAGTTTCTAGAACTTCAAATTCTTTTCCAGTCGCCATCATTCGAACAGTTTCGCCTGGTTTGATCGACCCATCAATTATTCGAATATATGCAATGACGCCTCTGTATTGATCATAGTGAGAGTCGAAAATCAGTGCTTTTAATGGAGCATCAGGATTTCCTGTTGGCGATGGTACTTTTTCTACAATTTGTTCTAATATATCTTCAATACCAATCCCTGACTTAGCTGATGCTAACACTGCATCTGATGCGTCCAGTCCGATAACGTCTTCAACTTCTTTTTTCACACGTTCTGGATCGGCAGCAGGCAAGTCGATTTTGTTTATGACAGGTAATATTTCTAAGTCATTATCTAATGCTAGATAAACGTTAGCTAATGTTTGGGCTTCAATTCCCTGTGCAGCATCGACAACTAAAATTGCCCCTTCACATGCCGCCAAGCTTCTGGATACCTCATATGTAAAGTCGACATGCCCAGGTGTATCAATTAGATGAAAAATATACTCTTGGCCGTCTTTTGCCAAGTAGGTCAACTGCACTGCATTCAATTTAATGGTAATACCACGTTCTCGTTCTAGATCCATCGAATCTAATGTTTGAGTTTTCATCTCTCTTGAGGTTACTGTGTTTGTTTGTTCTAATATTCGATCTGCTAGCGTTGATTTCCCATGGTCAATATGGGCGATGATTGAAAAGTTTCTTATGTTTTTTTGACGCGCTAGTCTTTGTTCTAAATTCATAAAGTTCACTCCTATTTCTGCTATTAGGATTATACCAGTGAACGTCGATTTGTTCAATTTTAGGACGTTAATTTTTTTATACAATTGAAATTAACACATAAAAAACGCCAATCAGACACGGTAGTCGTTTTGAACGCGTGTGACGCAGTCAAAAACCTTACTTGTCTATTCGGCGTTGCATTATATAGTAATATATTATTTAACCTTGGCTTTTGTTGTCCGACAATATCGTTGCGATAACTGACGCAATAACAGCTACTGTCCGATTCAACTCCGCTTCACTATTTCCGATTCCACCTAGTTCAATAAGTACAATTGACGGGTGAAGATCTTGGTTGTATTTCCCATCAACACCCGCCCCGCCTTTCGGAATAATACTTCTTGTGATTCCGGGAACCAGTTTTTCCATCTCATCTTTTATTTGTTGCGCTAATGCACGATTATGTTTATGATTCGGATGCTCCAACCCGACTACGAATGCAACTTTCGCATACTTTTCACCTTTATAAACCGCAGTCGTTTTATCTGCATCAACCGAGTCTCGGTGCATATCGATTATTATGTCATAATCAACTTCTTTAATTTTCTCTTCGACATATGGACGGATTGATTTGTATGCTTGATGGTAAGTCATGCCACGTCTATTTACTTCCGCCATATTATCAATGGGCAAAATATCAGTTTGTATTTCATTAAATGCAAGCTGTGTTTTTAGTTTCTCCCCGAACTTAACGATATTTTCTGACTGATGGGATACAGATATTTTCCCGTTTTTCTCCTTAGTCACTGGCTTGTAAGCTTCGTGGTTATGCGTAAAATAAAGAAGAGCTTTCTTTTCCACGGTTTCAGTTTCCGGTTTGTTCCCTTCAAAAACATTGGATGCATAAACGATAACAGGTTCGTTTATAAGCTTCGGCTTATTTGCCGTTTCGCCGTCAGGGAGGAACTGTATAATTACCGGGAATAAGAATAAAAAGAGAATAAGTGAGCTCCAAATCTTCAATGTTTTTTTCAATTTGCATCCCTCCGTTCTCCAACTATATGCTTTGGAAAACGAATCAATGCCTATTTTTTAATACGTTCAACCCAACCAGATAATGAACCCGTTAGAGCTTCAGCGTACAAAGTTACCCAGGAGTCAATTTCTTTTGGCGATATAAATGTTCTTAACTCATGGGTCGTTAAAACTTCTTCAAATAACTTCACACGATCCTCATGAGACCATTCTGACCACTCGCCAAATATCGGTCGCAGTGTTGAGCGATCCGCTTCTTTATTTCCAGAGTGTAACCATGGGGTAACAGACAATCGTGATGATGGGCTGTTTTCTTCCTCTATTTTTGAAGCGATATATCCAAACATACGATCAATGGCATCTGCTACAAGCACGGGTCCATCAACAACTGTCGGGATTCCGATTGCAATAACCGGCAAGCCAAGTGTTTCCTTGGAAAGTTCCTTACGACTATTTCCCACACCAGATCCCGGATGAATTCCTGTATCGGTCAATTGTATCGTCCTGCAAAGACGCGACGAATCGCGAGCTGCAAGTGCATCGATGACAATCAGCAGACTCGGTTTAACCTCCGTTACGATTGCCTTAACAAAATCCGCCGTTTCTAAACCTGTTTGCACTGTAACGCCTGGTGCATATACATAGATTTCACTTCCATCCTCTGAATAATAATCAGGAACGATTTCCTGTAATTTATCTATCAACAGAGGACCTACCGCATCGGGGGTCACATCTCGATTTCCTAATCCGATGAATAAAATCTTTCCTTTAACGATAGAAGGTTCATGTTGGAGAATATCATCAAGTTTTTCAATTAATAAATTTGATAAATTATTGATCTCTTCCGTATCTTGAATAGTCAGGGTTGGTACAGTTAAAGTTACGTACGTGCCTTTTTTCTTTCCAATTCGTTCTTCACCCACGTCGTCCACTTTAACTTCCGTTACAATGATTCTTCCTTGTCGTGATTCATTAAAATCAATCCCATTAGCTTCTTTAAGTCGATTCTTTTCCGATTCCGTTTGATGACGAACCATTTCTTCATTTTCTACAAGAAGATCTGTTCGATAGTAATCAAGATTACTCATTAAATCACCTCGGTGTTAGTTTGTACGAAGTGTGCGGCAAATATTCTTTTTGTTGAATTATTAGAAGTGAATCAGTCCAATCAGATTTTTTCATTGCAATTTTTCGCTCGATTTGTTAAAATTACTGATGTTATGGAAGAGGCTTCGATCTTATGAATGAATGCTTTTGCCCTACCTGAAATTGGAGGTGAATGATTTGCCAAACATTAAATCAGCAATTAAAAGCGTAAAACAAAACGCAAGTAAAAACGAACGTAATTCACATGCTAAAGCAACAATGCGTTCTGCTGTTCGTAAAGCTGAACTAGCAATTGAAAACAATGATGAAAACACTACTGAAGTTGTAAGAAAAGCCATTAAACTAATGGACACTGCTGCACGTAAAGGCCTTATCCATAAAAATAATGCTTCACGCCAAAAAGCACGTCTTACAAAAAAAGCAGCACAATAATCATATGGAATACAAAGACCGTCCAATAAAATGGACGGTCTTTTCTTATTTTTATCCTAACCGCGTAAAGGATCCATTAAAAACAGTTCCAATACACGCTCTCGCCTTCCGCCAGTCGATTTCAACTTGAAATCAATAGCGGCAAGTTCTTTGATAATTGATAACAACCGATTCTCGTTTGGTATATTTCTATTTTCCATCATTAGCTTTACGCGATAAGGATGAACTTGCAGGGTTTTCGCAATTTGTTGTTGTTGGTATCCTTTTTTGCGCAATGATTGAACATGTATCATCAACCGAATATGCCCAGCAATTAACGAGGTTAACATAATCGGCTCTTCACCATTACGAAGTAAATCATGGTAAATCGAAATGGTTTTACCGATATTTCCTGATACATATGAATCTGTTAATCTGAAAACATCCATTTCAGGCGTTCTTGGAACTAGCAATTCAATTAGATCATCCGTTATTTCACCTGTTCCGCCTAGGTAAGTCGTCATCTTGCTAATCTCGGCCGATAGAGCCAAAAGACTGTCACCCGACATATTGACAAGGCTCCCGGCAGTTTCAGCGGTAATGTGAACGCCATTCACCTTAGCTTGGTGTTGAATCCAAGTTAATAAGTCTCTTCCCTGCAGTCGATTTGCCTCAATTACTGTCGCAGTTTTCCTCATTTTTTTCGTTATTCTTTTTCGGCCATCTAAATTTTCAAATGGCGCTATAAAAACGACAGTTGCAGTTGGAGAAGGATTGTCAAGCCAATTCTCGAGCAATTCTATGTTATGCTCAACCGCATTTCTCTTTTTATCTTGTCCGCTTAAAAATGATGCATTGCTTGCGATAATCAATTTATGATCTTGTAAAAATGGCAATGTATCGGCTTCTTCAATAACTGTTTCCACTTCTGTTTCTTCAAGATCGAATCGGATAACTGAATTTTCATCCATATCCGGTATCGCCTTTGTTAACCGCTCAATTGTCGAGTCAAAAATATGTTGTTCAATCCCCATAAGTAAATATACCGGATCAATTTTTCCCGAAGCAATATTTTTCCAAGTTGCGTTTGCCATATCTTCACCTCTAGTAACTATGTAGTATAAGTATACATTATTATAAGTACCTGTTTGAACAATTTGTGTCATTTCCCAAGGATTGTTAGATAAAAGATGATTAACATAGATTTTTCCCCGGGAATCAATTATACTATAAATGATATATGGGAGGTGTAGCAATGAATGAGTTTGAACATGATGTACAGTCAAAACGAAATGATTTCGTTGATTCGGCCGTTGGCTTTGTCGTAGCATTTGTAGCCTTCTCTGCTATTTTTGTTATTGCTACAATTATTGACTTTATAGCAAGTTAATATGATCGAGCGAAAAACGGACATGCTTGCATGTCCGTTTTTTATTGCGTCGATAAATTTACCCTATACCGGCCATCTTTCACCGAAACAACAATCGAACCATTCTTAGCAGTTTCCAGTACAGGAATATTAAATTTTGAAAACGTGTCGATTACCTGTGAATGGGGATGTCCGTACATATTTTTACGACCCGAGGAAATGATGGCTAATTCAGGCCGTAAATAATCGATAAATTGATCTGAACTAGACGTTTTACTACCATGATGCCCCACTTTTAATATTACCTGTCCAAAATCAATCGTCTTATATCTTCTTAAAAACTTCTCTTCCGATTCAACCTCCATATCACCTGTGAATAAAAACGACGGACCCTCAGTTCTCATTAATAAAACGAGTGAACTATTATTTCCAGTATAATTACCTTTCGGCGGATTGACATAGTCAAAAGTTGCATGATTGTCCGTCCATGAAATACCTTCCTCCACTTCAATAAAAGGTATATTTTTCCTTCCGGCAATATGATATAAATCCTCCATCTCTAGTTCAGTTAGACTGCCCGGAGATATATGAATTTCTCCGACCTCAATTTCTTCAAGTACTTCATCTGCACCTTCCATATGATCCGCATCCGCATGAGAAATAATCAGTTTATCAATTTTCGAAATTCCGCGCCCTCTTAAATAAGGAACCACAATTTGGCGTCCTACTTCAAACTGATTGCCTGGCGTTTTCCAGTTAGCCTTCCCGAACGCAACTGATCCTCCTGTATCAATTACATAAACAGCGCGTCTGTATGGCAGTTCAATTACGACGCTATCCCCTTGCCCGACATCTAGATAGGTTACACGCAGCGTGCTATCGAAATAAGGCAGTAAATGAATTAGAAGTGCAGGAACTAGGACAAATACCAAGGAACGAAAAAAGTTTTTGCCTTCTTCATACCGTAGAAAGAACAGGAGAACGCCAACGACAGCAAAAACACTTTCAATTACACCCGGCTTTCCCGGTGTCCATAATTGATATGGAATTGATGCAATCCAATTTGTCAATATGTGAATAAACTCCCTGATAGGTACATAAAAAACAAATAAAAAACTCGCAATTGCAGGAAAAATCACAGTCATAATAAGCAAAATAATATTAATAGGTAAAATAAGTACCGAATAGAGCGGAACATAAAAAAGGTTTACAATAAATGATGATAAAGATAGTTCATGAAAATGAAACAACAAAACAGGGTAAAGGGATAATTGGCTAAATAAAGTAACAAAAAATGATACTTTGATCACCGAATTCGTTTTGGATAGAATCGTTGAAGATAAAACTAGTGAAAATGCTGCCAAATAAGATAATTGAAAGCCAGGTTGAAAAAGAACAAAAGGTTCATATAAAATAAAAACAATTGCACTTAAAGCGATTGCATTATCCAGTCTGACTTTAACTCGACCAAAAGTTGTCATTAAGATAAAAACAGTTACAGAAACTGCACGCCAAACTGAAGGAGCGCCTCCTGCCATTATTGCATAAATCGGCAGCAAAAATATCAGCAATAAATTCAATGATTCTCTGCGTACTTTTAAGCGCAATAGAAGTTCCCGCAACATAAAAGTTAATAAGCCAACATGAAGACCGGAAATAGCAAACAAATGAGTAATGCCTAGCCGACGTAAAATGGCTCCTTCATCATTTGTCATCCCGGATCGATCGCCAATCAACAGGGCTTCTGCTTCGGTAATCAGCGATTCTGGAAATGTCTTTTGAATATGCTGCTTAACTGTCCGTCTATGAGCGGATAGACGAGAAATAAGGGTGTCCTTAACTTCAATTTGTAAGATGGCTTCCGATTCGAATATTCCAGATGCACCGTACATTTTTAAATATTTATCCATACTAAAAGAATACGCATGTGAAGGAATATCGGCTTTTAGATATTCGCCTGACAATGTAAATTGCACAGATGGCAAGTTAAGTTCTTTAAATTTATTTTTTTCGTCTTCTGTCTTAAATCGATAAATCGCATAAATCGAATTTCCATTATTCGTTTTAGCAAAACCTTTTATGGAACCGCCATCAATTTTTGCATTATCGGACCACGTCAATGTTTCCGTTTCGATTCCGCTTTCAATAATTTCAGGCAGTGTAGCTGAAATATACAAATAAGAGAAAAAAGCAGCTAGAACTGCGAGGATAGGTGTGAGGAAATCTTCTTTTCTGCGAAAAAAGATAGGGAGGAATACAACGTTAACTAACAAAAGATAAACCGTGCCGTACGCCGCAAATGCGGATACGGCAATCGGTATGGCAACATAAATAAATCGGATTCGATTGATTAAGTCCCGAATAGTTCATTCACCCTCTTCAGTAAGGGCATCAAGTCTTCTTCATCTGCTCCCAGTTCATGTAAAGATTTTAGCATATCGTTAATTAAATTTAATTTGGCGTCGCCTGAAAAATCTATTTTTGTTTCATCGAAAGGGATATGTTGAACAGTAACACCTGCCTGTTCGAATAACTTAATCGCATACTCATGATTTCGATAATCTGTTGCATAATACACGTTTTTTACACCGGCCTGAATAATCGCTTTTGAACATTGTAAACAAGGGAAGTGAGTGACATACAATATTGAATCGGCGGCCGGAATACCATATTTAGAACATTGCAAGAGAGCATTCATTTCAGCATGAATGGTTCGAATACAATGATTTTCAACAACATAGCACCCATGATCAATACAATGATCGCCTCCGGAAATTGAACCATTATATCCTCCGGCTATTATTCGATTATCTCTAACAATTATGGCGCCGACTGCCAGCCTGGTGCATGTACTTCTTAATGCTAAAAGGTGACACTGAGCCATAAAAAACTGATCCCATGTAATTCGCTCCATATGAATGCCTCCGAAATTTGTATTAGTAAACTCCTGATTTTCAGTCAACTTTTATTTGATGTTCTAGTTTTTCAAATGTCTTTTGCCCAATTCCTGAAACATCCATAATTGATTCTAATGAACTGAATGGTCCATGCTCATCTCGGTAATTAATAATAGCTGAGGCTTTCGCCAGACCAATCCCATTAATCGTCATCAGTAAACTTTCATCTGCTGTATTAATGTTTACCAAACCGTCTTTGTCTTGCGGATTTTGTTGCAAAACTAAACTGACTTCACTCTCTAATAGTTCTTCACCTACAAGAGGTACATAAACAAGTAGTTCATCTGTTAGTTTCATAGCATGATTTAATAAACGTGAATCAGCGTCAGGCAAATAACCGCCTGCCGCATTTATCGCATCAATAATCCGATTTCCTTCTTCCATCGTGTAGACACCCGGATGTCGGACTGCACCTTTTACATCCACCATAATAACGGCAGGCACTAATAATTCCGTATCATTTACTTCTTTGCTAGCTTCTTCGTTTATTTCTTTTAAAGGATTTTGATCGCTTAAGACAAGTTGTCCATTGTCTGCTTGCCCATGGGGGATGAGCAAAAAAGCGACGATCACAGCGATTGCTGCCATAGGGAATAGAAACTTGCGCCAATTATCGGATACAAATGATAGAAACAGCACTTTCACCCTTTCTAGCAGGTATCCATATGGAGTCAATTCTACTATATACGAAAATCCGCCATTTTAAAAGAGTTATTTACGAGCTTGAAAGAATATTCTTTCACTATCAAAATTCGGGGGCAAGTCTTCCCAATCAGAAAAAATCCGTTCAATCGAAAAACCAGCTTCATCCAGCATAGCGACATATTCCAAAACAGAAAAAGTACGTTGGTAATGAACCTCATCAAATCGTGTATACAAATCATTTTCAGTTCGAACGAAAAATGCTAACTCCGAATAAACGGAATGAGGTTCATCTCCAGCTTCAGTATTCCAAATATACGAAATACGCTTATCATCATAGACGAAGGGACTTTCCATAAAGATTACGTCCATTTTAAATGTGGAATGGACATCGAATAGTAGTACCCCGTCGACTGCCAGCGAATTATAAATGTTTCGGAATGTTTGAAGCACATCTTCTTCTTCAACGACATAATTTAACGAGTCAATTGCAATAATTGCTACATCGAAATCCGAAAAACCAGTAAGTTGTTGCATGGGTTGTTGGACAAATGTTACCGGTAGATTCAGTGATTCCGCTCTATTCGTTGCTATACTTAACATGTCGGGCGAAAGATCCACCCCGGTTACAAGACCATCTAATTTTGCCAATTTCACTGATAATAACCCTGTTCCGCACCCGACATCTAAAATTTTCTTGCCCGCTATCCCATTAGCGGCAAGATTGATTAATTCCACGTATGTATCGTATGGGATTTCGGACATGAGTTCATCATAAACGGAAGCAAACTCCGCGTAAGAACGATTCATAGAGCATTAGCCATATCAATCTTCGGAGCATCTCCCCAAAGTTTTTCTAGATTGTAATGGTCGCGTTCATCTTTGTGGAAGACATGGACAACGACATCGCCAAGATCAGCTAATACCCATCTCCCAGTTTCAAACCCTTCCATTCTTCTAATTGGAAAACCTTCTTTTGTTGCTTGGTCTATAACTTCTCTCGCGATAGCTTGAACTTGTCTTTCAGAATTCGCATGGCAAATAATAAATTGGTCAGCCATAACTGAAACACCTTCCATATTTAATACGACAATATCCAATGCTTTTTTATCATCTGCAGCCTTATATGCTGTTGTTAACAATGTAGTAGTCATTTGTTCACGATTCCTCTCTTCATAACGTGCTCATTATAACAGTCAATTGAATCCGGAAAAACTGGGACTCCTTTTGTGACAAGGAATTGCACTGACTGCTGTATGCAAGCCCCCATGGCCTCTTCAATATTATCTGTTGCTAATTCCCGTAATTGTGGGACGCCGGGAAAATTCCGCCCCGGTTCTATCATATCTGCGACATAAATGACTTTTTCTAATTTGGACATCCCTGCTCTACCAGTTGTATGGTATTTGACTGCATTTAATACTTCTTTATCTTTTACATTAAATTCATTTTCCGCAATTATAGCACCTACGGAAGCATGCCATAATTCGTGGTGAAATAAAAACAACCGTTCATCCACTTTATTTTCAACCATCAAACTACGAAGCGATGTTGGGTCCAAGCATTTCGCAATATCATGAAATAAGGCTGCAAGTTCCGCTTTATCTTCGGAAACATCATGAAGCGTCGCTAAACGCTTTGCCGCCCTAGTAACCCGTAAAACATGGTTGTACCGACCAGTTGACAATCGCTTTGAAAGTTCAGTTTTCAACCGCACCAGATCCATACAAACCCTCCTGACGTATAAAAGATTCCACTTTGGAAGGGGTTAGGAACTTTATCGTTCCGCCCTCAGCTAACCTTGCCCGAAGGACCGTTGACGATAAATCGATTTCTGGAATGGAAATAAACTTTACAGGATACGGCGTTTCTCCAAGTGATCCAGGTCTGTTAACGCCTATAAAGGTCACGAGTTGAACAAGTTCATCTATTTTATGCCATGTCGGAAGCAAGTCAACCATATCCGCGCCGATAATGAAAAAAAATTCAGCTTCAGGCTCAATCTCATGTAATGCAGAAATTGTATCATAGGAATAAGATACTCCCCCTTTATCAACTTCAATAGAGGAAGCTGTGAGGCCCACAGCACCCTCTATGGCAAGCTCTACCATGCGAAGGCGTTGATGAGCCATCACATCCTTGTCAGCCGCCTTATGTGGCGGCGAAGCTGTTGGGATTAAGCGGACTTCATCTAAGTCGAGGGCATATTTAATTTCATTTGCAATAATGAGATGGCCAATATGGGGAGGATTAAAAGTACCCCCTAAAATCCCTATTCGTTTCAAGTAGAATCCCCCTTACGGAAGTTCGATTCTTTTTTTCTCGATTGATTCTTTATATAAAACGATAATATTGCCAATCACTTGAACAACATTCATTCCTTCTCGTTCTGAAAGTGTTTGTGCAATTTCATTTTTATCTTCCCCACAATTTTGCAAGATATTAACTTTGATTAATTCCTTGGCTTCTAAAGCTTCTTCTATCTGCTCGATTACGGATTGCGTTAAACCGTTTTTCCCGATTTGGAAAAGCGGTTGTAATTGATTTGCTTCACTACGTAAAAATCGTTTCTGTTTACCTGTTAACATAAGTACCTCCAAGTGTATCTGTAATTTTTTCATTCATTTCTTCTGTATTCGGACGAATGCCTGTCCACTTTTCAAATGCAAGCGCGCCTTGATGAACAAACATCCCAGTGCCATTTAGTATAAATGCCCCTCTTTTTTCAGCTTCTATAAGAAATTCAGTTTTAAGGGGATTATAAATAATATCGGCAACGACAGTTCCATCAGCAATATTTTCCGGATTTAATGGCATGCCTTTTTGCGCGAAGTTCATACCGACTGAAGTCGTCTGGATAATCAGACGATACGTTGACAATGATTGTTCGGCTTCCGCTATAGTCAGAGCTTTTGCTTCCGGTATTTCGGTGCATAATTGCCTGGCTTTGTCTAACGTTCTATTCGTAAAAGTAATTGGACCGTAGCCAGCTTTATGAAGGGCATAACCAATTCCACGCGCCGCACCGCCCGCACCGATTATCAACACTTTGCTTTCTTTACACCGCACTTCGTATAACTCTTCAAGTGAGCGGACAAATCCTGGTCCATCCGTATTTGATCCACGCAGTAAACCATTTGGAAGCACTTCTACCGTATTGACCGCGTTCATTTGTTGCGCAAATGAGTCAATTTCATCCAAATATTGGATAATTGAACTTTTATGCGGAACTGTCACATTCCACCCACTGCAACCTAGAGTTTTCAAACTGAGAACCGCGTCCTCAAGGTTTTCTTCTTTAACATGGACTGGAATGTAAGTTGCCTGCAGCTCGTTATTTTCAAACCATTCATCATGCATACTTGGAGACATCGATTGACTGATTGGATCGCCAATTACAGCGTACCATTTTTTCATTATTAGCCCTCCTTAGATTAGAGATGGTCGGAGAACTACATCTACACCTCTTGGAACGTAAACTGCGATAACGCCAGGTCGTTGAAGAGTGATCCAGCCTAGACCTGATATTACAATATCCGTTTTCGAATTTTTAATAGAAAACTCATGTCGAACAAATGACGGAAGCTTTTCTAGCGATTTTTCCGATGGCGGTGTAAGCATGGCACCCACATGCTTTTCATACAATGCGTCTGCGTTTGATAATTTCGTTCGGTGAATCTCAATGTCATTCGAAACATAAACCATAAACGATGAGCGTTCGCCTGAAATAAAGTCGAAACGGGCCAACCCGCCAAGAAACAATGTTTGCTCCGAATTTAGTTGAAACACTTTAGGTTTTAGTTCTTTTTTAGGTGTGATTGCTTTCAAATCTTTTTCGTCGAGATAATGAGCGATTTGATGATCATTAATAACTCCGGGCGTATCATAAATAGCTTTCCCATCTTCGAACGGGATTTCGACAAGGTCGAGCGTCGTTCCAGGAAAATGTGATGTCGTAATAACATTGCCGATACCTGTTTCACCTTTAATGATTCGATTAATAAAAGTCGATTTGCCGGTATTTGTGCATCCGACCACATAGACATCTTTACCGCGGCGGATAGAGTCAATTGCCGCGAGTGCTTCTTCCATCCCCTGGCCTTTATAGGCTGAAACAAGTAAGACATCCACCGGCTTCAATCCAAGTTTTGACGCCTCCGCCTTCATCCAATTAATGACCCGGTTGGGGTTAATCGACTTGGGCAATAAATCCACTTTATTACCGATTAATAAAATATCCTTATTACCGACAAAGCGGTGCAACCCTGAAATCCAACTGCCATTAAAATCAAAGATGTCAACAATTTTAACGACTATACCCTTTTTCTTCCCAATACCATTCAAGATATTTAAGAAATCATCGCCAGTCAACGAAACGGGCTGAAGCTCATTATAATTCCTGAGGCGGAAACAACGTCGGCATACTAGTTCTTCATTCGATAATGAACTCGCTGGTGCATAACCTTCTTTATCGGCGTTTTCAGTTTGAATTGTAATGCCGCAACCTATACATTTAATGTCGTCCACAGTTATTCCTCCCAAGTAATTAGACCGCGGCGCTTTAGGCCAGCCATAATTCTTCTTTCAATCATGCGGTTAAACTTCGTGAAAAATGCATCTGAAGTTGCAACAGGCACGACAAGTATCGTATGTAGTCCTTTACGATTCCCTCCGAGTATATCAGTTAAAAGTTGGTCTCCAATGACAACGGTTTCTTCTTTTTCAATCCCCATAAGTTTACGGGCTTTCACGAACGATTTCAGTAGCGGCTTTCGCGCGTCAAAAACAAAAGGAATACCTAAAGGATCCGAAAAAACTTTAACTCGACCTTCGTTATTGTTTGAAACGATTGTAACTTGAATGCCTGCAGCCTGCATCCCTTTTAACCACTCGATTATTTCAGGGGTTGCTTCAGGACGATCCCATTCTACAAGCGTGTTATCTAAATCTGTAATAATTCCTTTAATACCCTTTTCAACCAACTTTTCAGGCTTTATATGGAAAACATCTTTCACGAATTCATCTGGTAAAAAGCGTTTATACAACCTATTCACTCCGATTCAAAACTAGATTCTAAAAAATATTATAACATAACAACAGTAGGATAATGAATTGTTCTGGTTTATAACAAAAACGGAAGGCGCCCGTCTAGCCCCGACAGGCATAAGCAATCCACCGACGTGACGTCCTTTGTCCTTTGTCTAAGAAGAATGCAGTTCAATTCTTCCTTGGGGAAGAATGCAGTTCAATTCTTCCTTGGGGAAGAATGCAGTTCAATTCTTCCTTGGGGAAGAATGCAGTTCAATTCTTCCTTGCTGGATTGCTTATGACCCGAGGGGCTGGCGCCTGTAGTTAGACGTGAAATCTCTATGGCAAAGGATATCCACAGTAGAAAAATTTATAGTTTCTAAGCTATAAAAAAGGACATACTGTAGCGCCTGTCCGACTAAAAAATCAATCATTAGTCATAACCCGACCGCATATGCTGTCATACAACGACACAGGAGGTGGCCCGATGAGCGGGTTTGTATTGTCGATTGTTCAGCTGTGGCTTGAAATACCTGCAGTGCTCGGCTATATCCGAGGGCAAGCGTTTAAACGCCCCCTATCTAAAGAAGAAGAAGCCGCATGTCTCGCAAGGCTCGCGGAAGGAGACTTCGACGCAAGGGATGAGCTTATTGAACGCAATATGCGTTTAGTGGCACATATCGTAAAGAAGTTTCATCCAAAACACGAACTACTTGATGATTATATTTCAATTGGAACAATTGGCCTAATGAAAGCGGTAAATACATTTACGCCAGACCGGAAAACAAAACTAGCAACTTATGCAGCACGTTGTATCGAAAACGAAATACTAATGTATCTTCGCACACAAAAAAAAGTACAAAAAGACGTTTCGCTTTTTGAACCGATCGGTGGAGACAATGATGGGCAATCATTACAAATTGCGGATTTACTTCAAACCGACGATGAGTCTCCAATCGATACTGTTGAACAGAACGAACGAAAAGAAAGGCTTTATAAACATCTTGGAAAACTTGACGGCAGAGAGTTAGAAATAATTCAACGCCGATATGGTCTTTTGGATGACAAACCAATGACTCAAAAAGCAATTGCCGAGCAACTCGATATTTCAAGAAGCTATGTTTCAAGAATTGAGAAACGCGCAATCGTAAAATTATATCAACTGTTTAAACATGAATATAACGAATAATGAACAAAAGCGTAAGGCGCCCGTTCAGCCCCGACAGGCATAAGAAATCCAACGACGTGGCGTCCTTTGCTGGGGAAGAATGCAGCTCAATTCCTCCTAGTTGGATTGCTTATGACCCGAGGGGCTGGCGCCTGGAGCTGGATGTGAAATCCTTTTGTTCGAAGATTTCTACAGTCAGTAATTTTATAATTTACTAAGATAAAAAGGCGTTTCCGTTTGGGAGTATTATCCTAAACGGAAACGCCTCTTTCTACTGATTACTCAGTTCCGATTTCACGTAAAATAACAATAGATACAATTACTGCAACCATAAAAACGCCAGCCATCAGAAAAAACATACCGAGATCCCTCCCTAAAACCGCTAAATAAAATTGAATTCCATTCACTATCTATATATTACCATGAAGTGCTCAAAGTTTCGAGATTACCCGTAAAATTACTTGTGTTGAATGAAGCGCCGCAACCGGCAGAAATTCATCGAAACTCATTGTCGCTTCCTTGCCCGCTATATCAGAAAGAGCACGGATGACAACGAACGGAGTCTCAAATTGATGACAAACCTGCGCCACCGCAGCGGCTTCCATCTCTGCGGCTATGATTGTCGGGAAAGTGCTTCTAACCTTATCGACATGACTCGTATCACTCATAAATGTATCGCTTGATGCAATTAGACCAATCGAGTGCCGATGTTCACCAATCTCTTCTACCGCTTCCACGGCAAGTTTTATAAGTTTTTTATCGCCAAGATAGGCTGCCGGTAGTTGAGGTACCTGTCCATACTCGTATCCAAATGCGGTTACATCAACGTCGTGGTGTCTGACTTCACTTGAAATGACAACAGTCCCTACTTCGAGCCTTTCCTTGAAACCGCCTGCTGATCCGGTATTCAACACGACATCCGGCATGAACTTTTCTAAAAGCATAGTTGTCGCCATTGCAGCGTTAACTTTCCCGATTCCACTTTTCACTAAAATTACTTCATGATTCCCGATGGAGCCTTCAATGTATTCTATATTCGCAATAACTGTTGTTTGCGATGATGCGATAGATTTTCTTAATAACTCAACTTCTTCTTCCATGGCGCCGATAACTGCAATCTTCATCAATAAACCTCCACCGTTACGTATAGTAAGAAATCAATAATCAAAGTCTAGCGTATTCAGGACATCCATCTTGACGGGTTTCCAGCCTTTTTCGTCAATCCATTCTAAATACACTCTGTATTTCTCAACTTTATCCTTTGTCGAGACAATTCCAATCGATTTTTGCGGGCTACCGCCGTTTTTGATTTTCCAAATAATTAATGCATCTTCAGGTAATTCTGTTGCATATGAAATTGCAGAGATTTTTTCCTGCCAATCCGCGGATTTTCCATCATATAGCGATACATGTTCACCTGTTTGCGATGTGCCAATTGGTTCCCATCCGGTTTTGATGATTGTTTCATTTACAACAGCGTCGTCTGATGATTCATATTTTACAACGCCCGGATCCGCTTCTTCTTCTTCTTCTTTAGTTTCGGTTGTTTCATCTGCTTCTTCATCATCAGTGCCCGACTCATCACCGCTATTCGCAGACTCATCTTCATCTTCACTTGACGCGTCAATATTATCGGTTCCGTCAGTTTCTTCACTTGTTGAATCGTCTTGGCTATTTTCTTCAGTTGTGTCTGGTAATTTCACATCAGCTTTATTTTTATTGTCTCCACCCAAAAATATGATTGACGCCGTAATGATAATTGCGAGAACAACAACAGCAATTAATATGTTTAAAATTTTATCTGATCGATTGCGTCCTCTTTTACGGTTCAGCCTAGAGTAATTATTATCGGGTTTATTCATAACTTTTCATCTCCCGTTTTATATTTTACTGTTTCTACTCTATATTAGACGAGCATCGAGGTAGCTTTGTTTCATTTAGTGAAAAAACCGCCTTCATGAGAAGGCGGTTATCGGACGATTATTTTATTTCAAGAATCGTAACCGACATTTCTCCTCCAGGCGTATTGATACTAACCACATCGCCTTTCGATCGGCCAAGTAAACCTTTCGCAATCGGTGAATCATTCGAGATTAGGCCTTCAATTGGATTCGCTTCGGCCGAACCGACAATTGTATATGTCTCTTCGTCTCCGTCAGGTAGTTCCTTAAAGGTAACCGTATTCCCTAGATGAACCTCATCCGTATTAAATTCCGACTCTTTAATGATAACCGCATTTCGAATCATTTTTTCCAGCGTAGAAATTCTACCTTCGACAAATGACTGCTCTTCTTTCGCTGAATCGTACTCCGAGTTTTCCGACAAGTCACCAAAATCTCGGGCGATTTTAATGCGTTCTACGACTTCTCTACGCGTCACCATTTTTAAATGTTCGAGTTCTTCTTCCAGCTTAAGTTTACCAGCGGCAGTCATCGGAAACTTTTTTTCCGTAATCATTCCCATCACTCCTCATAATACTATTCATAAAAATACTATGCCGCTTTATTTTTGAGTATGCGACATAGTGGTTAATCTCTATGATTTTCTGTCATTATCATAATATAGATTCGTTCCATTTTCAAGAATTGTTTTTATTTTTGTGACCATTAAGTCAATTGCAACTTTATTGTGCCCGCCTTCTGGCACGATAATATCTGCATATTTCTTTGTCGGTTCGATGAATTGATTGTGCATTGGACGAACTACGGTCAGATACTGATCGACGACGGAATCGACCGTCCTGCCCCGTTCGTTAATGTCACGCGTGATACGTCTAATAATACGCAGGTCGGCATCCGTGTCAACATATAACTTAATATCCATTAAGTCCCTTAGCCTAACATCTTCCAACACTAAAATGCCTTCGAGAATAATAACATCTTTAGGCTCGATTATCTCCGTCTCATCAGATCTCGTATGCATAGCGTAATCATAAATCGGTTTTTCGATGCTTTCGCGCTTTAGAAGCTTGTGTAAATGTGTTATTAGTAAATCTGTATCGAATGCAAATGGATGATCATAGTTCGTTTCAAGACGTTCTTCAAACGCCAAATGCGATTGATCTTTATAATAGTAATCTTGACCAATCACAACAACTGAATGGTCCTTAAAAACATTATAAATTGAGTTTGTAACGCTTGTCTTACCTGAACCAGAACCACCAGCGATTCCGATAACAAGTGGTTTAGTGGACTTCATTTCTTCTTTACCCCTTTATCGGCAGATATCCTTCAAGATAATTTGTGACTGTCGTTATTTTTTAATTGCTATCAATATTCCGTCACCTAGCGGAAAGAGCGATGTAACATAATCGGGATGATTCAGTACCCAACGCGTAAAGCTCTTCAAATTCCGAACCATCGTGCGTTTTCGTCTTGGCAGTTCTTTATCATCCCGCAAAACCATACCATGCAGGAACATGTTATCGCAATAAATAACTCCTCCAGACGAAATGAAAGGCGAATACTTTTCAAAAAAACGTTTGTATTGCCCTTTCGCCGCATCGATAAAAAGTGCATTGTATGGTTCACCGGCAATTAGTTCACTTTCTAGTAATAACGCATCGGCTTCAATAATTTGAATTCGATTGGATAAGTCTGCTGCTTCAATATAATCAACGGCTTTTAAATAACGTTCCTGATCTCGTTCGATTGTCGTTATAAATGTATCCGGTAAGGATTGAGCCATTCGAATCGCCGAATAGCCAATCGCACTGCCGATTTCAAGAATTCGGTCTGGTTTCTGGATCGATAATAATCCTAATAATGTTTCGATTGCACTGCTATCCATTATCGGCACATGGTGCTTTTCGGCGTATTCTTCCATTTCAATAATAAAAGAATTTTTTTCTTTAAGAAGACCGGCAATATAAGAATCGTACGTAATGATAGTCGTCAACTCCTGTTCGGTATTCCTTTTTAACGTAAAATCCTTAACTTCAGTCTATATATTTCGCTCGATTTGCCAAATGTTCCTCATAACTTTTCGCAAAATGATTTTCGCCCTTTTTATCCGCGAGGAAATATAAATAATCGGTATATTCAGGGTCAATAACAGCGTCAATCGAAGACATTCCCGCATTCGCTATTGGTCCTGGCGGTAAACCTTTATATTTATAAGTATTGTACGGATCATCGATTTCAAGATCAGCATAAGATGTAACGCTTAAATGTTGACCATGTGCATAAGCAACAGTTGGATCCGTTTGAAGCGGCATTACTTCTTGGTTAGGATTCTTAGGTTGCATACGGTTAAAAAACACACTTGCAATCGTAGCACGGTCTGATTTTTGAGTCGCTTCTTTTTCAAGAAGTGAGGAAAATGTCAATAACCAATGAACCGTTTTTTCTTCTTCTTCTAAGTAATTTAGATAAGGCGATACATTGGATACCGTCGCTTGAATCATTTCTTCAACAACTGATTCGACAGTGGGTTTTTCCTCATAAAATGGATAAGTCGCAGGGAACAAATACCCTTCAAATGGGAATTTAATTTTCTCGCCCTTAATTTCCTCTGTTATAACGCCTGGGTATTTTGCTATAAACATATCAATCGTGTTTTCATCATTAATGTAGGATTCAAACTCTTCAGCGGAAATACCCGTTCTTTTTTCAACAACTTGTCCGATTTCCTTTAAAGTTAATCCTTCTGGCACTGTCATAGTAAATACCGGTTCGCGGTATACTTTCCCTGTTTTCAAACTTTGAATTAATTCGTCATGCGTCATTGCTTTCGTTAAGTCATATGTACCAGCTTGAAACTGCGATTCATTGTTGAATTTGGCATAATACTTAAATAATCTTGCGTCTTTAATAATTCCTTTACTTTCAAGTGTGGCCGCAATTGAATTCAGTCCAGAGCCAATCGGAATTTCAACATTTATGACCTCTTCAGATTCAGGATCGAGGGGTTGCAATCCGCTCATCACATATTGATAAACAGACTTTCCTACGAAAAATCCAATAATAAGTATAAGTAATACGATTGCAAGAACAATTCTTCTTACCACTTTAACTTCTTTCTTTTTTTCACGCATTCGTTCGAACATCAACTGTGTCTTCGAATCTTTATCCATGCGGTATCCACCTCTTTCGTTCAAATGCATATAAAACATTTAAAACTTAAAAATACGGAACGGTTTTGCACCGTCCCGCTCGTCGCCTGTTTATTGACTTACTCGTCTTCCTCTTCTTCATCTAAAAATGTATTCAATGTTTCCTCAATCATTTCCCATTCAGCATCGTCTTCGATAGGAAGTAGTTCGCCGTCTTCCTCACCGTCTTCTTTCGGAGTAAAGGAAGATGCGTGAATTTCTATTTCTTCGGAATCATCAGTATCATCCTGTCCTAGAATATGATACAGTACGTAAGATTTACCGAAATCCTTTGATTCAAATGTCAGGATGACTTCACATACGTGCTCATCACCGTTTTCATCAACGATTGTCATTGTGTCTTGTCCATGTTCCATTCTAATCACCTCATTTATTATTATTTAAATCTAAGTAACCCTGTAAAATCATAATCGCAGCCGTCTTGTCTATTACAGACTTCCTTTTTTTGCGGCTAACGTCTGCATCAATAAGCATGCGCTCCGCGGCCATGGTCGTTAGCCGCTCATCCCAAAGCGTTACAGGTAAGCCGAATGTTTTCTCGAGGAGCTGGGCATATCTTTCGGACGCCTCGCCTCTTGGACCGATTGTATTGTTCATGTTTTTCGGAAAACCGACTACGAAACTACTTACTTGATATTCGGCGACAAGTTTACGAATTCGTTTAATACCGAAGTTGCCCGCATTCTCGTCAATTTGGATGGTTTCAATTCCTTGGGCTGTCCATCCTAGCGCATCACTAATCGCGATGCCAACTGTTTTGGTTCCCACATCCAAACCCATAATTCTCACTTGAGGCTACCCCCGTTTTCACGGATGTAAAACTTCACAAGTTCCTCGATAATTTCATCACGTTCAAGTTTTCGGATCATATTTCGCGCGTCTTCATGCCTTGGAATATAAGCCGGGTCACCCGAAAGAAGGTAACCCACTATTTGGTTAATTGGGTTGTAACCCTTTTCGTCAAGCGCTTTGTGTACATGAAGCATCACTTGTGTTACTTCTTCCTCCATTGATTCTTCAGGAAAGTTAAATTTCATCGTTTTATCGTATGAATTCATAACTGACACCCCACTTTCAAATTTGCCTAATTAACACAGAATCATACAGGGTTCCATTATACCCAATTTGTGGTACCAATTAAACAGATTTCACATAATCATACACCGATTTTAAGGCATCATCAAGTTTTGAATCGTCTTTTGCGCCTGCCATCGCCAAATCTGGTCTACCCCCGCCTTTGCCGTCGCATTGCATCGCTACATGATTAACGAGCTTACCAGCGTGATAACTGCCTTTTAAGTCATTGGTAACCCCTGCAACTAGCATAACCTTTCCATTGACTGCAGTTCCCAAAACAATGACGCCGTTTGAAAGTTTTTGTTTCATTTCGTCCATCATCTGTCTTAATGCGTTATTATCCTTCACTTCAACACGAGATGCAACAACTGTGACATCGCCGATTTGCTCGGCAGTTTCAAAGACATCGGAAAGTTGGCTGTTCGCAAGTTTTGAAGATAAGGATTCATTTTCGGCTTGTAGACCTTTTAATTCTCCGAGTAAAGATTCGATTTTTTTCACAAGATCTTTTGGATTCGACTTGACTAGTTCTGCCGCATGTTCAAGTACTGCTTCCTCTTCTTTAAATGCATGATAAGCGTTGGGTCCTGTTAAAGCTTCAATTCGTCGAGTTCCAGCTCCTATTCCGCTTTCTGATACTAGCTTGAACAAACCAATAGATCCTGTTGAATCAACATGACAGCCTCCGCATAGTTCGAGTGAATAATCGTCGATTGAAACGACACGAACGATATCGCCATACTTTTCCCCAAACAATGCCATTGCACCCTGTTTTTTCGCTTCGTCAATCGATTTTTGTTCAATGTTGACAAGAAGGTCTTCCCAAACCTTATCATTTACAATTCGCTCTATTTCCTCAAGTTCCTCTTTTGTTACTTGACCAAAATGAGAAAAATCAAATCTCAATCGATCTGGACCGACATAAGAACCCGCTTGTGCAACATGTTCGCCAAGAACTTCTTTTAATGCTTTGTGCAAAAGATGCGTGGCAGTGTGATTTCTTATGATCAACTTTCTAGCTTCCATGTCAACCTTTGCAACAACGTTTGTTCCAACTGAAAGTTCCCCTGAACGAATAATTGCCGTGTGCAAGTTTTGTCCATTCGGTGCTTTATGAACTTCGGTTACATCGGCGACGAAAGATTCATTTGAAATTGTTCCTTTATCGGCCACTTGCCCTCCGCTCTCAGCATAAAACGGGGTATGGTCTAAGATAAACTGTATCTCATCCCCCTCCGCAACATGGTCTGCGTGATTTCCATTTTGCAGAAGCGCTGTTACCTTCGCATCGGCAGTTAATTTACTATACCCGATAAACTCGCTAGAAACATTTATTTTCCCGAGAACTTCAGATTGCACATGCATTGAATCTGTTTCTTGTCTTGCTGCACGCGCACGATCTCGTTGACTTTGCATTTCCTCGGAAAAACCTTTTCGATCTACTTTAACGCCTGCTTCTTCTGCAAATTCTTCCGTTAGTTCAATCGGAAAACCATAGGTATCATATAATTGAAATGCATCTTTTCCGCTCACTATAAATGTATTAGACTTTGCTTTTTCAATAACTGTGGAAAGAATCGCCATTCCATCTGACAAAGTTTCATGAAAACGTACTTCTTCATTTTTAATAACTTTCATAATAAATTCTTTCTTTTCGTTCACTTCCGGGTAATAATCTTTCATGATTTCACCCGTAACAGGAACTAAATCATACATAAACGGAGCATTTATACCGAGCTTCATGGCAAAACGAATTGCTCTGCGGAGTAGTCTTCGTAGTACATAGCCGCGCCCTTCGTTTGATGGTAATGCGCCATCGCCAATTGAAAATGATACAGTTCGAATATGATCCGCAATTACTTTAAATGCCACATCTTTTTCTGCATCAATACCATACTTTTCACCGGAGAATTCTTCAACTGCTTTGATGATAGGCATAAACAAATCCGTATCGTAATTAGTTGGAACGCCTTGGATAATTGAAGCCATTCTTTCAAGACCTAATCCTGTATCAATATTTTTGTTCGGCAGTGGTGTATACGTATCATCAGGATTATGATTAAATTCTGAAAAGACAAGATTCCAAATTTCAAGGTAGCGCTCATTTTCTCCTCCCGGATACAGTTCTGGATCAGTGAAATCATCTCCATAGCTCGCACCGCGGTCATAGAATATTTCTGAATTTGGTCCGCTTGGTCCTTCCCCGATATCCCAGAAGTTTCCTTCAAGTCGAATGATGCGCTCTTCTGGCATTCCAATTTTGTCTTTCCAAATACCATACGCCTCTTCATCTTCTGGATGTACGGTTATAGATAAAAGTTCTGGATCAAAACCAATCCATTTTTTATCCGTTAGAAATTCCCACGCTAAAATAATTGCTTCTTCCTTAAAATAATCGCCTATTGAAAAATTGCCCAGCATTTCAAAAAACGTGTGGTGGCGCGCTGTGATTCCCACATTTTCAATGTCATTCGTTCGAATCGACTTTTGAGCATTTACAATTCGCGGGTTATCGGGAATGACACGTCCGTCAAAATACTTTTTTAATGTTGCAACACCGCTATTAATCCATAAAAGGGATGCATCATCAATAGGAACAAGCGGCGCTGATGGCTCAACGCTATGGCCTTTTTCCTTAAAAAACTCCAAAAACATACTTCGAATTTCTGATGAAGATAATTTTCTCATATAAATCCTCCTTTTTCTTTACCAAGACAGAATAAAAGCGCAAGGCGCCCGTCTAGCCCCGACAGGCATAAGCCAAACAAGCGGCGTGGCGATCTTTGCCGGGGAAGAATGCAGTACAATTCTTCCTTTATAGCTTGATTGGCTTATGACCCCGAGGGGCTGGCGCCTGGAGCTAGACACAAAAAAACTCCGCCCCTAAACAAGGGACGAAGATGTTAGTCTCGCGGTACCACCCTAATTACCGTATACATATGTACGCGGCATCTCTGGTTGCCTTAACGCGGCTGACGGCAGGGATAAGCTGCACTCAGGAGTAGCTTTCTGCACATCGACTTGGGAACCCTTTCAGCCGAGGGGCTCCTTTCTGGTCAAGCGAAAATGCATACTTTCTCCGTCATCGTATTCACTATAATGAGTTCAGTATAGAAAACTTCGACATCGGTGTCAATCAACACCTTCCAAATTATAAGGAGAAATTCCGTTCATCCCAATCATTGGGTCGATTGTAACAAATGTATCCATCGTTAGTTTATAAATGCCAGGTTCTTTATTTTCTGCGTTATCTACTGTATTTTCAACAGATGATTGACTTTGATCATTTTGACTTTCAGAATTAGTTTGTACTGCTGTTTCGATTCCTTCATGCAATTCATCTTCTGCGCCTAAACGTTCTTTTAATGTAGTTTGCCTTGATAATTCATCTGTTCGCGCGATTCCCTCTTTAAATTCTTCGGGTTCCCCGCATAATATTAGAAACTTCTGCGCGCGAGTGATTCCAGTATAAAGAAGATTTCGTTTCAACATTTTTCTATGACTTCTTACGACCGGCATAATAACTATCGGAAACTCGCTTCCTTGCGATTTATGGATTGAGCAGCAATACGATAAAGTGATTTGATTTAAATCGCTTCGCTCATAGGTGACTTCAATGCCGTCATACGAAACAACGAGCAATTCTTTTTTATCAATGGTTTCATTCGCTTTAATAATTGCTATGACTTCGCCCATATCGCCATTAAACACGTTGCTTTCGGGCTGATTGACGAGTTGAAGGACTTTGTCTCCAATTCGGTAAACAACATCGCCAAACGTTACTTCTTTGCGTTTAGGACCTGGTGGATTGACCATTTGCTGGATCATCTTATTAATGCCGTCGATTCCCGCCGGCCCCCTGTACATAGGCGCAAGTATTTGGATATCTCTAATTTCATGACCCTTTGAAATCGCGTTACTCACAATTTTCTCGACCGCTTCGAGTATCCGATTCCCGCTAGCCTTAATAAATGAACGGTCAGAAGTTTTACCAATTATGTTGTCATTCCACTCAGAACGTTTAATCATATGGGCCATTTCAATTATCGTGGAACCGGCACTTTGACGATAAATTTCGGTTAGTTCTATAACGGGAATTTCACTCGAGTCAAGCATATCTTTTAATACTTGCCCAGGTCCGACCGATGGCAACTGATCTTGGTCCCCGACAAATAAAATTTGAACGTCATTGGACAGTGCTTTCATCAACTGATGAGCGAGCCATGTATCGACCATTGACATTTCATCGATAATAACAAGACTGCCTTCAATTTCACGTTCTGTTTCTTCTTCTTTTTCTTGGCCTGTGAACCCGAGTAGACGGTGAATTGTCATTGCGGGAAGTCCAGTCGATTCGGACATCCTTTTTGCCGCCCTGCCCGTAGGTGCCGCTAATATTATTGGGAAAGGTTCTTTTTTCTTAGCATATTCTTTAGGGTCAAGCGACAAACCGTGAAGTTCCGCATACACCTCGACAAAACCTCGAATAACCGTCGTTTTACCAGTCCCGGGTCCCCCTGTTAAAATCATCGTCGGTGAATGTAGCGCCGTTTCGATTGCGGAGACTTGCGTTTCTGCATAATTGACACCTAGGCGCTCTTCCACTTCCCCAATTGCACTTCGGATTTCAGATACGGGAAATTGATTATCCAATTCATTTTCCAACAGCAAACGAAGCTTTGAAGCAAACCCGATTTCCGAATAATACAGTGAGGGAACATACAATCTTTGGTTCTCAGCTATTAATTTACCTTCTTCTATTAATTCAATAATTGATTGTGAAATACTGCTGAAAGGTATTTCAACGCGCTGGCTCGTTTCAAGCAAATGTTTGACCTGTGGCAACAGAATCTTTCCTTCTATATAAACATGCCCTTCAGATTGAACTGCTTCGTTCATCGAATGCAAGATTGCTGCTTTTATTCTAAATGTGTGATCGCCGGTGATGCCCAAATTCCGTCCTAGTTCGTCTGCCCGTTGAAAGCCCACGCCTTCGATTTCTTCAGTTAAACGGTATGGATTTTCCCTGAGCAGTTCTATAGCATCTTCCCGGTATGTTTGATAAATACGCATCGCGATTTTCGGACCGAATCCCCATTCATTTAACTGTATAATCGTTCGTTCAAGCCCCATATTTTGTTCAAGTACGGAGATTAACGTTTCTTTTCGTTCGTCGGAAAGTCTGGGGATCGTATCGAGAACCGTTGAATCGTCCAGAATCTTTTTAATGGCATCTTTTCCAAGAGTATCGACAATTGATTCTGCAGTTTTCATTCCTATACCCGGAAATAAATCACCTGACAAATAATGAATTAGTCCGGTTTCTGTACCCGGCATTTCTTTGGCAAAAGTATGCACATCAAATTGAGCGCCGTATGTCGGGTGATTCACAAGTCTGCCTGTAAATTTATAATCGTCATCGGCGGAAAGTTGTGGAAAGTTCCCTTTAACGATAATTTCCTTTTCTTCATAATCACAATTTGTTTTACTTATTTTTAGTTTTGCAATTGTAAATAGATTATCCGGATTATGGAATATCGTCACAAGCGGTCTCCCGAGTATAAAGAGCTCTTCGGTTAATCCTTCCATCGCCTTTTCGCCTCCTTACCGTTCGTCAAGTTGAATCATATCGTAAATATATCGCGCTTGTTCGTAATCGGGGTTAATCGTGAATGCTTTTTTGAGATGATTTAATGCATCTTCCTTCCGATCGGTTGACACTGCGTATAAAAAACCTAAATTGTAGTGAGCATCCGCATTTTCTTCATCATGTTCAATGACAAAGCCGAACTCATCGGCGGCTTGCGTAAATAACTCCATATTAGCTAGAAGTATTCCGTAAGATAATCTCGCTTCTAGATCATTAGGTGCTAATTCAGTTGCCCGTTGTAAATAAGGCAATGCAAGTTTAGATTGATCTGAGCGCTCCAAACTTTTTCCAAGCATATAATACGCGTCTGCTTCATTAACGCCCTTTTGTATTGCCTGCTCATACAATTTAGATGATTCTTCGTATCGTTCTTTGTTGAAATAAAGATTTGCTAGCCCGTAATAGGCAGTTCCGGCATTTTCATCAAGCGTAATTGCTTGTTGAAAAAATGGTTCCGCCTTTTCAGGATCACCAAGTGACGCGAACACATTTCCCATATTAATATAGCCGACAGCGTTTTTCGGTTCTTCTTCTATTGCTTTTACAAAAGACTCTACCGCTTTTTCATACTTGCCTTCTTGGAGCGCGGCAATTCCGGTTTCATTATAATTCATAGTCGATTCCACCTTACCCAACATAATCAAGTTCAATGCCATTTTTAATCACTGTGTCGATCGTCCCGCCGCCGAGACATTCTTCGCCGTCATAAAAAACAACTGCTTGTCCTGGCGTAATTGCACGGACGGGTTGTTCAAATTTCACAATTGCCTTATTGTCATCCAATAATTCAACGGTAACATTCGTATCGGGTTGGCGATAGCGGAATTTAGCTGTGCAGCTAAATGTTTTCGGCATTTCACGCGCAGTTGAAAAACTGACATCAATTGCAGTCAGACTATCCGAATAAAGTGCATCGTGATGGAAGCCTTGTTCAACTAATAACACATTTTCTTTCAAATCTTTTCCGATGACGAACCACGGATCTCCTGCGCCGCCTATACCTAGGCCGTGCCGTTGACCAATTGTGTAGTACATCAGTCCGTCATGTTTCCCCATCTTTTCACCGGACATCGTTTTCATGAGTCCAGGTTGAGCAGGTAAATATTCTCCGAGGAAATCCTTGAAATTTCGTTCGCCGATAAAACAAATCCCAGTCGAATCTTTTTTCTTCGCTGTTGATAATCCTGCTTCAAGTGCTTTCTCACGAACTACTTCTTTATCGAGATGGCCGATTGGAAACATTACTTTTTGCAACATTTCCTGCGTCAACTGGTTTAAAAAGTACGACTGGTCTTTATTGTCGTCTTTTCCGCGCAGCATTGAAACGCCGCCTTCTGCCTCGACGACTTGTGCATAATGGCCTGTTGCTAAATAATCGGCACCCAGGCTCATTGCATGTTCAAGAAATGCTTTGAATTTGATTTCTTTATTGCACATGACATCCGGATTTGGTGTTCGTCCTGCTTTATACTCATCTAAGAAATAAGTAAATACTTTATCCCAATACTGTTTTTCAAAATTAACCGCGTAATAAGGGATCCCGATATCATTACAGACGCTAATGACATCCTCATAGTCTTCAGTGGCTGTACATACGCCGAATTCGTCCGTATCATCCCAATTTTTCATAAAGATACCGATGACGTCATAACCTTGTTCTTTCAATAGCAATGCAGCTACAGAAGAATCGACGCCACCTGACATGCCAACGACAACGCGTGTTTCGGATGGCGCTTTTTTTGTATTCATTTTCCAATCAATCCTTTATTTTTCATTTTACTAATCTCTTTACGATTTCAGCCGTTTTCAATGCAGCTGTTTTTATATGGTCATCATCCAGTCCGAGTCCAAAACTAAATCTGACAGAGTTTCGAAGCTCCGGCGCACCGTCCCCGAACATCGCCGTTAAGACGTGTGATGGATCCAGTGAGCCTGCTGTGCACGCCGAACCGCTTGAAACACAAACCCCCGCCATATCAAGATTAACAAGTAGTGATTCAATATCTGTTCCAGGAAAACTGATATTTACGATATGTGGTAATCTTTCCGTGTCCATAGCATTAACAGAAAAGTTTATGTCTTGCTCTTGAAATGTTGTCTTTAGAATTCTTTCAAATGCATGATATTTCTTTGTGTTTTCTTCAATTGACTCATATGCAATATTCACTGCATCTGAAAATGCGACAATCGCCGGAACATTTTCAGTACCCGCGCGTCGTTTTCGTTCTTGTTCTCCACCGTACAAATGTGGTTTCGTAGTCATCCCAGTTCGTTCATAAAGGAAGCCAACCCCTTTTGGACCGTTTAATTTATGGGAGGAAACAGATAGTAAATCAACCTGAAGTTCATCCACGTCAATTGGCAATATCCCATAAGCTTGAACAGCATCTGTGTGAAAGATGGCTTGGTGTTCTTTTAGAAGTTCACCAATTTCGCGAATCGGTTGCACTGTCCCGACTTCGTTATTGCCTAACATGATTGTCACCAAAATCGTTTCTTCAGTGAGTGCATTTCTAACTTGCTCAACATCGATTCTCCCATTTTTGTCTACCTCTAAAAATGTAACATCATACCCATCTAATTCAAGTTGTTTACAAGTATTTAAAACAGCGTGATGTTCAATAGTTGTTGTGATAATATGGTTCCCTTTATTTTTCATCGCATTTACCGTACCGAAGATAGCGATGTTATCTGCTTCGGTCCCGCCAGAGGTGAAAATAATTTCAGAGGGTTTAGCGTTAATTGACCCGGCCATTGTTCTCCGTGCGTCGTCCAACCATTTACGTGCTTCTCTACCGTAACTATGAATGCTCGAGGGATTTCCAAATAATGAGCCTAGTAATTCGGCATACTTTGTAGCAACAGCTGGATGAACCGGCGTCGTCGCGGCATGATCAAGATATATAGTCGTCATAGAAAATCTCCTTTAAATGTAAAACATATAACTATCATTTTTCGATTCATCATTTGATTTGATGAGATCGGCGATTGTTGTTGTATCTAAAACGTCTCGAACTGCATCAGCAATCCGCTTCCATAATTCATGTTGGGGTATATCCGTATCGCCAAGTCCTTCAATCGGTTGAATAGGCCCTTCTAATACACGAATGACATCCCCCGAAGTGATTTCTGTTGGAGGTTTAGCTAGCATATAGCCTCCGTAAGCCCCGCGCACACTTTTCACAATTCCATTATTGCGCAGTTGCGGTATTAATTGTTCCAAATAGGCTTCCGATAATGATTGTTCTTCAGCGATTTGACGAAGTGGAATTGGACCATCTCCGTATTTTGTTCCGAGCACAACTACGACTGTTAACCCGTATCGTCCCCTTGTCGAAATTTTCATCTAATAACCCCGTCCTTTGCGTGTTGCTTCAAAATATTATAACATAACTGCTCCGATGCTTCCGTAAAATGATTTCAATCAGATTGATGTGTATAATAGAAGAACAGTTGTACTAGGAGTGATATTTTTGCAAAACGAACCATTAGCATATCGAATGAGGCCGCAAACGATTGATGAAATCGCCGGTCAAGAAGAAATTATCGGGAAACAAACCGCTCTTTATAAGTTGATAAAAAAAGGGCATGTCCCGTCAATGTTGTTATACGGTGAGCCCGGAATAGGAAAAACATCGCTCGCCCATGCAATTGCAGGTACAAGCAACTTACCCTTTATCGCGTTGAATGCGACGGTTTCTGGGAAAAAGGATGTTGAAGATGTTGTTACCGAGGCACGTATGACAGGAAAAGTTCTATTATTTTTAGATGAAATTCATAGATTCAATAAATTGCAGCAAGATACCTTACTTCCGCATGTAGAAGGCGGTTCGATTGTTTTAATCGGCGCAACGACTGAAAATCCATTTCATGATGTGAATCCCGCGATTCGGTCGCGTTGCGGGGAAATCCGTCAACTTACTCGGTTAGAGCCCGATGATTTATTAGGCGTGCTTCGACGAGCATTGGAAGACGAAGACCGAGGACTTGGTAAAAAGAAAATCGGCATAACTGATGAACAGCTTCAAATGATTGCGGAAGGCGTTAACGGGGACGCTCGCAAAGCTTTAAACGTTCTTGAATCCACCGTTATTGCAAGTGATGAAGTTGATGGAGAAACGATTGTTGAAGACTGGTTAATAAAAAATCTTTTAGGCAGGATCGGGTTATTTGGTGATAATAAGGGATCGCATTTTTACAACTTATTATCTGCTTTGCAAAAATCCGTTCGCGGCAGCGATGTAAATGCAGCAATGTATTATTTGGCGCATTTACTGGAAACAGGAGATATTATCGCTGTCTCTAGACGACTTCTTGTCATGGCTTATGAAGATGTTGGACTTGCCTCACCGGAAGTCGGACCTCATGTTCTTGCCGCGACCGATGCTGCAGTTCGACTCGGGATGCCGGAAGCACGGATTCCACTGGCGAATGCAGTTGTTGAAATGTGCCTGGCTTCCAAATCAAACTCTGCCTATAAAGCATTCGATGCTGCTGTTAATGCGATAAATACCGGGAAAACGGGAGACATCCCACTCCATTTACGTGACACGCACTATGCGGGCGCGGCCGTTCTTGGCCATATAGGCTACCAATATCCCCATGACTCCCCTATCGGCTCTTTTGGAGGCTGGGTAAATCAACAATATTTGCCGGACAAGGTTGAAGGCACGGAATTTTATAGGCCTGTTCTCGCGGGTGAAGAAGTAAAGCTTGCGGCAATCTATGATCGATTAAATGATTTCAAGAAAAAGAAATGATTGGCGATTGTGGTAACTACTCAAACTGATCGGGTTACCACTGGTAATAAACCAACGCAGGTCTTTGAAAGTTATTTAGCCCGACTCCAATTTGTTTACATAATACATTTATCTTGAACTTAATTGTAATTCGTTGATAAATCCATGAAAACTCTTTTATGTTAAAATAACCGATAATATAGTGCTTTAGGAGATGATAATATGACTTCGAATGAAAAGATTTTGGGTAGTGATCGCCGTAATTTACTTGTTAAATTATTAAAGGATGCGAGTAACCCGATACCCGGCAGAGAACTTGGGGAAATCACAAATGTTAGCCGGCAGGTTATTTCTGGAGATGTTACTTTGTTAAAAGCAAAAGGCGAACCGATTATCGCGACTAGTCGCGGATATGTGTATATGCATCCAATCGGGGAACAGAATAAAATTGAAAAAGTTATCGTATGCAACCATACATCGCACCAAACGGAAGAAGAATTAAATATATTAGTCGATCATGGAATCACCGTGAAGGACGTAAAAGTTGAACATCCGATTTATGGAGATTTAACTGCTTCAGTCATGGTTTCAAATCGAAGTGAAGTGAAGAACTTCATCGAAAATATTAAACAAACCAACGCATCTTATTTATTGGAATTAACCGAAGGCATACACCTTCATACGATTGTCGCTAAAAGCGAACAAGAAATTAATAACGCTGAAGAGGCATTAAGAAAAGCGGATATTCTCGTCGAGTGACGGATATCCGCTTACTTATTGTATATATTTCCCCTACCAAAACACGATTAGATCACTTAGTACATCAAGCATCGTTGTTTCTTTTTTATCTTTTGTGGATTTATCTTTGGTTTTATTAGTCCGTTCTTGCTTCAGTTCTCGCACAATCATTTCGAGCTCCCCGCGGTCGAGCCATATGCCTTTACAAGTTGGACAAACATCAATGAATACAGATTCTTTTTTTATTTCCTGTAATTCCACCTCAACACATTTAGGACACTTCATTTGCAACACTCCCCCATTTTACCAACTATTATTACGATTTTTATAATAAATGAGTTGATCGATCCATTTCCCGCCTTCGTAGAAAAAATCTTTTCTTACGCATTCAAATTGAAACCCTGCACTCTCCGCTAGTTTTTGAGAAGGCTCATTATCGACGTTAATTTGCAGTTCAATGCGATGAAAATTTAGTTCAGAAAAAAATAACTCAGTTGCCGCTTGAACACTTTCCTTCCCGTAGCCTTGCCGGAAAAATTGATTGTGAATGGAGTACCCCATCATGGCCCAGTCATAATCCTGTCTAAGAATCTTGATCACTTCTATATTGCCGATATTCGCACCATCTTCTTTTCTAAAAATCCCTAAAATATACACATCATCTTTTTCGGCAGTTTCCTGAAACCCTTTGATCCAGTCAATAAACCACTTTTTTGTATAAGGTGATGAATCTTCATAACCATCATCGTATTTATAGGTCGAGGGCAGTCTATTATCAAACCCGATAGACCATTGTTCATAATCGCTATTTTGAAAGGGCCTGATTATTAGTCGATCTGTTTCTATTGTTAATGTTGTCATCCATTTACCTCCTGCAGTTACATACTACCATTATAACTAAGTATTTCAGCATTTGGTGCGGATTAGAGAATTTGTAATCAGAAAAAAGCATCAATTATATTCAACTTAAATTGTTTGAACAATATAAATATGCTACGCTAATCTCAAGCAATACGAATATAGCATTTGGGGGAATTAAATAAAATTGAGAAACCTTACGATAAAAGAAATGAAAGATGGGTTTAGTAATAAAGAGTTTTCACCTGTTGAAATCGCCCGTGATTATTTGAACCGAATTGAAGAATTTAACGAATTAAATGCTTTTATTACCGTTACTGAGGAAATTGCATTAAAGCAAGCAACCATTGCAGAACAAAAGTACCTAGCCGGTGAGCAAACCGGGATACTTGAAGGGGTTCCAATCTCTTATAAAGATAATCTGTACACAAAAGGGATTCGCACAACAAGCGGCTCTAAAATCGAAGAAGATTTCATACCAGATGTTGATGCTGGGATTGTCTCGAAACTCCAACGTGAAGGTGCAGTCAATCTGGGGAAGGTGAATATGCATGAGTACGCTTTTGGAATTACATCCGATAATCCTTTTTATAATCCTGTTAAAAACCCATGGAATACTGCGTACACGCCTGGCGGATCTAGCGGCGGTTCGGGTGCAGCCGTGGCAGCTTCGCTATGTGCTGCATCAATCGGAACAGACACAGCAGGTTCCATTCGAATACCAGCAGCGTCTACGGGTATCGTTGGGCTAAAACCTACTCATGGTTTAATCGTTGATACAAATGTAAGAAATATTTCTTGGTCTCTTGATCATATTGGTCCGCTAACAAAGAATATGAGCGATTTGGGAATCATGATGGATGCGATGACGGGTGCAGATTATTCAAGTTCACTCTCAGAAGACATTCGCGGTCTGCGAATCGGCGTGCCGAAAAACTATTTCAATGATTTGATTGAAAACGATACTGCTGAATTATATGCTGAAGCACTTAAAAATCTGGAGAAATTAGGCGCAATTTTAATTGAAGTTGACATCCCTTTCTCGCAAGCTGATTTAGCCTATTCACTCAGTATTGGCATCGCAGAAGCCGGTTATGTACATGAAAAGTTTATAACTGAATCAATCGACTTATATGGTCGTGACGTGAAAGCTTCACTAGAATTCAGCCATTCGATATTAGCACTTGATTATATTAAAGCTTTAAAAAGAAAAAAAGAAGTGTTTTCAAATTTCGAAGATTTATTTACAAACGTAGATATATTAGCGACTCCAACAATGGCCGATACTACAAAGAAAATCGGGGAAACGAAATTTGAAATAAACGGCGTGATGGACAGTACATTTAACGCGATGATCCGTCTTCCAGCTGTCTTTAACTTTACAGGACAACCCGCCCTATCACTTCCTTGCGGGATTGCATCAAACGGGCTTCCAGTCGGCCTTCAACTCGCTAGTTCCGCATTTAATGAAATAACATTACTCCAAGCAGGTTACGCATATGAACAAGCATTTTTGGGAGCGTTTTACGAGGAACGAGAAAAACGCTTAATGAAATAATCACTTTCTAAACAGGAGGATTCATATGGGGGTACTAATGTTTTGATCATCCAGCACTCTCTTAGAACATAAAAAGTGAGGAGTGTTGGAAATGGAATGGGTACAAGAATTTTATAAGGAACAATACCGTATTACTGAAGGCATGGCGGATGCAATTACGAAATTCGATGAAGCACTTGTTGATAAGGTTGAATCAACCGCGGGCGTAAATAGACAATTGAAAATCCTGGAATTAGGCGGAGGTCTTGGTCTTTTTGCGGTTGCGGCGGCGAAGCGCGGCCACGATGTAACCGTCATTGAACTTGTTCCTTCCGCTGTTGAAAAGATTCATAAATTAGCAACGGTCCATGATGTTGAAGAAAAGATGAAAATCATCCAGGGCGATTTTTATGAGATTGATTTACCAAATGACTTTGACGTCGTTTGCTATTGGGATGGCTTTGGCGTCGGTTCAGATGATGATCAAAAGCTGTTACTGCAGCGAATAGATAATTGGCTCTTACCTTCAGGTGTCGCTTTGATAGATGTTTATACACCGTGGTACTGGGCAAAAATTTCTGGTCGGGAAATGAAAATTGATGAAGATAGTTATAGACGTTATGGGTTCGATCCAGAAGGTTGTCGCATGCTTGATACTTGGTGGGCTACGGATTACCCGAAAGTTACACAATCATTGCGCTGTTATTCACCAGCCGATTTAACAATGTTATTGTCCGGAACAAGTTTATTTTTACATTCAATTAAACCCGGCGGCGAAATGGATTATGACAAATGGATTTTCACAGAAAACGTGCCACTTGAAAGAGCAATGACTTTTCTAGCCGTTCTTAAGAAATAAAAAAATGCGGAAAAAGTGATGGTTAATCTTTTTCCGCATTTTCAATCCCTATTTCTCTATCAAGTTGTTCCAAAAATTCCACCATAAATTGATGACGTTCTTTGGCTAATCGTTTTCCTTCAGTCGTCACCATTAAATCTTTCAACAATAATAACTTTTCATAAAAGTGTGTTACAGTGGCGGTTCCCTTTTTGCGATATTCTTCCTCCGACATTTGTGTGCGGGCTTCTTCATTTGCATCATATAGTTTTCTTCCCCTGGCTCCTCCAAAAGTGAAAGCCCTCGCAATTCCGATAGCGCCGATTGCATCTAAACGATCCGCATCGCGAATAATTGCCCCTTCAATTGAAGTAATCGATTTTTCATTTCCCCCACTAAATGATACGCTGTCTATACAAGCGATTACTTCATCAATCAATTTTTCATCGGCTTCGTGCATTTCAAGAATTTCTCTCACAGATAGCGTATCATCTGACTTATATTTCGCATCTTCAATATCATGAAGCAAGACACCTAAATTAATAATAAATTTATTCGCCGAAGGTTCTGTCGCTGCAATTTCAATCGCATTTTTCATGACTCGATTGATATGATCCAAATCATGGCTTGCATCAAATTTCAGATAGATCTCTTCAGCTGTTTCCCGGCATTTTCGTAATAATTGTTCCATTCTAATCACCTTTTCTTAACATTTATCAGCACTGCTTTTCACATTTCAGAAAATTTGGGCATATCATTGACGTACTATGTCGATTCGTGTATAGTAAAATCATCCATATTGCATAATGGATGGACATTGAAGGACTGAGGAGGGGCGTATATGTACCAAGGAAAAGTGAAATGGTTCAGCAATGAAAAAGGATATGGTTTCATTGAAGCGGAAGACGGAGAAGATGTGTTTGTTCACTTTACTGGCATTGTTGGTGATGGATTTAAAACGCTTGATGAAGGTGAAATAGTATCTTTTGAAATCACTGATGGGAACCGCGGACCTCAGGCGGCCAATGTCTCAAAACTAGGAAATCATGACTAACTAACAACTACAAATCCCGCTAGCATGTAAATTGCTCGCGGGATATTATTTTGATGTATTATTCAATTGACTGCCCAAAAATTTAAGCTGGTCACCTACTGTACATCCTTCTATACAAAATCGATGTGCTGCAGTTTTACCTTTGTCATTTGCAAGTTGGCTTTTCAGGAAACAACCACTGCAATATGTATCAATAACAGTATCGATTTCTAACATAATGATTGTTTTATCCATTGCGTTCCTCCATTTAAGTATATTCTAATGTCGATGATAAAGAGATGCAAGTATCTCAGGCAATTAGGGTATGCAATATACTGATATCTAAACAAAATTTGGGGTGGTTAAACTTGATCGAACTATATACAGACGGCGCTAGTGCTGGAAATCCTGGAAAAAGTGGCATTGGTGTTTTTATTAAAGGTGAAGGGCATCTTATTAAAATTTCAGAGCGTATTGAACCTACAAATAATCATACGGCTGAATTCCTAGCTTTACTTCGCGGCGTGAAGGAAGTTGCAAAAATATCCAAAGGAATTGTTTCCGTACGTTCAGATTCACAGGCAGTTGTAACCGCAGTCGAAAGAGAATTTGTTAAAAATGAAGTACATAAGCAAATTTTATCTGAAATCATGGAGGTTACAGAGTCTTTTGATTTTTTCTTTATCAAATGGATTCCTAGTGCAGAAAATAAAACAGCAGATGCACTCGCTCGTGAAGGTATACATAAATAAGACTGAATGGCGCTATATCCATTCAGTCTTTTAGTTATGCTTTCATAAATGTAACTGTATTTTTGACACTATCATAAATAACCCATTCTCGATTATCAACAACGGAACCTACGTTAACAAGTACATTTTGACCTGTTAGCTCAAAGGGTATGCCAAAATTCATTTTTTGATTAACGCCATCCAATGTTAGTGCTGAGCGATGACTATGACCGTAAAAAACAAGTGAGTTTTCTACATTGGCCTGGAGAAGCGACCACGGTTTTCCGCCCCATTTCCATTGATGCCCATGAATTATTTGACCGCTTTCAAGTTCAATAACTTCTGGCATGGAATCCAATAATTTACGCAAAGACTCTTCAGTTTCCGTTAAATAGGTAATTCTTTCTTCTTGATTCCCTCTTACCGACGGAAAATCCAAAAGTTCAGTAAAGCCTTTCGGGTTTAGCATAACCTGCTCAAGTTTTGTAAATTTGTCATCAGTAATATCTTTTTTACTAATTGTACATTCATAAAGGTCCCCAGTACCAAACACCGTTGCCTCAGGCACCATTTCTTCGATATGATCGAGCACTATTTCTAAGTCTTCTTTCGATGAATGAATATCACCAAGCAATGCATACCTCATCTATTTCACCACTTTATCCTTTTTCAACCTGCGCATCTTCTTTTGAAACCCAATCACTATAACTTCCCACGTAAAGACGGATATTTTCATACCCATAATGTGAAAGCATTGCATAGAGTGGAGAAGCTGTAACGCCACTTCCGCAATACACGGTTACTTTTTGATTGGAGTCCGCCAAGTCTGATAATTTTTCTTTTATTGATTGGTCAAATTGAAATTTCCCGTCACTTTTTAATTGCTCCCAATCAAAGTTAAATGCTCCGGGTATGTGACCCGCCACTCTGTCCAACGGTTCTATCTCTCCGCGGTATCGATTAGCGGCACGTGCATCGACTAACAGATTGCTTGTCCGGCCTGCGACAGTTTCCTCTACAAATTCCCGTGAAGCGTAAATCGATTCATTCCAATTGGGGTTTACTGCAGTTTTCTTTGGTATCGGTGTTTCATTATCAACAGGAACACTCGATTCTTTAATTTCTTCAAAACCTTCTACTACGACAGATGCATTTTCAAATCCGGCATATTGAAGGAACCACCATGCACGGGTTGCGAACGGGCTGCCACCGTCATCGTAAACAAGAATTGTATCCTCTATATTCAGTCCACTTCTCCTGAAAAGTTCAACTAACGACTCTTTACTCGGCATTGGTTGTCTTCCATCTCTTTTTGTTAAATCGGACAAATCATCATTTAAATCCCAATGCATCGCACCGCTAACATGACTTTCCTTATAAAACCTTTTGCCTTCATTTGCATCAGCCAATGAGAAACGCGCATCTATCCATTTGACTTCACTCGTATCTATATCTTTAATCGAAACAAAAACATTGCTCAACTACACCAACTCCTTTTCTAATGAATTGTATAAGTTCCGCCAGTCATCGATTTTTTCGGTTTCCGTCAGAAGTGTTCGTTCTGAATCAATTTGTATCATGCATTCTTTCAATAAATGGACTCTAAGTGCCTCTGCTTCTTCTTCAATTAATTGAGCAACCCACACTTCAAGTCTCTTCTTTTCTCTATCAAGATATAGCGCTGTATCTATTCTTAAAAGTTCCTCGAGACTAGTTTTTAGTTTATCTCGATCGCCTCTTTCAAAAAATGATTTATCATTCCGAAATAGACGATTGACACTGCTATATACTGCAGAATCTGGAAATGGAAATTCAAAAGATAATAGATCTGCTTCTCTTGGTTCAAATAAGGTTGGTTCGAATACATCATCGATTTCTTTGAGCGATTGAACTTCTATACGTTGTCGGCTCGTCAATTGCTTCGTCAAGAAGTTAACGATACGTAAATTTGTTACCTTTAATTCTTGTGTAAGATCAAACCCAATCATATGGACTGTTTCATCAAGCGCAATTTTTAATGCTTCGCTAGAAGATTTTGCTGCAAAGACAGATGGATTATAAGCTTCTCTAAAGAAATCACTGAATCGTAAAAAGACACGCTGTAAAATATAATAAACAAGTTCATTTAATTCGTTCTTTGTACTTGTTTGAAATACTTCAATAAAACTGCTCGCATATTTTCTTTGAATTATTTCTTCTAGATTCGCCAATTCAATTAGCCGCTCCGACTTTCTTTTCATGTTTTTTTCAGTACGTGAAATGAGAGAAGCTAACCGTTCCGTCGTTTTCATTGTTTCCTCTTCTAATGATTGTACAGCCAGTCCTCTTAAATCATGTTCCAAGAAATGATGAAAATCCCTTTCGAATAAATCCATCATTTCATTGCTTTGTTTTTCAATCTTTGCTTGAAGCGCTTGTAAACTAGAAATACCATGTACACGGGGGGTTCTTATGCCGAACTTTTGCAGTTCATTCCCAACAAACGATTGCACGAGTTCAGCTTCTTCATCATTTGACGCCAAGTCAATTGCGTTTACAATGAAAAACATCTTATCTAACTCGAACGCATCTTTCACGCGGCCCAATTGAATCAGAAACTCTCGATCTGCTTTGGCAAACGCATGGTTATAATACGTAACAAAGAGAACTGCATCCGCGTTTCGAATATAATCGAAAGCAACATCCGTATGACGAGCATTTATAGAATCAGCGCCCGGCGTATCAACAAGGGTTATTCCTTTTCTCGTTATTTCGCAATCATAATAAAAATCAATGGACTCCACGAAACAGCTACGATTTTCTTCTGCAACAAATTTAACGAACTCGTCTCGCCCAACTTTCAATACTGTACCTAATTGACCTCTATAAGTTAGATAACCTTGTTTAAATGCTTCAATAAATGCTTTGTGAATATGAAGTTTGTCATCTGTCAACTTTGTATTCAGGGCATTATCCGTTTTGGCAAAAGCGTCATCCAATGTTTCCACAGGAATTCCAAGCGCATCAAATGAGCGCAGTACATCCTCTGTCATTCGATTCAACGTTTTCAAGATGACGTCAGCTGTTCCATCTTCTTTACCCGGACCTACCGGGCATATGCGGTTTATCGTTGCGGTTGTTGGATTTGGAGAAACCGGAAGAATATTTTCCCCAATCAACGCATTGGAAAACGATGACTTACCAGCACTAAATGCCCCGAATAGAGCCACTGTAAATTCTTGTTCATCCAATCGTTTGGCTTTTTTGCGTAAATACTGAGCCATATCGATAAATCCAGGTACATTTTCAACAACCCGCGCAACATGTAGCGCGTTACTGCTTACTTCTTCACTTGCAGACGACTGCACTTGGTAAACCTCATTTTCCGATTCAATGAAAGATGATTGATCAAATAAATTTTCCGTCGTTTCATCCTCAACAAATTCTGTAATATCAAGAATATCATCTGTATGCCAAGTTTTTATGAGCTTGTCCCGTTTTTCAATTATTATCGAGGACGGGTTTTCAACATTTTCATCAATCGTTTCCAAAAGATTATTCAATGCTTCAACATGACCGATCACCTCTAGCTTTTCCTCCAGAGAATGAATTTCTTTATGAAAACGGTCACTTTTCTCATTTCCATTTGTACGAATAAATTCCGAGGTCTCTAATTTCAAGTCCTCTGTTAAACGTCTGTATGCCAATATGATATTTGTTTTCATTTGATTTGCATTGTTAATAACTGTGTCGCCCGTCATGATATCTGAAGCATTGAAGTGCTTTTCCACTTCTTCAAAAGGTATAACAAGGTTTAAAGAATCGACCTCAAGTGAACGGTCATCCGTTAATAGTTGCGATTCATTTAATAATTTCTTTATAAAAGTTTTTACATGGACTTCAATTTGCGTGTGAATGAGCTTGCCAATATTTTCTCGAAAAGCATCTTTACGTCTAGTTCGTTCTTCAGCCGTCTTCTTTGCTCCAAAAAGAAAGCCAACTTTAAAATTAGGAGATAGCGACTCCAAATAACTTTTTAACAACTCTCTAGTTTCGTATGGAGTGACTGCCGCATTCTCAATTAACGCGGATAACCCCTTATCAAAGGAATCCACAAAAGCTTCTTCTGATTGAAGGGTAAGCGCTTTTTTTGTCTGATTCAATTCGTTTAGGATTGTATCATAATTTGTCCATTCATTTTCCATAACTAGTGAAGCGTGCAATTCTTTTTCTTCGGCAATTTTCTCTTTCAAGAAGCGTTTATGTTCTTCTTGAAGTTGAAGAATCGTGTTATTGGCATTCTCTATAAAAAATTCTTTCCAATTACTCATCGAACCTGTAATTATTTCTTTCACTTCGGGAAAATCATTATGCGGGTGATCCTCCACTTTCAAGCTTGTATAGAACACCCCTTTAGGTTTGACTCCCCATAATTTAAACGAATTTTCGACTGAGTGCTGAAACTCTTCAAATGACAATTCACTATCACGATGTTTATCAATTTGGTTGATAATCAAATAGACATTCGGATTATGACGCATTAATTCTTTCGTGAAACTAAAGTTCAATTCCGATTGAACATGATTATAATCCATTGTATAAAAAACAAGATCCGCCAAGTGAAGTGCGGATTCCGTTGATTGTCGATGGGCATCATCTGTTGAATCGACCCCGGGTGTATCCATAACCGTAATGCCCGCTGGCAAAGCGGAATCTTTATGGCCAATTTCAATGAGTGAAACAGTAGAACCGTCTTTACTATATGTTTTTATGGCATTCGGGAAATCATGGCCTTCATATTTAAGCCCTTTTCCATCCATTAAATGAATGACGGCATAATCTGTATCCGACTTTTTTACTTTCACGATATTTGCACTTGTCGGGATGGGACTGGACGGTAATAAGTCGACGCCAGTTAACGCATTAATCATCGAGGATTTTCCAGCTGAAAAATGACCGGCAAATCCAATCATGTACTCTTCTCTTGTTAACTTTTTACCAAAAAGCTTTATTTTATCATATCGTTCACTGTCTTCATTCTTTTTAAATAACTCACCGTATGTCGCAGCCTTCGTTATTAGCTCAGTAAGTTCATGTTGAAATTTCGGCATTAATCTTTCGATCCCTTCATCAATTTCTATTTACATTGTACCATTTCTTTCGACAAAAAAAGTGTTCCTTCACCAAATAGATGGTCAAGGAACACTTTTCTTATAAATTATAAAGTTTGCTGTATTTTTCGGATAAATAATCTGCTAAATATTTTGCATTTAAACCTTCACCAGTTACATCCTGAATGATTTCAAGCGGTTTTTTCATTTTACCATGTTTATGGATATTTTCTGTCAACCACTCTAGAATTGGTGAAAACTCACCTTTTAATAGCAATTCATCAAAATTCGGAAGGTCTTTCAACATCGCGATTTTTAATTGTGCCGCATACATATAACCCAATGCATAGGACGGGAAATAGCCAAATGATCCACCGGACCAGTGAACATCCTGAAGGACACCTTCACCGTCATTCTCGGGCGTCACACCCAAGTATGCTTTGTACTTTTCATTCCACACTCTTGGCAAATCCTTAACTTCCAAATCACCATTGAATAATTCTTTTTCGATTTCATACCGAATCATTATATGGAGCGGATATGTTAATTCATCAGCTTCAATGCGTATTAACGAAGGTTTAGCAGCATTGATCGCACGTAAGAAATCCTCTAGCTCAACATCCTCAAATTGCTTTGGTGAATGATCTTTCAATAAATCGAAATTGTATTTCCAAAAGTTTTCATGATGTCCGACAAATTGTTCGTAAAATAACGACTGCGATTCGTGAATCCCCATTGAAGTTCCACCTGCGACTGGAAGCCCATCTAGCTTTTTGTCGATGTTTTGCTCATATAACCCATGACCACATTCATGAATTGTTCCAAAAACAGCAGACCTAAAATCATTTTCATCATACTTTGTCGTAAGTCGCACATCGCCAATCGTTATGCCCATCGCAAACGGATGAACCGTTGCATCAAGCCGTCCAGCCTCAAAGTCATAACCGAGTTGTTTCAAAATTTCAAGGCTGAAATTCTCTTGTTGCCCCTTCGGAAAGTGGTCAAATAAAAATGATGTTTCTGGTTGGTTGCTTGACTCTGAAATCTTTTTCACAAGTGGGACAATCGTCTTTTTCAATTCCGCAAAGACTTCATCAATGACTTCAGTTGTTATTCCCGGCTCATATTGGTCTAGAAGCGTATTGTAAGGATTTTCGTCTTTTTCACCCCAATAGCCGATAAAACGCTTTGTCGTTGAGACGATTTTTTCAAGATAGGGTTGAAACATTTCAAAATCCGATTTTTCTTTCGCTTCTTCCCATGCCGACTCTGACTGCGAAGTGAGAACCACGAATTCACGGTACTCTTCTGCTGGAATCTTTTTGCTTAAATCATATTCTTTTTTCACTTCTTCATACGTTTTCAACAAAATCGGATCAAGTGACTCTTTCTTCGCTTCTAGCTTTTTTAATAATGTCGCCATTTCCTCCGAAACACTCATTTTAAACACTTCAGCGGATAACGTACCAACTGCTTCCGATCTCGACTCAATTCCCTTTTTCGGCGCCCCAGTCCGCATATCCCAATACATAACCGAAATAGCCTCAGAGTAAGCACTCATCTTTTTAAGTAAAGCCAAAAACTTCTCTTTAGTAGTCAATTTATTTCCCCCTTGCCGCGATAAAGTTCCTCTTTATAGTAGCATAAATATGGCAAAATAATCGATTTATTTCGAACTAGTAGTCATGTAATAGAAAAAGAAATAACTCGGTTTCTGTATTGTTGTTGTTAATTTCCTTGCACTCATCATAAGTTTGCTTGCACTTGAAAACGTTTTGGTTGCACTCAACAGTATTTGCATGCAATTCGGGATCTTCTCACTACACAAAAAATGATACCGAAGCAACTATGCACATAAGATAACACCTAATAACACTCTTCTTACAATGAAATTAATTGATTGGAGTGGAGGGCGGCGACTCCAGCGGAATCAGCGAAGTGCGAAAGAGAAGTTCACTCTTTCCTTAACCGAGACCCTGCAGGAAGATCCGTAACGAAGAACGGCTTTTGCGACCGAAAAGCGTAGCGTTTGGGAGCACGATTTTAGCGACGAAGCGGCAGGGAAAGATTGAACTGTATCTTTCCGCACTTGTCCGCTCTTCCGCAGGAAAATAATGAAAGCTGAAGGAGGCGGTTAGATGCGACAAGCATAAGACGATTCAACGGAGTGGCGCTCTTTGCCCGGGAAGAATGCAGTTCAATTCTTCCTTGTTGAATTGGCTTATGACTCGAGCATCTGCCACCTGAAGCTAGAAAGCGTCCGCCCGGAACTGAAATCAACGGTCCATATAAAAAAACGAGTACTTTAACAAAAGATCATGTTAAAGTACTCGCTATTATTAATTAAAAACAACTTTGACAGGAAATAATCCTTCAATCTCATTTTTAACTTGTTGTTCAATAGAATCTAATAATAAATGTACCGTTCCAGAATCCGCAGACGTTCTAATTAACCTTCCTGCGCCTTGTCGAAGCCTTAATAACATAAACGGAAGATCAACTTCAATGAACGCGTCAGTTGCATGGTGCCGCCTTGCTTCAAATAATGGATCTGCCGGCGGGAATGGCAAATCATGAATAATTACTTGAGTCAACGCGTCGTTTGGAATATCCAACCCTTCCCATAATTTAAAGGAACATAAAACTTGAATTTGTTTTTGCTGGAACTCTTTAATGATTGATGACAATTCCCGTTCACCTTCAAACGCCATTCGGGATTGAAAATCAGACGGTATCCGTTCTCTAAACTGGTTCATCGCAAATTCCGACTTGAACAAAATAAGCGTCTGCTGACCATCTTCCATTAACTCAACGACCTTATTTGCTTTTTCGTTCTCAGCAAAATCATGCGCGTGGACCTCCATCACTTCATCATAATCAAATGGCGATTCCACTGAGAATGATAGAAATTCTTGAATTCCAAGACCATCCGCTAAATAAGAAAAGTCTTCTTGTACCGAAAGTGTTGCTGATGAAAAAACAATCGGGATACGTGATGAAAATAACTTTTCTCGTAGAATATCAGTAACCAGTCTCGGCATAACAACTAAAGTCAATTCGCCTTCAGGTTCCTCTATCCAATCAACTGCATCATTTTCAGTAACGAATAATGTCATCGAGTAAATGTATTGATCAAGATATTCTTCAACCATTTTCAATTCATATTCGGGAATAATATAAAGTTCACCTTCAAATACAAATTCCTCAAGAAGCGATGTCGATAACTCAACAGCTTTTTTTCCTACTTCGATGATATCTGTTACTTTTTCAATTGCTTTTCTTTCATTTTCCGATTGTTCAGCATGAGTGCTAAGCAAGTCGAAAAATTCGGCATGCGTTTCAATTAAATATTCCATTAACCGCAAAGTAGGTTCTCTAATATCATTAACCATGATTCGTTCCAATAAATTCAGCAACGTACTATTTTGAACTTCATACGTAAGTGCTCGTTGTGCAGAGTACTCAAGAAGATGGCCTTCATCAAAAACTACCATTGACACTTCTGGCAATAATGGTAATTGTCCTTGTCTTTCACGAGAATCCTTCGTCCAAATATGTTCCATGTAAAAATCATGCGAGCAGATGATAATTTCAATCGCTTCGCGGTAATGGTTACGATGAATTGTTTGCCCGCATCGATTTCTTAAATCGCAAGCCAAACATTGTTGTATCGGATGAAAGTTAACTGTATTCCACTCTTCATCGCTTAGGTCAGGATAATCCGACCGTTCGCCGTATGGTGATATCGATTGCAACGATCCCGAACCGTAAACAAAGTCCGGAAGGCTAACTTCGATATCCTCTATATATTCTTCGTCCATTCGATTGGATGCTTCATCTAGTCGTTTAAGGCATAAATACTGGTTGCGGGCTTTTGCAAGACGAACATCAATATCGAGGTTAAGTGCATCACTTATTTTTCGAATATCTCCATCTTCTTTAACTAGCTGCTCGATGAGCGTTTCGTCCGCACAAGATATAAGCGCTGGTTTTCCTGTGTAGCGCGCGTAGGCAATCGCAGGAAGCAGATAAGCAATCGTCTTCCCGGTACCAACGCCGGCTTCTGCAAAAAGAACTTTCTTTTCTTTTAAAGCTTTTTCAATTTGAAATGCCATAAAGATTTGCTCATCGCGGCATTCGAATCCTTTTTCTGTTAAATCATCATAAAGCGTATCCCCTATCCAGTCATTTAGTGAATCATAAAAGGACTTTTCTTTCGATAAAGGAAATGGCATTCTTCTTTTCATTCAGTGAACTCCTCCCAATAGTGGTGCAAAAAGAAGAGGCTTCTCACCTCTTCTACAAGTAAAAATTATTGACGCTTACCCCAATACTGGTAATAATCTGTTCGGATAAAACCATTAAAGAGTTTTCGTTTTCTTGTCGCTTTTCTACCATACAAAGATTCAAAGTTTTCCAAAGGTGAAATCATATAGACTGACCAAGAAGGATGGTTTTTCATGACATCACCAAGAATTCTTGTTATTTCTTCAGCTTCCTCAAGCTCGCCGATTCGTTCACCGTAAGGCGGATTTCCGACCATTACACCATTTATTCCTTGAATCTCTATATCTCGCAAGTCTTTGACTTCCCAATTAATTAAATCGACGAATCCAGCTTCGGCCGCATTCTCTTCTGCAATTCGGACCATTCGGGGATCACTATCGGACCCTGATATGGCAAGTTGTTGATCATATTTCGCTAAATCTTCCGCTTCTTCACGAACACGGTCCCATACAGCATCTTCAATCCATGGCCATTGTTCACTTAAAAACTCACGATTGGTACCCGGAGCAATATTTTGCCCGATCATTGCAGCTTCAATTGGAAGTGTTCCTGAACCGCAAAGCGGATCTATGAATGGACGCTCAGGACTCCAACGGGTCAATTTTACAAGAGCCGCGGCCAGCGTTTCTTTAATAGGCGCATCACCCTGGCCAATCCGATATCCGCGTCGATGAAGTCCAGTTCCGCTTGAATCAATCGTAAGCGTAACCTTATCTTTTAAAATGGATACTTCCAACTTGAATAATGGACCAGATTCAGGTAAAAAACCATTTCGTTTATAGGCTAAATTCAACCGTTCAACAATTGCTTTTTTAACGATAGCTTGGCAGTCCGGAACGCTGAATAATGTTGATTTCACTGACTTTCCCGCAACCGGAAATGCTGCGTCAACTGGCAGGTACATCTCCCAAGGTATCGCTTTCGTACGTTCAAATAAATCATCAAAAGTTTTCGCATGAAACTCGCCCGCAATTATTCGCACTCTGTCTGCGACACGTAACCACATATTTGCTCGAGCAATGGCAGTTGTATCACCCGAGAAGAAAATCTTTCCATTTTCCGTTCTTGTTTCATATCCCAACGCTTTAACTTCATCTGCTACTAGCGATTCTAACCCCATTGCAGAAGTAGCAACTAATTTAAATTCATTCATTTTCTTCAACTCCCGTTTCTCAATTAAAACAAATAAAGTCATTTTTAAACTATACCCAAAAGTTGCCTATAAAATTCTTACGCTTATAAGCAAAAGATTATACGTTACGCTTACTAAGTATACCCAAAATTGATTCATTACAAATATGTCGTAAAAGCAGTCCATTGCATTGAAAGTATGTATGTTATCATATTTTAGTTCAAAAAGAAAAACTCTCCTTTATGTCGGAGAGCTGTTGTCTTTGTTTTAAACCATAGGTAATTCGATAAGCCATGTTTTGTTCCCTAGTACTCAAACGGCTTACGCCTCGTACGCTGGGTGGTAATCATCTATCTACGAGTATGAATACTCGTCTCTTCGTCTGTTCATTTCCTTCAGAAGAGTGCCCCTACCATAGTTTGGGTTTCTCACTTGTGGGGTTTACCGCGTTCCATTCGATCCGTTTCCGAACCGACTACGTTTCTGTGGCACTGTTCGGGGAACCTAATCCATATTTACGTTAAGTAAACTTAGGACTTATTCCCGCCGTCAACGCGCTATGCGCGAAGCCCCGGCTTATTAATTCACCGAGCACAAACACTACGGACATCTCAGAACCGTGTGAGCATGGACTTTCCTCTACAAAGTCAAGCTTTGCAGCGATTACCTGAATACACGCTATGGTCTATTTAGTATACTATAATTTGCGTTACATTTCAATGACTCGATTCGGTTTATACCTGATCGTGCAACTTGCTTCCAAATACATGTCTTTCAAGATTGGAGATTCGTTTAAGTAAATCAAAATTCGTTGCACCAGTATTTCCAGCAGAAGGTCGCTTTTCCGCCGCTTCAAGTTCTTCTTTAATTTTATTGTTTTCAGCTTCTAAATCGGCAATTCGCTTTTTTAACAATTGGTAGTCTTGAATTACATCATCTAAAAATAAATCGACTTCTTCTTGATTATATCCACGCATACCCGTTTTAAATTCTTTTTCAAGTATTATTTTCGCATCTAATTTAGTTTCCATGAAACTCGCCCTTCCGTCTATCTTTCTTATGCGATATTATACCATATCTTGTCCGAATTTGTCTGTTTAAAACACAATTAAACTCGGTCCTTGTCGTTTATTGCGCTTACCCGGGAAATAGTTTTCTCACTATTCTTATTTCCCTCTTTTGAAACATTTCCCGTTGTCTTGCACGAAATCGGTCGGTCAATTCAGGGTCTTCCGTCAGCAGATGTTGCGCCCTCCTTGTATATAGTAGTGCCTTCTCAAACTCTTTTACTTTATGCTCATACAACTTGGCCAATTCCTCTAACGCAATTATTCTTTGGCGGCCATCTAACCGATCGGCGGCAATCACAAAAGAGGAAATCGCTTCTTCAACAGCAAGATTTCTTTTCATAATAAACCCGAAGTGGAAATGGGTTACAGGATGTTCAAGTCCATATTCGAGAATAACTGCTTCTAGAACTTGACTGCTGCGATCATACAACTTCAAATCCGCAAACCATTTACCGATATTCGTTTGTGAAATTGCGGTACCGCGAGTAGACGTTTCAAATAGCAAGTCTGTTGACTCAATAAAAAGCGCAACAAGTGAAAGAATATCCCATTCATTATGCTTTAGCACTTTCATCAATGGATCGATTCGGCCGCTTTTTACAGCGTCTTGGTAAATGATGGGGGCTAAATGACCTGGAATATCGTCTTCTCGATAAAAACCAATTTTCTTTTCTTCAATATTAACTAAACTAAATGAATCAACCTCTTCTTTCCAAATCCGCCTTGATCCATGTAGTAAATCTATATGTGCGTGAGATGCAAGCGGCGGTAATGAGTTTCGATTCATCGTCCACCTTGTTTCGACTTGGGGAAGGTCGAAACTTTTACCATTATACGTTACAAGATTTAAATTATGTTCCCAAAGTCCAGATGCGTATAAGAAAGCAGGCTCATGGTCAGGGCCAGGAAGTAAATATTGCGTGAGTTGAAACGAGTTTTTCCTTTGTTCAATAAAACCGAGAAGGAAAATAAGTGTCCCTGCACCTTTGAGACCCGTTGTTTCAGTATCAAAAAAGACTAATCGTTTTTCCAAATCAGGTGCTAATGGGTGTGTTAAATCTAGATCTTCCCATTTCTTTAATGCCAATTTTAAATCTGACAAATAAATATTACCATGCTTGTAGGTACTATCGAAGGAAATCGTGCGCTTATAAACAAATCCGTGACTATTTTCTTCCTTCGTCAAGCCTGCGGAAAGCCAGCTACCTTCATAAAATGGAGGCGGAGGCACGACTTTCTTCTTTTCTTGTGCCGGCTTTTCTTTAGTAGTTTTTTTAACTAGCTTCCTCATTTCCATTAACTTCTTTTCATACGACACTACTTTCTCCCCTTACCAGAGCGTTAAGAAGTGATTCAACGTCCTTTTTCATTCCCGTACCGGCTTCTTGCGCGCCAATACAAATTGGACAGCCACCTTTGCAACTACAAGTTGAAACATGATCTTTAGCTTGCTGAAACAAAGAATCCCAACGCGTATAAATCTTCTCGCTCAAACCGATGCCGCCAGGATAGCTGTCATAAATAAAGAATGTCGGTTTATCGGTGTGAACCGCTTTAACCTGAGGAACAACATGAATATCACTTCGATCGCATCTGACGAACAATGGTATGAACGATTGAATTGCATACGCCGCACCTGTCATCGCATCCGTCAACTCAGATTCTGACCATCCCTTAGGTACATCAAATGAGTACCAAGTCGCCGATGTGTGGAGCTCAGTGGCTGGTAACGAAATCGGACCAGAGCCGATATTGTCATGAGTACCAAAACGAATCTTTTTAAATATAGTAGGGATAGCGAGAACCGCAATGTCTCCATATGAACAAACGCCGCTTTTTGCCGTACTCGTCTCATCCTCGTTCATAACTTTTAACTCTACTGCTAAATTCGCATCTGTAAAATAATCTACATCGACTTCAGTTACATAGGCTTTCTTCTCTTCCCAATCAAGCTTTTCGACTTGATACTGGGTCCCTTGATGGATATAAATCGCTTCTTCATGAAGCAACGTCATCGCGCTAAAACGATCCATCTCTCCGATGACAATCGTTCCTTTGGGGATTGTTTTATCTATAATAACGACATTCTCTTGAGCAGCCGACCGTAAACTCACTTCACTTGCTGGAAAACGATCTGTCATCCAATGCCATCGATCCGTAGTTTTAATAAGAACACCTTCAGCTTCAAGAAATTCGAGAAGTTGTTGCACTTCAAACTCCCCGTACGTTTCCGTTAATGAAAATGGCAATTCGAATGAGGCGCATTTTAAGTGATCCATTAAGATAAACATGTTATCGGGATGAATTCTTCCTTCTTCGGGCGATTGGCCGAGAAGATAATCAGGGTTTTCAATAATGTATTGATCAAGCGCGACAGATTGCGCGACGTATATTATTAATGCGTCTTCTTGCCGCCTTCCAGCACGACCAGCTTGCTGAAATGCGCTTGCGATATTTCCGGGATACCCGGTCATAATACATGCTTGCAGTTGACCAATATCGATTCCTAATTCAAGCGCATTCGTACTGACTACTGTTTTTATTGAACCGTCGCGAAGACCTTTTTCAATTTTTCTTCGTTCCGACGGCAAATACCCTCCCCGGTACCCCATGACAGACGAATCGAACAGTTTCTTTTTTGTTAGTTCTTGCATATACGTCACAAGCATTTCGACACGCACCCGACTTTTAGCAAAGATTATAGTTTGCATGCCTTCACGGTATAATAAAGATGCGATATCTCTTACTTCCAATAACGCGCTTCGACGAATCCCGAATGTCGGATGAACAACTGGAGGATTATAAAAAATGAAATGTTTTTTTCCAGCGGGTGCTCCATTATTAGCGATTAAACGCATTTCTGTATTCGTAAGTGATTCAGCTAGCTCTCCTGGATTGGCGATAGTCGCAGAGGTACATATGAATACCGGATCACTGCCGTAGTAATTACAGATCCGTTTTAAACGGCGTAAAACATGCGCTACATGACTTCCAAATACGCCTTTATAGGTGTGTAATTCATCGATAATAATATATTTCAGGTTTTCGAATAACGATACCCATTTTGTATGATGAGGCAAAATTCCTGAATGCAACATATCAGGATTCGTTAAAACGATATGGCCGGACTTTCGAACTTTAGAACGAAGTCCCGGTGCCGTATCACCGTCATAGGTGTAACTCAGAATTGTTTCTTCACTCGCTTCGATCAAGCCATGAAGATCGCTCAACTGATCTTGTGCAAGTGCCTTTGTTGGAAATAAATAGATCGCTCTCGATGATTCATTTTCTAGAATGCTTTGAAGCACCGGTAAATGATAACAGAGAGATTTTCCGGATGCAGTGGGCGTAACCGCGGTAATTGATTCACCATTGTATGCAGAATCGAATGCATCTCTTTGGTGACTGTATAACTGCTCGATTCCTTTTGTCTTAAGGGCTTTAATAATTGATGGATGGAGTACTGATGGAAACTCTGCATATGTCGCGGATTTACCTTCTATTTTTCTGTAATGAATAATATTTTCCGAGAATGAAGGATCCGATTGCAATTTAGATAGAACTGAACTAACTGAAGTATTTCGAGTCATCCCAACTCCCTCTCTCTTTCCTCTTCGATTGCATCTAGAAATGTTTTTAATGTATATTCTGCTGAACGAATAGTCAGCACGAATCTTTTCAAGCCAGTTTTCTTATAAAACGACTGAACGATAAATTGTTTCATCCCGTCCGTTAAGGTATCAATTTGAGATGGATGGACATATTTCGGTTTTGCGACTTTTATCCAAGCGTAGGACTCTTCCGCCCATTCATCTAACATTGAATGGTATTTGTCCGCATATGGTTTTACTTCTTCAAAAAAGTCCGGATCTCTATCTAGTCTTCTCATCTCTGTATGGCGGTCAAGACATTCCCCGCATACAGTAAGGAGTTCTTTACATTTTTCTTCTAAATTCATTTTGATCAGCCTCTCGAATTCTTTCTTCTATTTTACCAGATTAATCTTCCCTTAACCAATATCTAGCGAACACATATTCTTGGAAATGAAATTTATTCCGCGGCAAATGGAAACTTTCTTGTTGCTAGTCCGTCCAATGCTTATGGTATGATGAATAAATGCGAGGTGGTACAAATGACAATTCGGTATCCGAACGGTAAAAAATATGTGCCCGTTCGAACAACAAACCCTCAGAAAGTAAGCAATCATTCCTTTAGTAATCGCGGGAAAACGTTAGAAGAGGATTTGAATGATTCCAATGAGTATTATTTGACCCACAACATTGCCGTCATCCATCAAAAACCAGTCCCGATTCAAGTGGTAAATGTAAATTACCCTTCACGAAGTGCTGCGGTCATTACGGAAGCTTATTTTCGAACCCCTTCCACAACCGACTATAATGGAGTTTGGAATGGTCATTATATCGATTTCGAGGCGAAAGAGACGAAGAGTAAAACGTCATTTCCATTGCAGAATATTCATGAACACCAAATGATTCATATGAAAAACGTTACAAAACAAAAAGGGATTGCGTTTGTCATTGTGAAATTCTCTACGCTGAACCGATATTTTGTCGTCCCATACGATATGATTGAGAATAAATGGGAGAGAATGAAAGCAGGCGGTAGAAAATCAATTGCTCTACCCGAATTCGAAAGCGAATCAATTGAAATTGAACTTGGATTTATGCCTAGTATCGATTACTTAAGTGCGATTTCGGATATAGTAAACTATGAAGGTAATATTGAAAGGTAGGAAATATATATGAGTGATAAACTAAATTCTAGGGTTGAGCGTCGAAAGGCTCAAGAAAACGCCCGCAATAAGAAACCTAAGAATACAAAAGGTGTTATTAAAAAGGTTTTTCTTACACTAGTTATTCTAGGATTTGCGATATTAATTGGTGGGGCCGGTTTATTTCTGTTTTACGCTAGTTCATCTCCTAAACTCGATGAAGAGTTATTGAGAGACCCAGTTTCATCGGAGTTTTTAGATAAAAACGATGAAGTTTTCCACACAACAGGTTCCGAAAAGAGAGAATATGTTAATTACGATGAGATCCCAAAATTAATGGAAGATGCAATTTTAGCAACAGAAGATGTAAGGTTTTATTCGCATCACGGGATGGATTTTAAAAGACTTGGCGGTGCAGTGCTAGCAAACTTCAGGAGCGGGTTCGGTTCGCAAGGAGCAAGTACCCTGACACAACAAGTGATTAAGAACTCATTTTTATCCGCGGATAAAACATTGAAACGTAAATCTCAAGAAGCATGGTTGGCTTTCCAACTGGAACGAGAATACGATAAAGAAGAAATTTTTGAAATGTATTTCAATAAAATATTAATGTCGGGATCTACTTACGGATTCGGAACAGCTGCAGAACACTTTTATGGAAAAAAACTTGCAGAGCTTGACTTACACGAAGTAGCAATGTTAGCCGGTCTCCCCCAAAGTCCAAATGGATATAACCCTTTCATTAATCCTGAACGCGCAGAGAAACGTCGAAACATTGTGCTTGGGTTAATGTATCAACATGGAAAAATAACAAAAGAGCAAATGGAAGACGCAAGAACAATAGACGTTGCATCTACTTTACAACAGGAAGAAAACAAAGTAGCGAGCAGTGGCACCAAATATCCAGCGTTTATTGATCTTGTATTAAATGAACTTGAGGATGCGGGAGTCGATCTTAGTGAGGGGTTACAAATTCATACGACACTAGATCCTGCAGCACAACGCTCAGTAGAAGACGCACTAGCCTCTGCTTATTATGCGAATGAAAAAGTAGAAGCAGGTTTAACAGTCCTAGATACGAAAACAGGTGAAATTGTTGCAGTTGGTAGCCGTAACTACAAATTAGCCAACTGGAGCTATGCTACACAAGAAAAACGCCAACTTGGTTCAACTATTAAACCATTATTATCATATGGTCCAGCCATCGAATATTTAAATTGGTCAACTGGCAATACCGTTGTTGACGCCCAAAAGAACTATAAGGATGGCACCCCGATTCGAAATGTAGACCGGAAATTTTTAGGGACAATGACAGCTCGGGAAGCGCTTTACAGATCGCGGAATATACCCGCTGTCACAACTTATGATGAAGTCGGTCATGGAAAAGCAAATGAGTTCGCTGCAAAGCTAGGTATTGCAATAAAAGGTGAAGACCAATCCAATGCACTTGGTGGTACATCGGAAGATTTTTCTACAGCCCAACTTGCAGGTGCATATGCTGCGTTTGGTAATGGAGGCGTTTATACAAAACCTCATGCAGTAAAGAAAATTGTATTCCGTGACGGGAAAACGGAAAAACAGTTATCGCCTGATTCAGAAGTTGTTATGAAAGATTCAACTGCTTACATGGTAACGGATATGCTGCGGGATGTTTTGAAACCCGGCATTGGCGCAACAGGCGCGAATGCAAATGTACCCGGACTCGATATTGCTGGAAAAACAGGTACAACAAACAATGCAGTCGATTCATGGTTTGCCGGCTACTCTACTAACTATACTATTGCTGCATGGAGCGGTTATAAAGACCGGACACCTATGGAAAGCAGAATGCCAGGTGAACGTCTCGTTCCTCAAGAACTTTTTAAGACGATCATGACAAGTATTTCTGCCGGTAAAGAAACAGCCCGATTCCAGAAACCTTCATCCGTAGAAGAAGTTAAAATTGTTTATGGTTCCAACCCTTTAATGAGAGCTAGTTCCTCAACGCCTTCAAGCATGACGCGTACTGAACTATTCGTTAAAGGAACAGTGCCAAAAGAAATCGCAGAAGAAATCAAACTTGACGCGCCAACAAAACTTAAAGCTGATTTCGATGAAAAGAAAGAGACAATCTCATTAAAATGGAATCATAAAGCCCCTAAATCCAAAACGCTTAAAGGCGATGTAGAGTTCATTGTTTATGCAAGTATGGACGGCGGCGAGAAAAAAGAGATGATGAGAACAACCGACAATAAGGTAACCTTTACTGGCATTGAAGGTGGAAAAACATACACATTCGAAGTTGTCGCGATTCTTGGGGAGCTTCAAAGTGAACCTGCCTCGATATCAATTCGAGTTGAAGAAGCAGAAGAACCTGAGATTGAAGAACCTGAAGAGCCGGTGGAGCCAGAAGAGCCTATTGAGGAAGAACCAGAAGAACCGATAGAAGAGCCGGAGCCGGAAGAACCTGTGGAACCTGAAGTGCCAGGCGAGCCGGAAAATCCGGAAGAACCAGAAGAACCAGAGCCAGGATCTGAGGGTACAAATAATAGCGGAAACAATGGCAATAACGGTAATAGAAGCAACAAAGGAAATGATGGAGAATAATTAAAAAAGCTGAAGTTCAAACGCTGCATAGCGCCTGAACTTCAGCTTTTATTTTTTCATAACGAAAAGCCGTGCTGCTTTCTTTTTTGTTTCTGTATAGAGCGCATCTAGTTGAATATAGGCGTAGTGGCTAGCGATTCTATCTTTCACGAATTGGAGGCGTTCTTCCCCGTTTAATGGAAGAAGAAGAGCATCGAGGTTTCCAGTTCGTTCATTGAGCTCACTTCCACCGTATTCAAGCAGTTGTTCATAATCACGAATTGCAACTTCCATATACGTGTTGACTTCTTTATCTTTTAAACTATAAAGTTTTTCAATTTCTTCTTTCACTAAATCCCATTTTTCAAAATGGGGCGCGAGTAGTTCCTTGGAAAAACGATTCAATTACATCCCCCTTGCCTTCATCCGCTTTTTGCCTTCCCGGCAGATAGAGAGCAGCGGACATACCTCGCATCCTGGATTCCTTGCTTTACAATGGTAACGCCCGAAGAAAATAATTTGGTGATGTGTATTCGTCCAATTATCTAACGGAGTCCACCGCATAATCTTTTCTTCAACTGCTAGCGGCGAATCTTTCCATCGATTCATTCCAAGTCTTTTTGCTACACGTTCAACATGCGTGTCTACCGCAAGCGCGGGAATCCCGAATGCATTTGATACGACTACATTAGCCGTCTTTCTTCCAACACCCGGCAAGGTCATTAATACATCGCGATTCGCCGGTACTTCCCCGTTGAACTTATCTATCAGCAATTGGCTTAGTGCTTGAATATTCTTCGATTTATTGCGATATAAGCCAATTGATCTTATATCATCTTGTAATTCTTCTATGTCAACTGCAAGATAGTCTTCTGGTGTTTTATATTTTTGAAATAGCTCGGCAGTTACACGATTGACAAGAACATCTGTACATTGTGCAGAAAGAAGCGTTGCTATTGTTAATTCAAATGGGTTTTCATGCACTAATTCACAATGTGCATCTGGAAACATTTCTGCAAATTTCTCCAAGCAAAATTCCCATTGTTTTTTGGTTAGCATTGTATCCCCCTAATCTCGTTCTTCGAGCCAATTATAAAATGGAACTCGTTTTACTTTAACCGTTTTATCCGTTTGTGCTGGACGAATGCCAACTGTCCTAAATTTCTTTGTCTGCTTTTCAACATCTGATATCGTTTTGACATTTTTCTTTTTCCATTCAAATAGAATTCGATCGATGTAACGAAGGCTTAATTTTTCAGCCAAGACGGCTTCTTTTAATGCGGCTCGGATAATTTCAACCGAATGGCCATCATCATCTAACCACATTCCAATGGATTCAGATTCCATTGGAGAAAGAAAGCGCCCAAATTCCTGTTCAAACAATGAAAAGATTTCTCCTTCTTCATTCTTATCCATTTCTTCGACCTTTTCTTTTTCTTCAAGGACGATTTCATCTGTAAGGCGTTTCCATAGCGGGTATAAAGAGAAGGACTCATGTAAGACTCCTTTTGCATCTTCACTTTGATTAATCTGAAGAAGACCATATTGCATGAGTCGTTGTAAAATAGTTGAAACTTCATTTTCCGATAAATACATGCGTTCCGCAAAGTCAGTGGGGGTAGGAAACAAATTTCCAGCCGCGTTGTATGCATTCATATGCATGATTAGCATCGCATCTAAATCTTTAATGCCGAGACGTTTATAATTGTGAAAAAAAAGCTGGGAAATGGTTACATTCCCCTGCTCAATCCAAATTTGGAGTCGATCATCTTGCATTGTCGTCCGGACTCCTTTCTATATAAAAACTTCAAATCAAATATTATGGATATAATCTGTTCAGCAAGCGTGGAAATGCGGCTGTTTCGCGAACATGGCTTGTCCCTGAAATCCAGGCAACTGTTCGTTCTAGGCCTAAACCAAAACCGGAATGTGGAACTGCTCCGTATTTACTTAATTCAAGATACCATTCGTAAGCATCCTCATCAAGATTATGTTCTTTAATTCGTTGTTTCATTAATTCGTAATCATAGATTCGTTCAGAACCACCAATGATTTCTCCGTATCCTTCAGGCGCAATCATGTCAGCACATAAAACTACGTCATCACGGTCAGGATGCGGTTGCATGTAAAATGGTTTAATGCCAATTGGGTAATGCGTAATGAAAACAGGCATATCAAAACTTTCTGCAATCGCGGTTTCGTGCGGCGCTCCGAAATCGTCTCCCCATTCGATATCGTCAAAACCATTTTCATGTAGAAAAGTAATTGCGTCATCATATGATATACGCGGGAATGGTGCTTGAATTTTTTCTAATTTAGAAAGATCACGGTCTAGTCGCTCAAGTTCAAGCGGGCAATTTTGAAGGACCGACTGTACAATATGCGTCACATATTGTTCTTGAACTTCCAAGCTCTCTTCATGCTCAACGAATGCCATTTCCGGTTCAATCATCCAAAACTCGATTAAGTGACGGCGCGTACTTGATTTTTCTGCGCGGAATGTCGGTCCGAATGAAAAGACTTTTCCAAGTGCCATAGCCGCCGCTTCCATATATAATTGGCCTGATTGTGACAAGTATGCATTTTCATCAAAATATTTCGTTTCGAAAAGTTCAGAGGTACCTTCAGGCGATGATCCAGTTAAAATCGGCGGATCAACTTTTACAAAACCATTCATATGGAAAAATTCATAGGTTGCGCGAATAATTTCATCACGTATTTTTAAAATAGCATGTTGTTTTCTAGAACGAATCCATAAATGACGGTTATCCATTAAAAATTCTGTACCATGGTTTTTTGGTGTTATAGGGTAATCTACCGCCGCACTAATAACTTTTACATCACTCACTTGAAGTTCAAATCCAAAGGAAGAACGTTCATCCACAACAACTTCTCCTGTGACATATAGTGAGCTTTCTTGTGAAATCCCTCTTGCATTTGCAAAAATTTCTTCTCCGACCGCTTCCTTAGCAACGACACCTTGTACAAAACCCGATCCGTCACGTAATTGTAAAAATGCGATTTTCCCGCTTGATCTTTTATTTGCAAGCCATCCACCAATTCGTACTGTTTCTCCGACGTGGTCTGGCATTTCATGAATCATAATTGTTTTCATAAGAACCTCCAAATAATAGTCATGTCTGTATTTTTATTCTTTCCAATTCTCTCGGACAAACTTATCAATTCGACAGATTGCTTCCTCTATTAAATCGATTGAAGTTGCGTATGATAAGCGAATTGTCTTGGGAGAGCCGAATCCAGAACCTGGAATGATGGCTACATTTGCCTCAGTCAGTAACGCTTTCGCAAAATCGTCTACATTATCAAAACCTGTTTTCTCAAGCGCTTCTGTCACTTCCGGCAGCAAATAGAATGCGCCATCCGGTTTGATCACTTCAAATCCAGGAATTGCCGCTAGTTGAGGATACACTTTGTTCAGACGAGATTCGAACGCTTCACGCATAACTTCTACAGTTTCCTGAGGGCCATTATATGCCTCGATTGCTGCATATTGAGAAGTCGTTGTCGGGTTGGATGTTGAATGGCTCGCCAGGTTTGTCATAGCCGTTACTACCTCTTCATCCCCTGCGACATAGCCAATTCTCCACCCCGTCATTGAATGGGATTTAGAAACACCATTGATGACTAGTGTCCGTTTTTTCGCGTCCTCGGATATTTGAGCGATGGAAATATGTTTTTCATCGCCATAAACAAGTTTTTCATATATTTCATCCGATACAATCCAAATATCTTTTTCTTCACAGACTGCCGCAATTTCACGTAATTCATCTTCCGAATAAATCATGCCAGTCGGGTTTCCAGGCGAGTTAATGATGATAGCCTTCGTTTTATCAGTAATTGCATTTTTAATTTGTTCGGCGGTTACTTTAAATTGAGCAGCCGAATCTGCTTCAATATGTACTGGTATCCCACCTGCAAGCTTTACTTGCTCAGGATAACTTACCCAGTAAGGCGTTGGAATAATAACTTCATCGTTTGGATCAAGAATTACTTGAAATAGCGTATAAAGAACATGTTTGGCGCCAATGCCAATCATTACTTCGTTTCGCGTGTATGTCAGTTGTTGATCTTTTTTTAATTTGTTGATGACGGCGTCTTTAAGTTCGACCAATCCGCCAGAAGGGGTATATTTTGTTTTTCCTTCTTTCATGGACTTTATGGCCGCTTCTAATATGTTGTCCGGCGTGTTGAAGTCGGGTTCTCCCGCTCCAAGCCCAATTATATCGATGCCGGAATCTTTCATCTGCTTTGCTTTTGCTGTTATCGCCAGCGTTGTTGATGGTGTAAGTGTGTTCACTCTGGAAGCTAATCTTTTAGTCAACAATATCTCTCCCTTATAAGTTTAAAATTCTTTTCCACCACTGCCCACTTTCAAAAAACACATAAACATAATTCAACTTCCCGTTATCTCCGGTAAATGCAACTTCCCAAACGGGTTCGTCTTCTTCAATCCCTAGCGTTACATGGAGAATCTTGTCTATGGTCAGTTCTTCTGCAACGGTTTGTATCGCTTCCTTAGCGGTAATTCCGTCGTGGACTTTCAGGCTCTTAAAACCATTTTCAACAGAATCGTCTACAAATACGACAATTTCTTCCCCTTTTTCATCGACACCAAAAACAGTCATGAATGATTGGGTTCCATTGTACGGCTGGACGGAATTGACGGATACTAATTGACCCGATTCAATGGCTGCTTTTGACGCAGCTTCTGTTGATACTGCCAATGGCTTGTTCGCATTATAAAATACAGTGATGACAATTACGGTTGTCAATGCGATGAGAAAGACAGTAATAAATTTAATCCAATTGAGCATATTCTTTCACGTCCTGTAAATCGTAGAAACGATTTTTTTCATACAAGTCTATTATAGCAATTTTCGAGTTCGTTAACCATTACTTGAAGCGGTACTTTTTTTACTGGCACGTCTGGAAGTGACGCTAAAAATTGTTTTCCATAAGATTTAGTATCAATACGCCTATCGAGAATTATGAAGAAACCTTTATCTGATGATGACCGAATCAGTCTTCCAAATCCTTGACGCAATCTCATTACAGCCTCCGGGAGCGCATAATGGACAAATGGGTTTAATCCTTGGTCAGATAAAATTGATGCTCTAGCCTTAAAGACAGGATCTTCCGGTGATGTGAACGGCAGACGAACAACAACGACGGCTGAAAGTGCGTCACCCGGAACGTCAACCCCTTCCCAAAAGCTACTCGTTCCAAATAATACTGAACGTTGATATTGACTGAATGATTTTAACAATTTCATGCGACTGCCTGGCGTAATTCCCTGGGCAAATAACGCGTATTCTTCCAATTGTTCACTCTCTGTAATCAAGTCATATGTCTTTCTTAACATATCTTGCGAAGTAAAGAGAACGAACAACCTGCCACCAGTGGCCATCACCGTACGAATCACCGCATCTGTTACGGCTTCAATGTAATCAGTTTGCGATACCCGTTGAATTTCAGGCATATCTTCTACAATGTAAACGCCTGCGCCATCATAAAAATCGGCGGGTGCTTCGAATGTTTTCAAAGGAACTTTATCATTTACCCCGAGTTTTTCTGGAATATAGCGATTGTAATTCGGGATTGACATCGTGCCAGAGGTCCAGACGATTCCCGTTTTATCGTCATTAAGCTGTTGAATTAATTTACGGATTGGAATCGAGCTTTCCAAAGGACTTTTAACAATAACTAGACTTCCAGGTATACTGCGTAAGTCCTTTTCCATCCATACCGTAAAGTTTTGAAGGTCATCATCAAGGAATATTTCAACCCATTCCCCGGCTTTAATTTTTATCTCCCTTATCCAATAAGTCCATTCAGACAAGTATGCAAGTTCACTGCGAGACATATCATTTTCGTATTTAGCTAAACGGGTAATAAAAGCCTCCGCATGATCAATATAATTCGATATCGTTACGGCAACTTTGTTAAAGTGTTGTTTCATAGATTTCATGCCAGTAAGCGGGTAAACTTTTCGATTACCTTGTTGTTTTCTAATTGCATTCGGTTCATAATTCGAGAGTACAGCCGTTGCATAGTCAAATGCTTCTACAAATCGGGCAAACGAATTTAATAGACCATCCTTCACACTGCGATTCGCAAATTCAAATCGATCACTAAGTGAAAATAGCCCATGTAATAACTGACCTTCAGCTTCTGAACCAACTTGGCCCATGATATATTTCCAGTTCGTATAGGAAAAAACAATTTCGTTATGCCGAATCGCTATTTGTCCCATTTGATGTGCTTCGTCAACGATTAGCCCGCTCAGCGAATTAAAAATACGATTAGAACGATTACTATCGGCAAGCAACATCGAATGATTTGTGATAATGAAGTTTGAACTTGAACATTCCGAAACAAGCCTTCGGTGAAAATCAGCTTGATATTCATCGGGAGCCATTCGATTGGATCGTTTGCGAATACGATCCACAAATAATTGACCGCCGCCGGAAACATTAAGATCTTCCAAATCACCTGTCCTTGTTTCAGTAAGCCATACGAGGATTTGCATGATTGTAAAAGTTTCATCATAAGATTGCTCCGAAATTGTTAGGAGTTCTTCGAATTTCCCCAATGAAATATACTGTTCTCTTCCCTTTAACACAGTTGCCTTCAGTTTTGCGCCGAGTATAAGATCTAGTTTTTTCAGTTCTTCATCAACAATTTTATCAGCCAAGTAATTCGTATATGTACTAATGACAACCGGCTTTCCCGTTTCCATGGACTGAATTGCGGCGGGTATTAAATAGGCAATCGATTTGCCTATGCCTGTTGGCACTTCCGCGGCGATTTCAGATTGCTCACTTAACGTTTCCTGAACTGTATCCATAAACCTAAATTGAGATTCTCTCCGTTCAAATTTTGGAAAGGCGGTTTTTAGTAGTTCTATTTTCTTGTTGTCATCAAATGGATAGTCAAAGTGACTAATTTGAACTTTGTTTCCGCTTTCGATATTTCGATATGGAATACCGCGAAATGTTGAAAATTCGGCAGGAAGACTTTTGTTCCTGGCATCTTTTAATGCGTCATAAAAAAGAGCAGATAAATCCGTTTTAAGACGAAATGATTTCTTATGCAATAACTCAATCGTCGCTGAAGGCAGAGTTTGTAATTTCTCTTGACAAGCGAGTAAAAGTTCACTTGTAGCTTCAGCGTCATCATCGGCCCGGTGCGCTGCGGGTAGGGATATGTCAAGGTCTTCAGCAATATCCTGCAATCTGTAGCTAGCGGATGAGGGGAAAATTATCTTGGACAATTCAACTGTATCAATTTTTCTTCCAGACCATTCAGCCAGTCCGCAACGTTTGAATTCATTTTGCAAAAATGACAAGTCGAAATCAGTATTATGCGCAACAAAAATAGTTTCCTCCAGAAGATTTCGCACTTCTTCAGCAATTTCTTCAAAATAAGGTGCATTTTCAACATCTTCATCTGCAATATTCGTAAGCTGTCGGATAAACGGAGGAATTTTTTGACCAGGATTTACAAACCGAACAAACTTTTCGGCAATTTCCCCATTTCTAATAAATACAATCGCAATTTGAATGATTCGATCCCCTTTGGCCGACGAGTGGCCGGTTGTTTCCAAATCAACAACTGCAAATGTTTTTGTTTTCATAAAATCATCAACTTCCTGTTAATCAATGCTACCTGAGATTATACCATATTGTGCATGATAACAACGATCACAAGACCAAACTTTATTGAAATTAAAAACTCACAAAGAATTTATCTTCCTCGTGAGTTTTATCATTATACAGTAATACCCGGCGCTTCTTTAATAATTTCTTCAATTTTGTTGTCTTTATCCATCAGTAATACTGTCGGTTTATGTTTTTTTGCTTCTTCATTCGAGACGTATGCATACGACAATATAATGACTATATCGCCTTTTTGCACGAGTCGTGCTGCGGCACCGTTTACACAAATAACGCCACTTCCGGGTTCGCCTGCAATAATATATGTTTCAAAGCGCGCCCCGTTGTTGTTGTTAACGACATGCACTTTTTCATTTGGCAACATTCCGGCGGCATCGAGCAAATCGCTATCAATTGTAATGCTGCCGACATAGTCAAGGTTCGCTTCCGTGACAGTCGCTCTGTGCAATTTACTATTCATCATCATTCGAAACATATTCTTCATCCCTTTGTTGACATAATTATATTATCTATCAACCTTGTTTTTTCAAATTTTACGGCACAGGCAATGATTGCTTCTTTGTCTTTAGGCGTATAAGGCAAAAGCGAGGGATAAGCTAATAAAGAAACATAATCAATTAGGCCTGAACTATTGTTTGTAATCTGATTCGCTACTTCTCTCTCTATTTCCTTTACCGGAACACCTTGATGGAATAACAATTCTCCATTTTTCAAAGCCTTTTGAATGACGGGTGCAACTAAACGTTCTTCTTTCGATAAATTCACATTGCGCGAACTTTTTGCAAGTCCATCTTCTTCCCGAATCGTGGGCACTCGCCTAATTTTCGTTCTCAAATTAAAGTCGCGCACAAATGTTTCAATAATAGCCAGTTGCTGCGCGTCTTTCATTCCAAAATATGAATGATCGGGATCAACGATATTAAATAACTTCAAGACTACTTTTAAGACACCATCGAAATGTCCCGGACGCGTTGCCCCGCAAAGGGAAGCCGCTTGTGCACCGGGTAAAATTTGTATACCGCCGTTCTGCGGATACATTTCATCTCGATTTGGCATAAATAATACATCGACGCCCGCCTCAGATGCGAGTTTTGCATCATGCTCCTCGTCCCGTGGATAAGCTTCAAAATCCTCACCGGGCCCGAATTGGGCGGGATTGACAAAAATACTCATGACGACAATATCATTTTCTTTTCTAGCCTGTTCAACGAGACTGAGATGCCCTGCGTGGAGAAAACCCATTGTCGGTACAAACCCTACTGTCTGGTTTTTTCTTTTATTTCGATCAATTAATTCTTGCAATTCATTAATTCGTCTTATCGTTTTCATGGTTTACTCTACTCACCTTTATTACTGCCGTATAAAGCGCTTAATTCTTCTTCTTTCATCGTAAAACGGTGATGTTCTGCTGGAAATGATCCTTCTTTAACAGCATTAACATAATCTTTTAGACCATCTCTGATGACAGTGCCCGAGTCTGCAAACTTTTCTACGAATTTTGGTATATGATGACTGCCGTACTGAACGGTGTCATGGAAAACGAGTACTTGGCCGTCTGTCTCTGCACCAGCTCCGATTCCAATGACAGGAATCGAAATAGCGTCCGATACTTCTTTGGCCAATTGATAGGGAATACATTCCAACACAAGCATAAACGCGCCTGCCTCTTCACAAGCCCGGGCATCCCTTATTAACTGTTCAGCTGCTTCTGCAGTTTTCGCTTGCACTCTGTAACCGCCTACAACTCCTGCATGTTGAGGAAGTAAACCTAAATGTGCAACGACCGGAATCCCCGTATTCGAAAGAAGATCAATGACATTAATGACTTCTCCAGCACCTTCAAGCTTAAGAGCATTGGCTCCAGTCTCCTGAAAAATTCGGATTGCTTCTTGCAGTATCCTATCATTCGAACCTTGATACGATCCAAACGGCATATCAACCGCGATGAATGTATCAGCAGCACCGCGCCTCGTCGCTTTTCCGTGGTGAATCATATCGTCTACTGTAACCGAAACCGTTGAATCATAACCGAGAACGACCATTCCAAGCGAATCGCCTACTAGAATAATATCTACCCCAGCTTCTTCTGCTAATTTGCCGGAAGGATAATCGTAGGCGGTAAGCATAGCGATTTTCTCGTTCTCTTTTTTCATTTTAATAAAATCTGCTGTAGTTTTCATTATCTTTTCTCCTCTCTTGGAAGAAAACCAAAAATAAAAACCCTAATGTCCAAAAAATGGACAGAAGGGTTGTGTAATCATCGGTAGATGGTTTCCTCCGTCCCTGTCTTTATAAAGATCAAGGCAGAACATTTTCAAAATTTTCATAGCTTACTAAATTGCAAGGTGCAGTTCAAAAATGATACCGCCCATCGCAATAACTATACCAAATAGAAATTGTTATGTACACATATTATTATTGAAAGTGAATATCCGCTGAAAAAATACCACGAATAGATCCATCATCTAATTTCAGATTTAACATGCCGTCTTCAGTAATTCCCATGGCAATTCCCTCAATCGTTTCATTGAACATCACAGCGCGAATTCGCTTTCCGGCAGTATTTGAATACCCTTCCCATAATAACTTTATAGGACTAAATCCATGCGCTACATATAGATTTGTATAATGCTCAAGAAATTCAAGTGTTTTTGCAATGAGTTTGGCACGATTAATTGTTTTCCCGCTTACCATCTTCAAAGAGGTAGCAATTGATTGCAACTCTTCCGGAAAGTCTTCTTCGTTTTGATTTACATTTATTCCGATTCCCAGAATAATTGCTTTGACGCGATCAGGATCTGCTTGTAACTCGGTTAATATCCCGGTTACTTTTTTGCCATCGACCAATATATCATTCGGCCATTTAATGGAAGGATTGACACTCGCAACTTCCTCAATTGCACGGGTTACTGCAACCGCCGCCACCAATGTCATTTGAGGTGCCTGCTGCGGTGTAAGGGCTGGGCGAGTTATCACGCTCATCCAAATGCCTTTGCCGTCCGCCGAATCCCATGGTCTCGACATTCTTCCTTTCCCTGATGTCTGTTCTTCGGATATAACGACTGTTCCGTTCGGTGCCCCGTTTTGGGCTTCCTCATGCGCTATGAGTTGAGTTGAAAGACATGAATCTTTATAGTCGATACGCTGACCGAAAACAGTACTTTTCAAGTGTTTCTTTACATTCGCTTCATTTACCCGATCCGGAACCGCAATTAAATAATAACCTTTTTTTCGAATGGATCCAATTTCATAACCATCTTTTTCAAGGTCTTTGACATATTTCCAAATTGCAGTTCTGGATAGTCCGAATTCATCTGCAATTTCTTGTCCGGACACCGGTTGACCGTTCGCTTCAAAAAGTCTTTTCAAAAATTCATTTTTCGCATTTGAAGTCATTCATAAACCAGTCCTTTATATCAATCAATGTATTTTCACATTTTCCGTGCAATACGGCCTGCTCTATTTTTCCAATCCATTTACCTGTCCACGGTCCACCGGATAGGCCTGTCCATTCTATTAAATCCTTGCCATTTACGACAAGATCTTGTTTCGATTGGATGGGCAGAGAATTCTTATTGGCCTCTATGTCCAAATCAGTAAGTGTCACAGAGTCCTCAGATGTAGCATGAAAAAACTTCTCTGCACATTTCAGCTCTGGTAAACCGTGCAAGTAATAATCGTTAATTGTGTAGTCGCTTGTTAATCGTTTAGTATAAATTTTATGCACAGCTTTTATGAAATTTCGTTCTTCATTCGATAATTTAAAGTGATTGGCTAATTCGGATGGCGTAATCCCGGCAATCGTGGCAAAAAAAGCCCAACCTTCGGATGCAGTGTTAAATGGAAGCGCACGTTTTAATTCTTCCATTTTATCCGTGCAAAGTGACAGTTCCTTCCCCAACTGGGAAGAAAATAAGATATTCAATGCTTTCATTGGATTTACGCCCGTAAAAAGTTTGTCTAGTTCTATTTTTATTCGCTCTATGGAAACATGCTTAATTTGGTGTGCGTTATCATGGATCGCTTGTAATGTACCCGCTTCAATATCAAAATCGAGTACAGACGAAAACCTGACCGCTCGCAACATTCGAAGTGCATCTTCATGAAAACGTTCGGCTTGATTCCCGACGGCGCGAATAACTCGTTCATTTAAATCTTTTTCGCCGTCAAACAAGTCAATAATTTGCCCGCTCTTTGTCATCGCAAGTGCATTGATTGTAAAATCTCTCCGCAGTAAATCCTCGCGCAATGTTTTAACAAAATGTACATGGTCAGGTCGACGATGGTCCGTATAAGTTCCCTCTGTTCTAAAGGTAGTCACTTCAATTGCTTCATTTTCGATAAGAACAAGCACTGTGCCATGGGCAATTCCAACATCAATGGTATTATCGAACACCGCTTTCACTTCATCCGGTTCCGCTGAAGTTGCGATGTCTATGTCTTTTGCTGTTTTCTTTAAGAGGTGATCGCGCACTGCGCCCCCAACAAAAACCGCTTCATGTCCAGCTATTTCTAGTCGGCGAATTACTTCATAACTCGCACTGCTATCAAAGATCTTGGCCATCACTTTCCCGCCACTTCATAATAAAGTTCTTCATATTGATCGACAATCCCCGAAGAATGAAATTTTTCTTTTACTGTTATAAATCCGTTACGCTTAAATTTTGCGTATAGTTCTTCATCTTCAAGAAGCAACAAGCCTTTTTCAACAGCTGCATCGATATTTCCGTAAGGAACGATAAAACCGTTAACCCCATCTTCAATAACTTCCGGTATTCCTCCAACATTTGTGGCGATGGACGGAACTCCGCAAGCAAGCGCTTCAAGTAAAACAAGACCAAATGCTTCTTTACTGGATAAATGAAACATAACGTCGCTAATCGCAAGCAGTTCTGACATATCGTTTCGTTTTCCTGTAAAAATAACTTTGTCTTGAAGATTTAATTCATCAACGAGTTTTATAATGTTTTCTTTCTCGGGTCCTTCTCCAACAAGTAATAACTTTGCATCTAGCGTTTTGGTTATTTCATGAAAACTTTTCACAATATCCGGAATGTTTTTCACGTCACGAAAATTTGAAATATGAATAATCACCTTTTCATCTTCAAGAATCCCAAGGTCTGATCTCAACGTCCCCGCATCTCTCGGCACATAAGTTTCTTCGTCGATAAAATTGTAAATGACACGAATTTCTTTATTCGGATCGATAAGATTAATTGTATCCTGTTTAAGGGACTCGGAAACTGCCGTAACGATTGTCGACTTATTAATACCATATCGGACAGTATTTCGAAGGGCAGGGTCATAACCCAGGATCGTGACGTCTGTGCCGTGTAACGTAGTAATAACGCCAATGTCTGAACCAGCCATATCCTTTCCAAGAGCCGCTGACACCGCGTGTGGCATTGCGTAATGGACATGAAGCAAGTCCAAACCTTCTGATTCGATTACTTGCGCGATGCGATTTGCAAGCGCTATATCATAAGGCGGATATTTAAAAACAGAATACCCTTCGATTGTGACTTCGTGAAACTGCATATTTGGATGTGCATTTAGAAATCGAAAAGGCATACTTGAGGTAATAAAATGCATCTCATGACCTTTATTTGCCATCATTATTCCAAGTTCTGTTGCAACGACACCGGAACCACCTAAAGAAGGGTAGCAAATGACGCCAACTTTTAATTTCTTCATGTCAACCCCCCTTTCGAAAACGTCCTACTCGATAATATGTTCGAGTCCATAAACAAGATCGTTTCTTTCCATTACATTGCGTATCGCCATTACGATCCCGGGCATAAAGCAACTACGATCGAATGAATCATGCCTGATTGTGAGTAGTTCACCTGCACTGCCTAACATTACTTCTTGATGTGCAAGTAATCCCGGCAGCCGAACACTATGTAATCTTATACCATCGATTGATGCACCACGTGCGCCGGGCATATGTTCCTTCTCATCTGGATGACCTTGAACATGTGATTTTCTGTATTCTTTGATCATATCTGCTGTTTTAGTCGCGGTTCCCGACGGGGCGTCTATTTTTTGATCATGATGAGATTCTATGATTTCGACATCGCCGAGATAACGAGATGCCATCGCTGCAAATTTCATCATTAAAACCGCACCTACTGAGAAATTCGGGGCAATTATTCCGCCGACTTTATTTTTATTTGCAAATTCCGTTATTTCTTCAATTTGTTCTAACGATAAGCCCGATGTTCCAACGATAGGTCTAACTCCATATGTAATCGCCTTATGCATATTTTCAAATACAGTATCTGGTGTGGTTAACTCCAAAAGGATATCGGGTTTGGTTTCGTTTGCTAAGTGGTCAAAAGATGTATAAACCGGAATCCCGCTGGCATCATCCGTTAAACTTTCTCCATGTAAAAAAAGTCCTTCACCTTTATAATCTAATGCAGCAACGACTTCCATATCTTCAATATCCATTAATGCCTTCACTGCCGCGGTTCCCATTCTCCCCCGTGCACCGGCAATCGCGATTCGAATCGTCATTTTTTATTGCTCCTCCTTTATAGTCCAACGATTTGCATCACGAACTTTAAATTTTTCTACTACTGAAGTAAGTGCTTTTTCTAAACTGATTCCTTGCGAGTTCGCAAAACAGACGAGAACAAAAAACAGATCCCCTGTTTCCTCTTCTAATGAGCGGATGGCTTCTCCAGTTTTTTTCTTTTTCATGCCATAAACATGCTGCACTTCCCTAGATAATTCTCCCAATTCCTCTGTTAATCGAGCCAGGAGTTCCATCGGTGGAAAATAACCTTCTTCAAAACCATTTATGTATGTATCAACTTCGTCTTGCAGGTCTAGTAATGTCTTATTTGTCATTTCTTAACTCTCTCCTATCGTATAAATTTACTTCACGGTTGTCAAAGATATAAATATGGATGATAATAGGAATATTGCTCCAACAGGGTTCAAAATGGACGCTGGTTATGTTTAAGCGTAATTCATTCGAAAGGCGGCTTTAATATGTTTAATGGAGTTAGGGTTAAAAACATTATTTTCATTCTACTAGGCGCAGCAATATTTAGTTTTGGCCTCGTTCACTTTAATATTCAAAATGAATTAGCAGAAGGCGGCTTTACTGGAATCACCCTTATCCTCCTCTTTGCTTTCAATTGGGATCCTGCACTAATGAACTTAGTTTTAAATATCCCCATGTTTATCATCGGGTGGAAATTGCTAGGAAGACTCGTGTTTATCTATACCGTCATTGGTACGATTGCTGTCTCGATATTCATAAAAGTATTTATGATTTACCAAATTGATTTTCATATGCAAGACGATATGGTTCTTGTAGCGTTATTTGCAGGACTTTTTATTGGCGTTGGTCTTGGTATAATTTTCAGATACGGTGGAACAACGGGCGGTGTAGATATTATCGCACGTTTAGGACATAAATACCTTGGATGGGGCATGGGAAAAACTATGTTCCTCTTCGATGCATTCGTCATCTTGCTTTCTTGGGTTGTCTATCTTAACTCCCGATCAATGATGTATACGCTTGTCGCGGTTTTTGTCGGGGCTCGTGTTATTGATTTTGTTCAAGAAGGCGCATATGCAGCAAGAGGCGCTTTAATCATTTCAGGTTATCACAATGAAATAGCTACTAAAATCACTGCCCAAATGGACCGTGGCGTGACAGTGTTATCTGGTTACGGGCATTTCACTAAATCAGACCGACAAGTACTTTATTGCGTTGTTGGCAGAAACGAAATTGTTCGGTTGAAAAACATCATAGCATCCATTGATGAACACGCCTTTGTTTCACTAATAGATGTCCATGAAGTTTTGGGTGAAGGATTTACACTTGATGAGCAAAAAAGACCGATTAATCCATAGTGTTTCTTCTACAAAAAAGGTCTATCCCTTTTCAAATTGGGACAGACCTTTTGTTCGTTCAATTAGTCTCGGCTAGTGAAAATCAAGAGAAGACGAACCAATTCAAGTACTGCAACTGCCGCTGCCGCAACATATGTCATTGCCGCTGCGTTCAGTACTTTCTTAGCATGCGCTTCTTCTTCATTACGAATGATACCAAGACTGACGATTTGATTCATCGCTCGACTGGAAGCATTGAACTCTACTGGTAATGTAACGATTTGAAAGACAACGCCTACTGCAAGAAGTGCAATCCCGATTCCAAGTAACGAGTTCATACTTGAAAAAATAATACCGATCATGATGAAAACCCATGAAGCGTTCGATGTAAGGCTGGCAACCGGTACTAAACGGTGACGCAGACGCAAAAAGGAATAAGCTTCTTGGTCTTGAATCGCATGACCGACTTCATGTGCAGCAACTGCCGTGCCTGCTACTGAAGCCTCGTGGTAGTTATGAGTAGAAAGGGCAACGGTTTTCGTGACCGGATTATAATGATCGCTAAGGAATCCTTTTGATTCAACGACTTTGACATTTTGCAGACCATTTTGATCTAATATTAACCGAGCAGCTTGAGCGCCGGTCATTCCGGATGTCGAACGAATTTTAGAATATTTATTGTACGTGCTTTTCACTTTATATTGTGCGTACAGTGGCAATATGATAATAATCGCCAAGTAAATTAGATATGAACCCATTTCTGCATTTCCTCCTCTTTTATCTCTATTACTATTTTATATCGCTAAAGGATACATCGCAACTATTTGCTATGACGATATAGGAGTTTGCGTTCTTTCACGCCAAACAAAATAAGCAATCGCGATACAGGCAATCGAAAGCCAAAATGTGAAATAACCGATTTGATTGCTGTACTTCATCAAATTGCTATATATCGGCATTTGCCCGAATATATAGTCGATGACATCGTTATGCAACGTCCAAATTGCAGCGAGCGTAATATGACCAAACCCGAATTTATAAAATGGAATATATAAGATTGCTTGGACAGCCATTGCAAAATGTGAAGTGATCAACATCCATCCAACCCAACCGATCGAACCTGTTTCAATGAGTGTTAACAAATTCATGACGACTGCCCAAAGACCGTATTTGACAAGCGTGATGAGTGCTAATGCCTCAATTAATTTAAAGTTTCGATTGATCAACCAACCGATTATCGCTAATGTGAAAAACAAGCTGGCAGTCGGACTGTCTGGAACAAATATCCAATACTTTGGTTCGGTAATTACCAGTTGCCACTTATACCAATCATACCCGTAAACAGTGCCAGACAAATTGACAAATAGTAACAACCAGAGAAAAGATTTATGCGATAGTAACAACCAGATTCTTGATAACAATGTCATCATATATACATCTCTCCACTTATTTATGTATGAATACAAAAAAAAGAGTCAGTTACTCAACTCCCCGCAAAGGAGAGTTAGTTGCTTAAATCCCCGTAAAGGGAGTTAAGTTCCAACTCCCCCAAAGGGAGTTGGTTACCTGACTCTTTTTATATTAATCATTTTTTAATTCTGAGATAAACTCTGATAAAACTTGTAATTCTTCATCGGTACCGTCCCAATAGCCAGGAGCCATTTTTCCATTTTCAGTACCGTTAACGGCGATATCTGCAATTTCATCTGCAGTTAAACCAGTATCAATTAGGGTAGCACCCATTCCACCTTCGAATGAATCCCCGTGACAACCGATACATGATGATTCCGCGTAAATATGATAACCTTCTGACTCCATATCGAACTCTACTTCCTCGACAATTGCACCCTGTCTTGCTGCAAGTTCCCAGTCGTGGTTAGCGACAGATTCCCAAGTCAAATAAATAAGAGCAGAAACTGCGAGTAGCATGAATGCTGTTGGAAGCGGACGCTTAAATGGACGACGCTCTTTTGTAGTATCCATGAAAGGAACTAACATAAGTGCACCAATTGCTAATCCAGGCATTATAAGAGCCCCTACGATGTTCCATGGTCCTGAAGCAAATTCATATTTCAAAAGTTGGTACATCGATAAGAAGTACCAATCCGGAACTGGAATATACATTGTATCTGTCGGGTCCGCTTGACGCTCAAGCGGAGCCGGATTTGCAAGTGTTAATACTAAATATCCAATTAAGAAAACTGCACCGATTAACCATTCTTTCAGTAAGAAGTTCGGCCAAAATGCTTCTGTTTTCCCTGGATGTTCTGAGTAGTCTTTTGGGACGTTCGGCATTTTATGATTAGCCTTAATGCGAGAATCCCCAACAAACTTCATCCCTTTTCCGCGTTGCATATATGTCCCCTCCTTTTTTAAATCGTTACACGCTATATGTATATTTCTTAAAACTTATAGCGGTCCTGAAATACCTTGTCTTCTTATAAATACAAAGTGTGCCGCAAGCAACCCAAGCAAAGCGGCCGGTAGGAAGAATACATGGATCGCGAAAAAGCGCGTTAATGTCTGTGCACCGAGAATTTCAGAATCTCCTGCAAGAAGAATCTTAATTTGTTCCCCAATGAATGGGACGGATGCCGCAATTTCAATTCCTACTTTCGTAGCGAACAATGCTTTCATATCCCATGGTAATAAGTATCCTGTGAAACCGAGTCCAAGCATCGTAACGAATATTAATACCCCTACGATCCAATTCAGTTCACGAGGCTTCTTGTACGAACCTGTAAAGAAAACACGCAGCGTATGAAGGAACATCATGACAATGACGAGTGAAGCTCCCCAGTGATGCATACCACGCACAATTTCACCGAATGCTACTTCGTTTTGAAGGTAGTAAACGGATTTCCATGCATTTTCAATATCGGGAGTATAATACATTGTCAGGAACATCCCCGACAAAATTTGAATGACAGTTATAAAAAATGTCAATCCTCCAAAACAATAAATGAATGCAGAAAAATGATGTGCAGGGTTTACGTGCTCAGGTACTTCGTGGTCCGCGATATCGCGCCAAATTGGTGTGATATCTAACCGTTCATCAACCCAATCATAAATTTTGTTTAGCACTTCGGTCGTACCCCCTAACAATTTTAAACTAATTCGTTCGGTTTCGTTCCTCCAAGATAAAGTAAACCATCTTTCACCAGTACTTCATATTCGTCTAGTGGCCCAATAGGCGGAGTTCCTTTAACGTTGGCACCATTTTTCGTGTACCGGCCTGCATGGCACGGACAAAAGAATTCATTTGGATGGCCTTCAGACCCCCAGTTTACAGTACAACCAAGATGCTTACAAACTGGCGAAAGCGCGATGATCGCATCACCATCTTTATACACCCATGCTGTATATGAAACATCAGATTCATACCAACCATCTTTACGATCTTTAATCGTGTAATCGACACGTACGGGCTCTTCTGTAAGCTCGTCCACTTTTTGTGGTGTTGGTGTGAAATCCCCTATGCCGGATTTTTGCAATACTGGATCGACTGCGAAACGAAGCATCGGCATTAATGTTCCGGAAATCATGAAACCACCGACCCCCATAAGCGAATAACTAAGGAATTGGCGTCTTGACACTCGATTCTTACTCATCATTTCCCTCCTCTAACTTAAAGGTCAGTCCAACGGACAAACTTTTGCTAAATGTAATACTAGGACACTTCTATGATATCTTAATCATCCAGGAAATTCAATCTAACTTGACATAGTAAAACAAAATTTGTGAACAATTTACGAATTTTATTCAACTTTAACGGTTTATGAGCCGACTAGCAAGAATTATGTAATTCCATAGGAGTCAAATTCGAAGTTTTTTTAGTCCGACCACTTTTTTGTCAGAAGAGGCAAGACTTGTCTAAGTTGATCTTCGATTATTTTTTGCCTTAACTGCTTGTCCATACTTTCCAATGGTATAGACGGCAGCCAAATCACATCTTCTAGTTTACTTGACGTCCAATTCGCATCAGTCGTTAAATAAAACACATGCTTAAAATCCATTAGATCAATATCCTTTTGTAATGTTTCAGCTAGTATCTCCAAATCCATTGATTGCGTATAAGAAAACGGTGGTAGCAGCATGATTCGACCTTTAAATTGATTTTCCATAAAAGTAGAAAGATACATAAGAAATTCTGTTGAAGACGAACTGCTCTTCATGTTTTCTGGATTCGTCTCGAGCTTTAGAAGCGGAACGAGAAGTGTGTCAATGTATTCCTTTTGTTGCATGTATGTATCCATGTCTTTTGCATTCCAATTCACAACTATATCCCCCTGACAAAGTGAAAATGACTCCATCAAAATCGATGGAGTCACAAGTTCCCCTTCACTTTTGATTCATTTAATAAGTTTGAAAGGGTAATAAAACGCTCTTTATCATTTGTATCAAGCGCTTCGTTAATACCTTTCATCAATGTTTCCTTAGTCATTGCGGCGATACTTTCCTCAACTAGCCTTTCCGCAGTTTTTCGATCCATTTCACTCACTTGCAAATACGATGGAAGAAAAGGATTTTCTTCCCGAACACTTGCGTACTGCGGACACGAATGGCTATTCGGGAAATTTAATTGAATATACATCTTTTCATCTTCATGAAGTCGTAAATCATGAAATGATTTTTCAGCATCAGCTGTCATTAAATTACCTTTATAAAATCGGAATGGAATACTTTCTGATTTCGTTGTCGAAATAATCATAGCACGCGGGCAATAATGCGCTTCATCTGTAAAGTGAACGTTTTGTAAAATTTGTTCATGACTTAGAAGATAATTCAAAATCCATACACATTCACGACGCTTTAATTTGTACCGCTTTAAAAACCATCGGACAAACTCCTTTTTCGTAGCGACAGGAACCATGGCCGTCATATCACACCTCCTCGTCAGTTTGCGCTTCGAGAAATGCTCTCCAATTTTGATCTTCTGGAAATAGCGTTACCAACCGCTCTACTACTTCTACTGCTTCCCTCTGTTTTCCTTCTTCAATAAGAAAATTTGCGTATTTAGAAAGAAATTCATAATCATCCTTCATCTCACTATATGCCTTGGCAAATGAATCGTATGCCTTTTTAAATTGTTCTGTTCTCTCATAAGCATATGCTAAAAACGCATTTAATAACGGTATATCTAAACTTTCTTCTTTTGCGAGTGAAAGCAACTCGAATAAATCGTTATCTCGTTCATTTTCATTATAGAGTGAAGCTAAGGTGATTAGTGCATCAACATATTCGGGATCAAGTGCAAGCGCATCTTTCAAGTGTTGTTCAGCCTTATCCGGACTTCCCATTTTCAATGCGCATTTTCCTGCAGAAAGCTGAAGTTCCTTATCAAATTCATCTCTTTTAATACCTTTTTGGAACGTTTTATAAGCTTTTTCATCATTTCCATCCAATAGCATTGCCTGACCAGCCAGCATATAAGCCGAATAATAATCTGGATCAATTTCGATAAGTTCATTCAGTAACGGGATAGCTTTAGAAGCTTCCCCGAGCTGGTAGTATGCAAAAGCTGCACCAAAAAGCGTATCCGGTAATCTATTCTCTTCCAACAGCTCTTCATAATAAGGTATTGATTGTTCGTACGCGGCTCCGGCACTATAAGTTTCTGCCAATCGGGATGAAATACTGACATGACCGATACTTTCTACTTCTTCTTTCAACTCCGAATAAAAACGAGCTGCTTCGCCAAATCTTCCTGAGTCTAATAATAATTCTGCATAAGCAAAACGTATGACTGGTTCATTTGGAAGAAGTGCATAGGCTTCTTGAACTTTACTTAACGCCGTTTCAGCTAACCCTGTCATCTGGTAATAATCAGCAAGCGCTAACAGAGCCTGAACATACTCTTCGTCTGTTGGTTTTATTTCCGATAGAAGCAATAATGCTTCATCTTCTTTATCTAGTTCAATTAAAATACTTGCCCGGTCAATTTTCAATTGGGCTTCATCGGGTAAATGATTTAGCAATGTTTCATATAGAAAATCCGCTTCTTCCATAAATCCATAAGACGCAAAAATAGTAGCTGCCTCGTAAAGCATATCAAGGTCTGTAGATTTTGCTAACTTGTCAATTATAGTCTCAAGTGCGTCGACATCACCTTCTTGGATTAATCGTTCAATTAGTTGTAACTGTTCCATATTTTCACCTGTTCTTTCGCAATGTATACATTCTATTGATAGTCATGAGAAGGAACTATTTGCCAACAATCATTTCTAAGTCTTCAAAGAATGCAGGGTATGAAATATCAATACACGCTGAATCTATTATAGTAATCGGTTCAGTAGTTATTAGCGAGGCAATTGCAGCCATCATTCCCAATCGATGGTCGCCGTAAGAATCCATAGTACCGCCTGTAAGTACAGTCGGTCCTTGAATAATCATCCCATCATCAGTTGCTTCGATATTCGCACCAAGTTTTGTCAACTCATTTGTTACTGCGGCAATTCGATCCGTTTCTTTAACGCGAAGTTCGGATGCATCTTTAATAATCGTAGTACCCTCAGCTTGCGTTGCAAGTAAAGCGATAATTGGTAGTTCATCAATTAGTCGCGGAATGAGCGAACCGCCTATTTCTGTAGGGATTATTTTATTATATGCTATCGTTACATTTCCGGAACGTTCTCCGTTTTCTGCCGACTCATTCATCACATTTACGTCTACACCCATGTTCCGTAAGACATCAAGAATGCCAGAACGCGTAGGATTAAGCCCAAGATTAGTAAAAGTTATCGAACTATCTTTTACCAACGCGGCGGCGACCATGAAGAATGCAGCAGACGATATATCACCCGGGACATGTACATTTGTTCCACTGAGCGAACTGCCGCCAGTGATGCTGATTTCCCCATTATTTGATTGAATCTCAGCTCCGAAATGGGAAAGCATTTGTTCTGTATGATCACGCGATATCGTTTTTTCACGAACAATCGTCGTTCCTTCTGCATGTAAACCGGCAAAAAGAATTGCTGATTTCACCTGAGCACTAGCAACAGGGTTCGTGTAATCGATTGCAGTAAGAGATTCCGCCTCAATTTTTAATGGCAAAAAATCTTTATCGTTTTCACTTGAAATCGAAGCCCCCATTGCGTGCAATGGGTTTGTTACTCGATTCATTGGTCTTACAGATAATGATTCATCGCCTGTTAAAACGGCTGAAGAAATAGCAGCACCTGCGAGAATCCCGAGCATCAGACGAGCTGTTGTACCTGAATTTCCCGCGTATAACTCTTCTGTTGGCGTTTTCCAATTGTTTATTCCAGGGCTATCAATTGAAACATCTGTGCCTGTTCTTTCAATCGACACACCTAATAATTTAAAGATGTCGATTGTACGCAAGCAATCTTCGCCGTTTAGGAATCCTGATATTGTCGTTTTCCCTTCCGCAATTGACCCCAGCATAATCGCTCGATGCGAAATAGATTTATCACCCGGTACCTCAAGCTTACCTGATACTATAGCTTTATTATAATGAATCGTTTTCAAATTCCCCATCATAGATCCCTCCAGTTAAACAATGTGTGAACTATAATCAGTTTCTTCCGTAAGTGCAACTTGGGCTTTCAACCGATCTTTAGCAGTTTGAAAGCTAATCACTAAAATCCCAAAAACATCTGACCTTGTTTCGACAATCCGTATATTCGTTAAACTGATACGTTCATCTGCAAGTATTTTTGTGACTTCTGAAATCACTCCTGGATGATCTGGTATATCAATATGTAAATCGTATGTCATGTAAAGTGCGCCTTGGGTTGTAATTGGCAAATTATCACGAAATGTTTTAGCTTCATCGAAATACGATTGGATTTTTTCCGAATCGTTTTGAAGGAGCATATTTCGGACATTCGTCATTTCAAACATCCATCCGTCCAATTGGTTTAATAGTTCATCACGGTTTTGAGTCGTAATATCGCGCCACATGATTGGATCAGCTGATGCGATTCGAGTAATGTCCCTAAAACCGCCCGCAGCTAACTCACGAACAAACGGATGCTCTTTTTGTTGCGCGCATAATCTCCCCACCAAGGAAGATGCTACGAGATGCGGAAAATGACTCACAATCGCTGTCATGCGGTCATGATCATCCGCATTTAGGATTGATACTTTTCCTTTTGTAGGGATTAGTAATTCACGAAGCTGATTGACCTTAGTCTTTTCAGCTTCGTGAGTTGGTGTCAGTATGTAATAGGCATTTTCAAAAAGATGTTCACGGGCCGCCGAAACACCGCTTTTATGAGAACCCGCCATTGGATGTCCACCGATAAAGGTAATTCCATGTTCGAGTAACGGTTCAGCGGCTTTCATGATTGGACTTTTTGTACTTCCAGTATCCGTAATGATGACATCTTTTTTCAATTTCCAATTTGGAACACCTTTTAATAATCGAACCGTTGTATTCACTGGTGTTGCAAAAATAATGATATCGGCATCTTCACTCACGCTATCGATAGAAACTGCAATAGTATCAATGATTCCGCGCCGATACGCCTCTTGCATTGTACTATAAGAATTATCAAAACCTGTTATATGAATATCTCGGTTTCTTTTAAGCGCAAGGCCTAGTGAACCGCCAATTAATCCAAGACCAATTATTGAAACATTCACCTTCATTTTTCAAGCCCTGCACCTTCGATTAATGATGAAAACGCTTCTAAAAACCCATCATTTTGAGACTTGGTTCCAATTGTGACTCGGATATAACCAGGCACGCCAAGCGCATCGCCACTTCTAACGATATACCCTTGTCCCAGAAGTTTTTCAGTAGCCTCAGTTGCACTCATTGGAACTTCAATCAGCATGAAATTTGCTTCCGAATCAAATACATGAAGATTATTTTCCTCTGCAAACTCTTTGAAACGATCCATTTGTTCACGATTTAGTTTTCTGCACATCGCAATAAACGAATCATCTTCTAATGCTGCTTCTGCAAGTTGCAAACTGGTTGTCGTTATATTAAACGGACTGCGGACGATATCTAAATTAGTAATGATTTCTGAATTACTAATTCCGTAACCTACTCGAAAAGCGGCGAGTCCATATGCTTTAGAAAAAGTTCTTAACACAATTACATTATGAAATTGATCGACTAAGTCAATCGTATTCACGTAATTTGGATCGACGATATATTCAAAATAAGCTTCATCGATAACGACTAAAATATTTTCAGGTATTTTCCCTAGAAAATCAACCAAATCTTCATGATTGATAATACTTCCTGTTGGATTATTCGGACTGCACAACCAAATGACGGATGTGTTGGCATCGATTGCTTGTAAAAATCCATTTAAATCATGTTGGCCGTCAACAAGCGGAATCTCCTTTACTTGTGCTCCTTCGATTTCAGCATGATGTGCGTATTGAGGAAATGTAGGCGTTGCTACAATGGAATTTGTTCCCGGTCCCAATAGCGCCCTCGCAATGATAACGATAAGTTCATCTGAACCACTTCCAAAGATGAGCCGATCTTCTGCTACACCAAGCTTTGCAGCCATCTTAGTGCGTAAAACACCAGCATAACCATCCGGATAAACTTCAAAATTAATAGACATGTTTTTAAAATATTCCTGTACAGCCGGCGCTGTTCCATATGGATTTTCATTTGATGCTAATTTCACAGCATCCGTTAGACCATAGATTTCTTTAACTTCTTCAATTGATTTACCTGGTGTATAAGGTTTCATATCTTTTAATGCTTTTCTCCAGTGCATATTTATCCCTCCGATAAAGTACTAGTAAACTATTTTTGTAAATCTGGACGTAGCTTAGTTGCCTCATTTTGATAAATATGATGAACTTCTTTTTGAACCATTGAAGAATTTGCATGCATGAGAATACGTATGCATAACGGCATTGAACCAGGAACATTCATTTCATGCGTACACATAACTGGCACATACGTCCAACCTTCTATACTTCTAACTGCTTTTGCAGGAAATGCCGATTTAATATCCATAGTCGTGGATATTAAAACAGAAATAATGTCTTCTGGGGCTATATTGTTTTCTTTAGCCATTTCTCTAACCAACGCTTCAGTTGCCACTAGAACAGCATCTCCATCATCTTGAACAACAGTCGTTGCCCCTCGTATTCCTCTAACCGTCATACCGTTCCCCCCGTTCTACTTTGTAATTGTTCAAAAGCTTTTTCTAATCGTTCTTTTGGAATTTCTTTCACGAAAGGAATTCCCACTTTTTTAAGTAAAACAAAATTTAACTTGCCGAATGAAGCTTTTTTATCTAAAGTCATATAGGAATAAAAAGTCTCAAATGAATGCTTGTGAATTGGAGTAAACGTATACCCGTTTGCTGAGGCAAATTGTATAAATTCATTTGTTAAACTTTTATTTACTTCCCCATCCGTTTCACTTAAGAGTAAACTGTAAGCCATCCCAATCATGACGCATTCCCCGTGACTCAACCCTCCGAATCCGCAAACCGCTTCCACTGCATGACCAAAAGTATGTCCAAAATTAAGAAACTTTCGGACAGACTTTTCATATTCATCTTCTTCCACAATTTTGGCCTTCACATGAATTCCGCGGAGCAGTTCGGGAGCGAGCCATTCCAATGATGGATTTGAAAAAGAGTCATTAGACAATAACTCTTCCGTCCAAACTTTGTCTGAGATAAATGCATGTTTGATAAGTTCTGCCATTCCAGATCTAATTTCCCTAGGCGGAAGTGTATTAAATAGATTTTCATTAAATAAGACTCCAGAAGGTTGGTGAAATGATCCCACCATGTTTTTCCCCTCTGGCATATTAATCGCGGTTTTCCCGCCGACCGCACTATCGTGGGCCAAAATTGATGTCGGACAATGAATATAGCGGATACCTCTCATAAATGTGGCGGCGACAAATCCAGTAAGATCCCCGCATGCCCCTCCGCCAAAAGCAATTAATAAGGAATTACGCGTAAAGCCATTTGTTAATAAAAAAGATAAACAATCTGTGTAAACATTCGTTGTTTTACAGCTTTCACCCGCAGGCACCGTCTTCACAACAATTTCACAATCTATTGATTGCAATGAATTTTGCAAAACAGACAAATGAAGCGAAGCAACATGCTCATCAGCTATGATTGCTATTTTATCTACACTTTTTAATAACTCAGCATAATCCGTTGTGAAAAGTTCATATGAATCTGCACCAATATGAACATCGTATGAGGAATCTGCAATGTTTACCGATAGTTTACCCATACTCAAAACTCCTTTACATATCGTCTGTGCGCTTCAATTTCTTTTCTAATACCATCAATCGTATCCGAGCGGAACTCTTCCATAATCGTCTTTGCTAACTCTGTAGCAATAACATGTTCAGCAACTACGGATGCTGCTGGAACCGCACAAGGGTCTGAACGTTCTATCGTTGCAACGAAAGGTTCCTTTGTATCGATGTCGACACTCTCCAAAGGTTTATACAATGTCGGTATCGGTTTCATGACGCCCCTGATAATAATCGGCATTCCTGTTGACATACCGCCTTCAAGTCCGCCGAGTCGATTTGATTTTCGGTAATATCCTCTTTCTTCATCCCAAGCAATTTCGTCATGTACCTCACTGCCGGGTTTTCTTGCCATTTCAAATCCAAGACCGACTTCGACGCCTTTAAATGCATTAATGCTCATCATTGCACCGGCAAGTTTTCCGTCTAACTTACGGTCAAACTGCACATAGCTTCCAATTCCGGGAGGACAACCTTCTATAATCACTTCAACGACACCGCCTATTGTGTCGCCGCGGCCTTTTGCGTCATCGATTGCTTGAACCATCTTGATTGAGGCCTCCGGATCTGCACAATAAACTGGATCTTGTTCAATAATTTCTCTTAATTCATCCATCGACAAATTTTCATAAAATGTAGGGTCGATCTTAATGCCGCCAATTTCATGAACATGCGCAACGGTTCTTATGCCAATTTCCTCAAGAAATTTCTTCGCGACCGCTCCCACCGCAACCCGCATAGTTGTTTCACGCGCTGATGAACGTTCTAACACGTTTCGCAAATCGCGGTGACCATATTTCATCCCGCCCACAAGATCGGCATGACCGGGTCTAGGACGCGTAATTTGTCGTTTTACATCAGCTGGATCCATACTTTCTTCCAATGGCTCCACGCCCATAATTTTTGTCCAATGTTTCCAATCGTCATTGACGACCGTTAATGTTACCGGAGAGCCGAGCGTTTTCCCATGACGAACACCAGAGGAAATCACGACCTCATCCGTTTCAATTTGCATGCGTCTACCGCGGCCATGACCACCTTGGCGCCTTGCTAATTCACCATTAATCATCTCAGTCGTCAATTCCATTTGAGCTGGAAGCCCTTCAATAATTGCCGTCAGTTGCGGACCATGTGATTCACCTGCTGTAAAAAACCTCAATACCGTCTCCCCCTATGTATGTTTTATAGCACTATACCAAATTATTAGTCTTTAGACTATACATTATTATTAATAAATATATTCTGTTCAATTATTATTTTGCTATTATTTCAAGTATGGTCAATATCATCGTGTTACTTCAATAATAAGTTAAAACTATCCGAAGTAGGAATTCGGATAGTTCCGTCTTTACTTTTATGTATACAAAAACAGCCGTGCGAAAACCGCTTGGCTGCTTTTTTTAAAATTAGTTAATCCAGTTGTTCATGCCTTTATCGTAGGAAACTAATTCCTCTTCTTTGAAGAAAAGTCCAATTTCGCGAACTGCTGATTCAGATGAATCTGAACCGTGAATAATGTTCTTTCCGACGGTTACAGCAAAATCGCCGCGAATTGTTCCCGGAGCCGATTCAGTCGGGTTTGTTGCCCCTACAAGCAGACGTGCAGTAGAGATAACATTTTCACCTTCCCAAACCATTGCAAAAACTGGACCGGATGTAATGAATTCTACAAGCTCGCCAAAAAATGGACGTTCTTTATGCTCACCGTAGTGTTGCTCGGCAAGTTCTTCAGTAATTTGCATAAGTTTCGCCCCAACTAATTGGAACCCTTTATTTTCAAAACGACTTACAATTTCACCAATTAAATTACGTTGAACACCATCAGGTTTAACCATTAAAAAAGTTCTTTCCATTCCAAACACTCCCTCAATAATATGTAGGGGATTTCCCCTTGTAAATCGTACCACCCGCTTCATTACCTTTCAACTATTAAGTTGTCAGTAATTTCGTTGCCCGATAAACTCTGCAATACGTTCTAAGGCTTTTTTGGCTGGGATGTTCGGCAAGCTATTAATTTCATTCAGCGCTTTTTGCAGATACAAATCACTGACTACCGTCGCTTTTTGTATAGCATCCGATTGACGTATGAAAGTTAACATTTCTTCGCGTTCAAGTTCTGTTAATGTACCTTCAAATGCACGTTCCAAATAAGGTATAAATCTAGGGTGATCTTTTATGTATAAAATCGGCAAGGTAATATGTCCGTTTAACAAATCGCTTCCTGCTGGCTTGCCCAACTCTTTATCGGTAGAAGTAATATCAAGAATATCATCGATAATTTGAAACGACATTCCTGCATAATAGCCGAAGCGGCTTAGCTTTCTGACTACTCCAGCATCTGCACCTGAAACTAGCGCGCCAAGTTCACAACTAGAGGAAAGCAAAAGCGCTGTTTTTCGTTTAATACGACGTAAATAATCACGAACTGTTTGGTTCATTTCACGTTGTTGATCAATTTGAATGATTTCGCCATGACAAATTTCGAGCATCGTTTTCGCAAGTAATTGATGAGCAGCCGGCATTTCAATTTCACCAATTGAAAGCAATGCACGTGAAAAAATATAATCGCCCGCATACATCGCAATTCGATTATCCCATTTCGCTTTCACTGTTTTCAGACCGCGCCGCATGTCAGAGTCATCGATAACGTCATCATGAACAAGTGATGCCATGTGAATAAGCTCGAGTGAAACAGCAACTTTGGATACGTCTTCCAACGAATACTTGCCAAATTCAGAGGCTAAAATCACAAAAATTGGCCGGATGCGTTTTCCGCCCGCCCGGAGCAGGTGCAGCGATGCTTGCCGAATAATTGGGGATGCTGACTGAACTGATTGCTCAAGTTGTTTTTCTATGTAATTGAGATCCTTTCGAAAGTCAGCATAAAGTGATAATACTTGTAATTTCTCCAAAACGACTACCTTCCCCTGCGGTATTTATTATTTAAATCCAACATGGCCTGCCGCCGCGCCACCGCTATATGATTTAAATGAAACATTTTTAAAACCTACATCAGAGAATAATTCAGCCAATTTTTTCATGCCTGGGAATTCTTCTGCTGATTCTTGCAGCCAAGAATACTCACTGTAACTTTTCGCGAGCAATTTACCGAAAATCGGCATAATAAATTTAAAATAAAAACGAAATAACTGCCTGTAGACAGGAAGTTCAGGTTGGGACGTGTCCAAACACGCAATCATTCCACCCGGTTTCAAAACACGCTTCATTTCACTTAGCACCTTTTCGTAATCCGGTACATTTCGAAGACCGAATCCGATCGTTACATAGTCAAACGTTTCGTCTGGAAATGGCAATTCCATTGCATTTCCGTGAATAAGAGAAATATTTGGATACGGTTGCACTTTACTTTTTCCCGCTTCAAGCATGCTTTCACTAAAGTCTAGCCCTGTTACGTCACCTGACGCGCCAACCGCCTTAGCCAAGGCTATTGTCCAGTCCGCTGTACCGCAACAAACATCTAACGCTGATGCACCATCGCGTACCGCCATGCGGCGCATAATGTCATCCCGCCATTTTATATGTTGATTGAAACTGATTACAGAATTCATTTTATCATAATCAGCCGATATTTTTTCAAAGACGTCGTGGACTTTTTCTTCTTTCGATAAAACCAAGACCCATCCCTCATTTCATCAGATCATTTTCCCAAGAAGCGGTGCAGTCATGCCCAGAATTTCCTTTTGTAATACAGGTGTCATAAAGTCCGACTCGTCAATCAATCTATCCAGTTTACTTCTGAGGCTATACAGCACCTGGTTTAAATCATATTGATCTAGTTTCCAATCAAGGATATCAGGTATTTTCCGACTTGTAGTTTTCTTCATTGTCGAATCTAAAGCTAGTAGTGTCAAAGCCGTAGATGCAAGCGGAATATACTTAGAAAACCCATAGGTATACAGAAAGTCTGTAATACAACTCGTCTCAATACTCTGAACCGTTTCAAACAGTTCATTTACATCTATTGGTGAACGCTTATAATAATTTGTTTTCAATTCATTAATTTGGCCGATTTTCATTGATAAACTCCGTATAAAATCGATGTCCGGCAGTGCAGCAAGAATTTTATAATGAATTCCACTGAAGTAGTCTCCAGAAAGAACTGTGAGCTGTTGTAAGGTGGATGTAGCATCTTTATGATGAATTGTATCGTGGGCATCGAATGCAATATGTACTGCGCCTACAGCGACGGCAGCGGCATGAGTAGAATCCGTCCATCTCTCGCCGTTCAAAAGCGGAAGCAGCAAGAAAAAAACTTTCGCTTTATCAACGTCTACATCGCCAACATCTCTTTCCAGAATAGGTTGACGAACAGCAAGTCTTAATTCATCAATATAATTATAAATACAATAGTTAATGTTTTCTCTTTCCATCGTCAATCTCCATTCAAAGATGTCCAGGGGAAATGCATTGCTAACGTTGAATTTCTTTGTTATTTTTTCCCTTCGCTCGATACAACACCATTCGCAGTATGAATATCTGCATCCCCGCGTATTTTCATCGCTGATGTATGCTCCGTAAATTGTGCAACCATTACTTCGCCACGATCTAGTTTTTCTGTATGGTGAAATTTCGTATCGTCACCGCGGGTTAAACCAATGACATTTACCCCGTCTTCTTTAGCTTTTATTACGATGTAGTCGGATTGTGTCATTTTCGCACCTCTTCCCTCTATTCATTTCTCTAATCATATCATAGATAACGACATGCGGGCAAAAGGGTTAGGACATTTTAATGAGTGATAATATTTCTGATCGTTTAACAGCATCATCCTCATAAATTCCACGAGCCACTGTAGTCAACGTTTTCGCCCCGGGTTTACGAACTCCGCGCATCGTCATGCACATATGCTCGGCTTCGATAACGACAAATACCCCAACAGGGTCCAACATTTCCTCCAATGTGTCAGCAATCGTCGATGTTATCCGTTCTTGAAGCTGCGGTCTTCTTGCAGTTGTTTCGACGGCCCTCGCTAATTTACTCAAACCTGCGACTACACCTTTTCTTGGAATATATGCAATATGGGCATGGCCATAAAAAGGGACTAGATGGTGTTCGCACATCGAGTGAAAACCTATATCTTTAACTAATACAACTTCATCGTGATTTTCATTAAAAACAGTTTTAAAATACTCGCGTGGATCTTTATGTAACCCTTCGAACATTTCAGCGTACATTCTTGCTACTCTTTTGGGCGTATCGACAAGACCCTCACGTTCCGGATCTTCTCCAACCGCTTCAAGTATCATTGTCACCGCTTGTTCTATTTTACTATAATCAACCTCATGCATCTTACGAATCCCCCTAAATCAAATTAAAGACATTTCTTCAAAAATAGTAGCACATTCGTTCATGTCCGTACAGTTCAGACACTCATTCTATTGATATAGATGCCTTAAAAAGGAAAGAAGCCTACCCGCGAATCTAAGGAACAGATTCGGGCGGGCAGGCTCCTATGTAAGAATAGCGATTATTTAACTGCGTCTTTTAGCGCTTTACCTGCTTTGAATGCAGGAACTTTACTTGCAGCAATATCGATTTCTTTCCCTGTTTGAGGGTTACGTCCTTTACGAGCAGCACGCTCACGAACTTCGAATGTACCGAAACCGATCACTTGGACACGGTCACCTTCACCAAGAGTAGTTTGGATTGTTTCGAAAACAGCCTCAACAGCTTTTGTTGCATCCTTTTTCGAAAGGCCCGCAGACTCAGCTACAGAGTTAATTAATTCAGATTTGTTCACACTATTCACCTCCTCTCAAAGAGATGTCGATTACAATACTGTAGAAAGAGTATCATAAGAAAAAGCGCCATGCAACAATATCTACGCGGTTTTCCCAATATAATGCACTTTTTTCGTAAAATGAAGAAAAAGACCCGTATTTTACGAGTCTTTCTCAGCCGAGCATGCATTTACCACTACGCTATACAATAAACGTAATCATACCCTTTTCACCGTTATTTACCATCTGTTCAATTGTTTCTCGAAGTCGTTTTCTGGCATTCGCAGGAACAGTCGCGGTTTTAAAACGAATGCTTTCTTTCATAACTTCATGTAAAGGCGTACCAAAAAGTTGCGTTTCCCAAAGCGCTTCCCGGTCGTGCAAATAGGCCTCTTTTAAATCCTTGAGTAAATGATGACTATGGAATTCCGATCCGATCAATGGCGAAAACTCGGCTTCCATATCCACTCGAATCATATGAATAGATGGTGCTTTTGCCTTCATCCGCACACCGAAGAAATCATTTTGTTTAATGAGTTCTGGCGGTGAAGGATTAAAATCTTCAATGACGGGCAATGCGACTCCGTACCCATCTTTTTTGGCCGTTTCAATTGCTTCGGCATACATATTATAAGATTTTTTTGCTTTTGAGGCATCTCGAATGAAAAGCAACCATTCTTTTTTCGTCCCGATTTCTTGCCCCATGAAGTCCTCGCAAATCTCCCGGAAAGCTTGCTCATCCATTTCGATTTTAATTGCTGCCTTTCCTTGTCCGGCATCAACTTCAACAACTTCCGCATTGCGGACGTATTGCTCATCAACCAACTTTGCCGCAAGTTCCTGCACTTTCCTGATCTTTGAAGCCTCCAAAAATCCTTCGCTAATCACTTTGTCAATTGAAGCATTTAGCGGGTGTTCATTCCCAAGAACGTCCATCCAATCTGGTTTCTGCAACTCGATTTCCGAGATTGGAAACTCATATAGGGCCTCTTTCAAAATCAACTGAATCTCCTGCGCGTTTAATTGATCTGCACTAATTGCAATTACAGGCACACCGTATCTTTCGCTTAGTTCCTGTCTTAGCGCGATAGTTTTTTCGTGTGCTGGCATTTTGGAATTCAAAACGATAACAAACGGTTTGCCGATATCTTTTAACTTTCCGATTATCTCCACTTCAGCTACTTCCGCAGCGGCTCGGGGAATATTGTTTACGGTTCCGTCTGTAGTAACAAGAATTCCGATTGTCGAATGGTCCCTAATTACCTTATCCGTTCCAATCCGGGCTGCCTCTTCAAACGGCACTGGCTCGTTATGCCACGGCGTATGAACATATTTAGGTCCGTCCTCGTCTTCATAGCCTTTCACACCGTCAATGACGTATCCGACGCAATCTGCGAGTCGAATATGAAATTGCAGTTCCCCATCGCCTACAGAGACCGAAGTTCCTTGAGCAGGTACGAATTTCGGTTCCGAAGTCATTATTACTGGTCCTGGTGAGCTTTGTGGAAGTTCATCTTGTGCTCGTATTTTGTCCGCCTCGTCGGTCATATTTGGAATGACTACCTCTTCCATGACTCTTTTTACGAACGTTGACTTCCCTACACGAACAGGACCGACGACACCAATGTAAATATCACCATCAGTCCGTCTAGCCAAATTTTCATATAAACTTTCTTTCATCCATCGTCCTCCTTTTCTGCGCATATTAGTTTATGTATTAGAAAAACGTTTCATGACGATAGCATGAAACGTTTTATATTTGCTTAAGAAACTATAAAGTTTTTCTACTGTGGATATGTTCTAACACAGAAATTTCACGTCTAGCTCCAGGCGCCAGCCCCTCGGGTCATAAGCAATCCCTTTATTTAGAAGAATTGAACTGCATTCTTCTCCAAAGAAGAATTGAACTGCATTCTTCCTAGGCAAAGACCGCCACGTCAAGGGATTGCTTATGCATGTCGGGGCTAAACGGCGCGATTTGCGCTTTTGTTTTCACCAATCCATAATAACCGGTTCGTTATTTTCATTCACTGTATAAGGAAGTGAGTATGCCGGTAAAACCGGAGATATGTCTTCTAATAACTTTCGAATATCATCGCCTGGCTTAACATCCACTGCTTTTTCTTTAAGTAATCTTTGAAGGTCGATGGAATAATCTACATAGAAATTGCCATCCCCGCCCACAATAAGCGGAAGAAAAGTATCAGAGTAAGGACTTTTAACTGTAATCTGTTCTTTAAAACCCATGGCTTCATAATCTATTTCATAAACATTGTTGCCGATTGCTTCAGGTTTATGCGGTATATAGCCATTATTAACATTCTTTCTTAAATTTAATTCTCGTATACGTTCCGCTACACGGAGATCTACGAGCTTCACAGTCGGATTTTCTTCTACATACATTAGCACGTATTGGAATATACCACCCTTTTCATAAGCAGTAGAAGGGATTTTCTCTGTATAGGCCGGTACGAGCTTGGAAAACTCAATTGGATACTTTATGTAAATATCCGTCTCTATTTCTGTTGTTTTAATCGGCAATAAACCGCCAGAATTTTCTTGGTAGGAATCTACTGCCTTTTGAATACTTTCAATGTGTTCAGCATAGGGAACATTTCCACTTACATCCTGATCGTCGCTGGGATACATACATCCAGTTAATAAAAACACTGTCGACAGAAGAAGTATAGCGGTCCGTTTTTTTAGTAATTTCATTATGCTCCTCCTGTAGGGCCATTAAAGACAAGATAAACCATTGCAATAAAAGAAATTAATAGCAGGGAATATGCAGTCAATGCAAATATGAATTTAATAATTCGATTCTTTAATTTGTATCTACTAGCATAAATAAGACCCATAGATATGGCCATAAACCCCATGGCATAAAAGGATAGCCACATTTTATCCATTGCGGACATAACGAATCATCCACCTTTCACGATTTAATCAATTACAGTTAAATGTAATTGCGACTAATCGGCAGAGACTTAAACCCTCTGCCGATGCAAGTAATAATTAGTGGTTGCCGAAAAGATCTTCGACTTCCTGTTTTTTCATTCGGTTCATTAATTGATCTACCGCTTCTTTAGGAGGCACATCCTCGAATAGGACCGAATATAACGCGCCTGTGAGCGGCATAGACACATCGTATTTAGAAGCGAGCTGATGGGCTGCCTTTGTTGTTCTGACGCCTTCAATAATCATTCCCATGCCTGAAATAACGTCTTCAAGTTTCTGTCCCTGGCCAAGCATATTTCCCGCTTTCCAGTTTCGAGAATGAACGCTTGTACAAGTAACGATTAAATCGCCTAATCCCGTCAATCCGGAAAACGTCAATGGATGTGCACCCATTTTGACGCCAAGTCTCGATATTTCCGCAAGGCCGCGAGTAATAAGCGCCGCCTTGGCATTATCTCCATAACCAAGACCATCGGTAATTCCTGCAGCCAACGCGATAACGTTTTTAAGCGCAGCGCCAAGTTCAACGCCGACAATATCAGGATTCGTATAAACACGGAAGTAAGCATTCATAAATATATCCTGGATTTCTTCAGCTGCTTTTAAATCCGTAGAAGCGGCCGTGACAGTTGTCGGATGACGCTCCACAACTTCTTCAGCATGACTCGGTCCGGAAAGCACGACAATGCCTTTTCTATTTTCAGCGGCAACTTCTTCACCTATAAGTTCTGAAATGCGTTTCAAAGAATTTGGTTCTATCCCTTTCGAAACGTGAACAAATAATTTAGGTTCAGTAATTTTCGAATTTATTTCAGCGCAAACCGGTCTAACTGCATTTGTGGGAACAGCAATAATAAGAATATCCCCATGGACAACGGCTTGTTCAAGATTAGAAGTCGCGCGCAGATTTTTCGGTAGTGTTACTTTTGGCAAATAAGCGCTGTTTTGATTTTTATCGTTTATTTCAGTCGATTGCTCTTCCCGTCTTGCCCATAATAAGCAATCATGCCCGTTTTCGGCTAAAACGAATGCAATTGCTGTCCCCCAGCTTCCTGCACCGATAACAGATACTTTTTTCATAAAATCAATCCTTTTTTGTGTAATCGCATATGACGTACTTGCCTTATTATGTTCTCGCTCGAGTAATTAATCGAATTGGCGTTCCTTCAAAACCAAATGATTCCCGAAGCCTGTTTTGCAAGAATCGTTCATAAGAAAAATGCATTAACTCCGGATTATTGACAAATATAACAAATGTTGGCGGCTTAACCGCAACTTGTGTGACGTAATAGATACGAAGTCGCTTCCCTTTATCAGTAGGCGCTGGATTTCGTGCAATTGCATCTTCAACTACTTCATTCAAAACACTTGATTGAATACGTAACGAATGATTTTCACTTATTAATCGAATGCTGTCAAATAAAGACATGACACGTTGTTTCGTCTTTGCTGAAACATATGCAATCGGAGCATAATCAAGGAACATAAAATTATCTCTTATATTATCCGTGAAATTGTTCATTGTTTTGTCGTCTTTTTTTATAGCATCCCATTTGTTAACAACAAACATTACACCTTTGCCGGCATCTTCAGCATAGCCCGCAATACGCTTGTCCTGCTCTCGTATGCCTTCTTCCCCGTTTAAAACGATTAAGACTACATCGGATCGGTCAATCGCTTTTAACGCGCGCAGAGCGCTGTATTTCTCCGTTGTTTCATACACTTTACCTTTTTTCCGCATGCCTGCTGTATCAATTATTTTATACTTCTGTCCTTCGTGCACATAAGGCGTATCAATTGCATCCCTTGTCGTGCCCGCTATGTCACTAACAATAACTCTTTCCTCGCCAAGTAGTGTATTTACCAAGGATGATTTTCCGACGTTCGGCCGCCCGATCAATGAAAATCGGATAACATCGTCTTCAATTTCCTCTTGATCGTTATCCGGGAAATTCGCAGCTACCTCATCCAGTAAATCTCCAAGACCTAATCCGTGTGAACCTGAAATTGGATATGGATCGCCGAATCCTAAAGAATAGAAATCATAAATCATATCTCTCATTTCAGGATTATCAATTTTATTCACCGCTAATACAATTGGCTTCTTTGTTTGATATAAAATTTTGGCAACGTGTTCGTCCGCATCAGTTACCCCTTCGCGTCCGTTCACAAGAAAAATAATGACGTCGGCTTCTTCAATTGCAATTTCAGCCTGCAGTCTAATTTGTTCAAGGAACGGCTCATCGCCTATTTGAATTCCACCTGTGTCAATTAGGTGAAATTCATGCGCTAACCAATCAGCAGAACTATAAATACGGTCGCGTGTTACACCAGCAACGTCTTCGACGATTGAAATACGCTCACCGACAATGCGATTAAAAATTGTCGATTTTCCAACGTTTGGTCTACCGACAATTGCTACGGTTGGTTTCGTCATAATCATAAAACATCCTTCCAGCTTATCTTCTGCATATTATACACAAAAAAAGATGATGATGCCCGTAAGAGCACCATCACCCGTACAAAAGGTGTTCGGGAGAAATTCAGCGAATTCCGAACAATCCTTGATGAGTTATTCTGAGAATTTCTTCAGTTGGTCACCAATTACGTCACTAATGGAGAATCCTTGTGATTCTTCGCTCATTTCATAATCGCCGTATGAAGTAAAATCTTCTTTTTCAATTAAATCTTTAATGCTTAGTGATAGACGTTCTTCTTCTGGATTCACATCAAGCACTTTCACTTCGATTTTCTGACCTTCTTTAAGAACTTCCTCGGGTGTTCCGATATGTTCATGCGAAATACGTGAAATGTGTACCAGACCTTCAACACCTGGGAACAACTCAACGAATGCACCATAAGAAACCAGGCGCTTCACTGTGCCTTCAAGTACGGAACCTTTCGGAACTCTTTCCTCGATTCCTTCCCAAGGTCCCGGTAACGTTTCCTTAATCGATAAAGAAATGCGTTCTGAGTCGCGATCGATTGATAAAACCTTAACTTTTACAGTTTCGCCTTCTTTTAAAACATCCGAAACTTTTTCAACATGTTCATGAGATAGTTGTGAAATATGAACTAGCCCGTCAACACCGCCAACATCTACAAATGCACCAAATGAGGTTATTCGTTGAACGACTCCTTCAAGTACTTGACCTTCTTCGAGGCTATCAAGTACTTCGCCTTTCTTAGCCGCCTTTTCTTCCTGGATAACCGCACGGTGAGATAGAATGAGACGGTTTTTTTCTTTATCCATCTCGACAATCTTAAATGTCATCTGACGGCCTTTATAATCCTCAAAGGATTCAACGAAAAAGTCTTCTACAAGTGATGCGGGGATAAAGCCTCGCACACCCAAATCAACAACGAGTCCGCCTTTTACAACGTCTTTTACTTCAGTTTCAATGGTTTCTTTGTTGTTGTATTTTTCTTCGAGGGAATCCCAAGCATCTGCCGCATCAACTTTCCTTTTCGACAGTACATAATTTCCTTCTTCAACTTTCATAATCATCAATTCAAGCTCGTCGCCTACAGATACGACATCCGATGCTTTTTCAATATGAAGACTTGAAATTTCACTAATTGGGATAACCCCGTCGAATGGTGCTCCTGCAATTTCTACTGTTACGGACTTTTCTTCAATTTTAGTTATTGTTCCTGTAACACGATCGCCTTCGTTATATTCATTTTGAGTTTCCAAATTCATTTCTTCAGACATATGTAGTCCTCCTCTATAAAAACTCTTATTTCTATAATATGCGAACTTGTACATAAAAACAAAAAATTACACTTGTTACATTATTTATTCGCTTCTATCAACTTGCCAATTTCATCCATAATAAGCGCAGTGGCATCTTCTGCCGACGTTCGGGATGCTCGATGTTCCGTCATGTCAATCGGTTTTCCAAAAACAACTTTTAGTCTTTTAAACGGTTTATATGGTCCTATAATTGCGCACGGTACCACGTGAGCGTCTCCTTTTAGGGCGAAGAAACCTGCTCCCGCTAGTCCCTTTTGCAGTTCCCCGTCTTTACTTCTTGTTCCTTCCGGAAAAAGCCCGACGACATTTCCTGACTTCAAAATCGATAATGCATTTCGTAGAGCTTGTCTGTCACTCATTCCGCGTTTAACGGGAAACGCGTTAACTTTTGGCAAAATGGTTTTCAATACCGGTGCTTCAAAAAGTTCTTGTTTAGCCATAAAGTGAACTGGACGTGGACATGTCATTCCTACAACAGGCGGATCCAAATTATCGATATGGTTTGTACAAAGTAAGACGCCGCCTTCTTTGGGGAAGTTTTCTTTCCCGATTACTTTTACACGATATAACGGATAGAGCATCAAACTTACCAATGCTTTTCCCAAAGGGTATAAGTTCATGAATGATTCAACCTCTCTTTTGCAAGTTGACTAATCATTTCAGCCACTTCAACAATCGACATTGAGGTTGTATCAATTAAAATCGCATCTTCCGCTTGCCTAAGTGGCGATGTCTCTCGTTCAGTGTCTAAACGATCACGTTCACTTATTTCCGATTTCAATTGTTCCAAGGATGATTCGATTCCGCGTTTACTATTTTCGATATGCCGGCGCCCGGCCCGTTCTTCTACTGAGGCAGTCATAAAGATTTTCAACTCTGCATCAGGCAATACGTCGGTCCCTATATCACGACCATCCATAACTACACCTGATTTACTACCTAAGATTCGTTGTTTTTCAACCATCAATTTACGTACGCCGCTATGAGCAGAAACAGCGGAAACAGAATTTGTCACTTCTAATGTCCTAATTTCTTCAGAAACGTCTGAACCGTCTAGATGTACAGCTTGCCCCTCAACTCCTGGAGTCAGTTCAATCGTTGTTTCACGCAGTAGTTCTTCAAGTTTTTTCCCGTCATTAATATGTATGCCAAGTTCAAGGGCTTTATGCGTAAGCGCTCGGTACATCGCCCCAGTATCTATATACGTATAGCCTAACTTTTCGGCTGCAATTTTTGCAATCGTACTTTTACCAGCCGCGGCAGGTCCATCAATCGCAATTTGTATTCCGACCATATAATTACCTCCTTAGGTCAATCCGACAATATTGTATCAAAATAAAAGAGAAAAGTCTCTATTAAGATGACTTTTCTCTAAGTAAATTCGACTTATTGTTGTTTTTCAGTTTCAATAATTTCGCCGGTTTCTGTATCAACAACAACTACAAAAGTTTCAGTGACTCCTTCAGTTTCCATCATGACCGTTAAATAGTGTGAAAGCCTTTGTTCAAGACGATCATTTTCAACGTATGCGAGCTCTTCATTAACGACTTGCACATTTGAATGGAAAAACTTTTTCCAATCAATTTTCTTAATCGGTTGTCTTTTCGTTTCTTCTTTTTGAATATATTCCATTGCGTCCATACCAAGAATATTACCTGTATCCTTTGCCACCTTCAAATGGATAACATCAGAAAATACTTTAGCGTCATACTCAGGTTCGACGCGTACATATACGAAATGCCACGCTGTATTATTCTCTCTAGATTCCTGATACACGGTATCTTCAAAACCTGAATTGGATAAGAAATCTTCCGCCCTTTTTTGAACAACAGAAAAATCAAGACTAGACTCGGTGAATGGTCTTTCAGCCAAAAAAGAAAGTACATGCCCACCTTTTTCTGTTATATCAATATAACCGATGGACTGATCTTTTGCGAAACGAATATGGTAAAAGGGATAGGGAGAGCCTGGCTTACTTGTTTCAATTACGATCGAACCGGAGGAAACTTCGGGAAATAGTATTTTAAAACGTTCAATCGCTTCATCGCCAGAAATATTTTTATCCGTTAATTTTTCTAAATCCCTTTTCTTCTGATGATCTGATTCACTTGCTGTTAACGGAAAATCGCTCTCCGTATTTTTTTTCACTGTTTCTGTCATTCCCGCCCAGTCATGAGTAGAATCAATCGATTCCACTTGATTTTTCCACCCTTCAATGGACATACTACCGTCAATCAATCCCACAGTCGCAACTTCCCACTCGTCAGCCATACTTCTCAAGTTTCTAGATGCTTCTGACATTACCTTATGGTATTCTTCATAATTACCACTTCGCTCAGATTCTCTAGCAAAATTACCTAGTCTCCCCAGGTAATTCATCCAAGAGTTCGAAAATTGACGGTCGAGAGGTAAGGAGCCAACTGAATTTTTAATTTCTGATGATAAGCGCCAAATATCTTCACGTGCATTCGCGGAACCTTCTTCCTCGTTAAAAAGCAAAGTCTTTTTTACCGCAGTATCGAGTTCCTCAAGCTTTTTTGTTGCCTCTGTCATCTTATCCGTATATTGTCCGCTTAGTAAATAGCTTAACTGCTGATTTTCAGTTGTTTTTCCGTAACTAAAAATCGAAAGCGCTGCAATCGAATAAACCAGTACAAATATTATTTTTTTCATAAAAGTGAGGCCGGAATTGCATAAGATTCCGGAAACCTTTTAATCCTCCTCTCATTAGGTAAATCATTTTGCTTTAGATACAGAATACGTGCAAACCGATTTTTTTAATTTGTTCTCGTGACCAAATCCACTTGCTCGTAGCAGTTATCGGATTGAAGTAATAAATTGCATTTTCAGAAGGGTCCCATCCGTTTAACGCATCCAGAACTGCTTCTTTTGCTCGTTCATTTGGCGTTAACCAGATTTGACCATCGGCAACAGCAGTAAATGCAAGAGGCTGAAAAATCACGCCCCCGATCGTGTCAGGAAAGTCCGGGTGCTCAACTCGATTTAAGATTACCGCGGCAACCGCAACTTGCCCCTCATAAGGTTCTCCTCTTGCTTCACCATAGACAGCATTTGCCATCAATTTTAAATCTTGATCTGAATATTTTGAGGGTAATTGAACTTCCTTTTTCTTACCGGTTCCCTTGGATACTTGATTTTCAAGCGGGGTTCCGCCGTAATGGGTAAATTTATTACCTTTGTTAATATTATTTTTCACAAATTGTTCATTGTAGTCTGAAATGTCAACAAGTTTCTTTTTCGTCGTATTTCCAGCTATTCCGTCTACCGGTAGTCCATATTTCTCCTGAAAGTTTCGTAAAGCCCAATAAGTTCCATAGCCAAACTTTCCGTCAATCGCCCCATTATAGAAACCAATGTATTGCAGTCTCGCTTGGAGCTCGATAACATCATCGCCAAATGCACCTCGTTGTATTTGTTGAGAACTAAAAGCCCCAGTTGGAAGCGGGGACAACACATACGCAGAACTGAGGAGAAGCATGGCGATAAGTGTGTGTTTAATTATCTTTTTCAAATCCATTCCTCCTTTTTAATAAGCTTATCCAATTTTCTCGATTTTATTAAAATAAAAAACAGGATCGGCATGATACGAGAATAAAAAATGGAATCGACGCGATACGAGCATAAACCCTCGAGCAACGAGTACAACCAGACTCGCAACGAGAGCAAACCGCAACGCAACGAGAATAAAAAGCGGAGTCCATGCATTCACTCTTTTCCACAGGTCTATTCCTTTATAGTTTCCTAAACAAAAAAAGATCCAGCTATGGGAATCTTTAGCTGGATCACTTTATTTTGACTCTGCTTTTCGTTTAAATTGTTGCATTGCAAATGTATGTGCATATTTCACTCTCGTGAGACCAAACCACCAGAGGAATAACATGAATGGAATAATTAAATATAAAAACACTTCTTGAATTAGAAAAATACTATTATAAATAAAATGAAGAACAAAAGGCGCTAAGAAAGCGACGAATAATATACCTTTCTTTTTCGCTTCATCAGCAAATTTTGCCCTTCCTAAGTAATATCCCATAACGACACCAAACAATGCATGGCTCGACACTGGTAATAATGCTCTTAAAAAGGCAATATCAGTTCCGTATGTTAATAAGTAAAGTATATTTTCAACTGTTGCAAAGCCCAAGGAAATACTTGCCCCGTACAATATCCCATCATATGCATCTTCAAATTCCACGTGATGATAAATGGTTAGAAATAAAATGAGCCATTTAAAAAACTCTTCTACACCACTTGTAAACAAGACATTTCGTATAAATTCATTAGAAAAAATATGTTCTTCTTCAAATACATGCTGAGCGAACAAAATCGGGAATGTCATAATTGCCCCGTATAAAAAAGTTTGCAATAATGTACGAGAAGGTTCTTTGGCAATTTCTTTTCGCAAATAAAAATAACTGAACAGTGCCAATCCAGGCGCAATTGCTACGGTAAACAATATAAACATGAACGGCACCCCTTCCCACCCTATTGTTATATTTTTATTTTATGTAGATTTCTCAATTGCATTTGCAATTTGAACGCCGTGGAATCTGCCATTTTCTATGAAGATTTCATTTGCATTATTCCCTGCCGCTATAACTCCTGCAATATATAATCCTTTAATAGTCGATTCCATCGTTTCTTCGTTAAACCGCGGGCATCCACTTTGTTCATCGATTTCAATGCCCATTTCTTTTAGAAGCGCATGATTCGGATGATAACCAGTCATCGCAAAAACATAATCATTTTGAATTTGAATCGTTTTACCATTTTGCTCAATCGTGACGGAGGTCTCTGTAATTTTCACGACATGCGATTCAAAGTGCATCTTTATTTCCCCGGATTTTACCAAACTCTCAAACCCCGGTAAAATCCAAGGCTTGACACTAGGTGAGTAATTGGAGCCACGGTAGACAACTGTCACATTTGCACCCGCTCGTTCCAATTCAAGCGCTGCATCGACTGCCGAATTTTTCCCGCCGATGACTACGACGTTTTTCTGAAAAAAAGGATGCCCTTCTTTAAAATAATGAAAAACATTCGGGAGGTTTTCACCTTCGACCCCCATAATGTTTGGATTGTCGTAATAACCTGTTGCGACTACAACGTTTTTCGCGCAATATTTTTGCTTGTCAGTTTCAACAAGAAATCCGTCAGATGTTTTGTTAACTTGTTTTACTAGTTCAAAATTATTTACTTTGATGTTTTTCATTTTAACAACTTCGCGGTAATAGACGAGCGCATCATTTCTTTTCGGCTTGTCTTTCGCTGTGATAAATGGAATATCACCAATTGATAACTTTATGCTTGAACTAAAAAAGGTCTGGTGTGTCGGATAATTATAAATCGAATTAACAATATTTCCTTTTTCTATAACAAGAACTTTAAATCCTTTTTCTTGTAATTCAATTGCGGCAGATAACCCGCAAGGTCCCCCGCCAATAACAATCACATCTCCGTGTTGCATTTTACCGCTCCTATCAATTAAACATCTGCAATGTTCTTCTCTTATGCTTAAACTTTCTTCCTAATAAGTTATTGTTAGTACATGACATTCCGATGGCGCTCCGAGCCGTAAAGGCACTGTAGTCGTACCATAGCCATTACTAATTAGTTTTGTTCGTTTGGAATTTGTTTGAAAACTTCCTTTTTCCAACAATCCAAGTTTCCCAATTCTGATTTGCCCGCCGTGTGTATGGCCCGCCAGCATAATGGTTGCTACGGACGGTCGAATTCTACGCTCTATTTCCCGCAACACTCTCGGCTGATGGCATATCACTAGTATATGTTCGTAATCATCAATATTTCTCAAGGTTTTTTCGATGTCGACTTTTTCACTTGTTGGATCATCCGTTCCGCAAATCCCCCAAGAACTATGTCCGGGTATAGAAAAGTTTTCATTTTCTAACATGATTACGCGAAACCTTCTCATTATATTACGTATTTCGCGTTCTCCAGCCTCCCGGTCGTTATTTCCCCATACATAGTATATCTTCTGACTTAGCAGTGAAAGGATTCGAATGTTTGCTGCAATTCGAGACAAAGGCACCCCTTTTTCAGCCAAATCCCCACCGATAACAATGAGATCAATATCCTTGTCAATTTTATCAATTAATTTCCGATCGATTTTTCTTCGATGAATATCTGAGATGAAAAACACCTTGAGTTTAGTTTTGTTATTATTGCGGGTCTTGATTGTTACTTTATGGTGGACGACATTCCTTTGAAATGCATTTGTCAGCATACGTAACAGCATCGTTGGTATTAAAATTAAAAAAGTGTTAATTACTATTTTATACGTAATAATCCACCGCCTTTCTATATAATTCAGATAAAAAAAGACAAAGTTTTAACTCTTTGCCTTTTATACATGATTGGATATTATTGGTTTTTCCATAAGTTATGGAATCACAAGCACCTGACCGACATAAATTTCATTCGATGTGAGCCCGTTTGCCTGCTTGATTTTATCGACGCCTTTTCCGGATTGGTAGTGGGTGACTGAAATGCTGTAGATTGTTTCTCCTACCGCGACTGTATGTGTTTTCGTAGCAGGTTTTGGTTCCGCTTTAGCCTTTTCTTCCGCTTTGGCTTTTTCTTCTGCTTTAGCTCTTTCCTCTGCTTTAGCTTTTTCTTCCGCTTTAGCCTTTTCCTCTGCTTTAGCTTTTTCCTCTGCTTTAGCTTTTTCCTCTGCTTTAGCTTTTTCTTCCGCTTTAGCCTTTTCTTCTGCTTTAGCCTTTTCTTCCGCTTTAGCTTTCTCTTCCGCTTTTTCATCATTTATAACGCTATTATTTTCTTCTGGTTTTGTCTTATTAGTGCTCGTCTCATACTTTACCCGAGAATCTTGAGCAGCGGTTGTATTATTATCCTTATCTAAATTCCAATTAATAACAACAACTGCGATAATAAGGATAGGTATAAGGGTAAACAAGGCAAAAATAACATTAATCATCATATGTCTTGGTTTTTTGCTTTTACGTTTTTTCTTATATAATTCTGCACGGGATTTAATAACAGTTGGTTCCTCATCTAGTTTAATTTTTTGTCTATGCTCTTCGAATTCCGATCTATAATCATCTTTTTTCATTTTCAAATTCTCCTATCACAATCAAGCTCTCTTTACATTATGACGAAATTTTTGTCAAAAGTAAACGGATGAACTATCTAACTTCCAAGAAGGCCTGCTAATCTATCCGCCCAATTGACTAATTGCCTAGTCGAATTTTCTCGTTTCATCTCGAAAAGCCAATCCTCTTCGCCTATCCCGCATACTGAACAACAAGACGTTGGAGGAGCGGATAGTGTTTCACCATAAAACTTTAAAAGTGATTTTCGAATACAATTTTCTTCTTTAATAATTTGCAAAATACTTTGCAATTGTTTTTCTTTTTCCATGCTTTGTTCTTTTAATTTCAGAATAGCAGCATCAATAGGCATCCTTTCGAGATAGTAATCGATTATCCGTGTACCGGTGTCACTGATTCCTGACAACAGAGCCGCATCATTTTTTGAAGATCCTTCTTTTATCAGATTGAAATAATGGCGAACTTCGGTCTCTGTCGGCAGATCATTTTGTACGATAAAACGGGTTTTCCCGATATCCTCAACCGTAAATAGCAATGTCGCCGAGGATAAATTACCATCTCGGCCAGCACGACCGACTTCTTGCATATACCCTGCAATTGTAGACGGCATATTTTCATGGATAACTTGCCGAACATCATTTTTATGTATGCCCATACCAAAAGCAGTTGTCGCACATATCCAATCAATTTCCCCAGTAATAAACTGTTCTTGAATAAATGCTCGATCTTCTTGTTCCATTCCTGCATGGTACGACGAAATTGATATTCCATGTACTTTCAATTGAAGAGCTAGGTCATCCGCACGTCTTCTTGATGCGACATAAATAATCCCTGGTCCTATGGTGTTTTTGGTTCGTTCAAGAATCCAATCTGTTTTTTCGTTTTCTGAGTTCATTTGTTTTATCGAATATGAAATATTATTTCGATCCAAAGAATGTTTATGAATAGCTGGACTTTCAAGACATAAATAGCGAACAATATCTTGCAGGACTTGGCTGTCAGCTGTTGCAGTTAAAGCCAATATATTCGGTCTATCCAGTTGTTGCAAGAATTCACCAATTCGCAGGTAGTCCGGTCTAAAATCAAATCCCCATTGCGAAATACAATGCGCTTCATCAATGACGATAAATGCGATTGATAGTTTTTTAAATTGCTCGGCGACATTATTTTGCATTAACATTTCCGGTGAAACGAAGATGAATTTATACAACGCCAATTGAGTCATAATTCGTTGCCGATCTTTATAAGCAAGAAAAGAATTGAGAGCCACTACTCGTTTTTCTCCATTTTTTTTCATAATCGCCACTTGATCTTCCATTAAAGCGACCAAAGGCGAAACGATTAAAACTGGACCATTTTTCGTATACGCTGGTAGTTGATAACATAAAGATTTCCCACTGCCTGTAGGCAATATAGCAATTGTGTCCCGATTTGAAATGACATCGCGGATAACTTCTTCTTGTCCCGCTCTAAATTGTTCGAAGCCAAACTTTTTCAACAAGATTGATTTGATATCCACTTTGCCCCTCCTTTTGACCCTGCTCCTAATATGAGCCGGAGTTGAAAATAAGTAAGTGACGGAAACTGTTCCTTTAATAAGCGTAATCTTTTAGTACCCAATTCCCTTGATTTAGCCACCACAGCTTCAATATCAGTTGAAGATACGAACTCTTCCATTGGAAATGATTGATCATTATTCGAAATTTCAACGAAGTGATCTTCAATTGTACTCATTTTCAAATGACGTAATTGTGATATCTCTTGCATCGACATTCCCCGTTCAAATAGTTCTTTGGTTTTACTAGTAGATTCGGTCAGGTAAGTCGACACTTTAATATTTGTTATTATCTCTGTCAAAATCGGATACTGCGAAGATTGGCTGATTGTTTGAAGTAACATATGTAAACTTTCAATATAATACAAGGAAAGTGTAAATGGTTTTATACCCATTTCATCCGATAACTGTTTCCATGTCCATCCGGTGTTCTTAAAACCACCCAAGCGATGTACAAAAATAGTTTTTTGACTATCATTCATGCCGCTTTGTTCAATTGACTGATGGAGTTCTTGAAATAATTGATTGGAAAATGCTTCATCAAAACGCCCTTGTTTAAGTAAGAATTCTTTTACAAATAATTGAACGTCGTAATCATTTTGCATGGGCATAAATGACTTCACACCAGCTCTAAAATAGGACGAAGTTTGAACGATTAAAGAAAGCCTCGAGAAAAAAACATGTTCTCTTCCTCTGTAATCCCACCCATTAAATTGATATAGCGGCAAAGTATGAAGGACTTCTTTCCCCATATTAGTGAGAGAAACGACCTCTTCATTAATCGAAATATACTGGGCTTTTTTCAATTCGGTCACTGCCTCGTCAAATACCTCTATTTGCAATTTCGGCAAGATGCAAAAGAAACCTTTCAAACTATAATACTCGACGTCTTGCAAGGTTTGACCGGACCGCTTTCCGCGTAATAGATGATACCCTGCATAAATTGAACGTTCTCCATCAAGGCGGCTAATAATAGTTAACAGCAAAAATGAGAGATCCAAAATAAAACTTCCTCCCTCCAAATAATAGTATTATGTTGAAAATAGTTGTCTTTATCATTAGAATAGAGACTGTACTTATTTTGTTTGAACGGAGAAAAGAGGAGAGAAACCATGCCTAAATATACAATCGTCGATCAAGACACATGCATTGCATGCGGGGCTTGTGGGGCAGCAGCACCCGATATATACGACTATGACGATGACGGAATCGCATTTGTTATCCTCGATGATAACACGGGAACCGTTGAAGTTCCAGAAGAACTGCTGGAAGATATGGAAGACGGTTTTGAAGGATGTCCAACTGATTCAATTAAAGTAGCAGATGCTCCCTTCGATGGTGATGCATTAAAATATGAAGATTAAAAAGAAGTGCTAAAGCTAGACATATCTAGCTTTAGCACTTCTTTTTTTATTAATATTATTCGGTCATTAACTTAGTACGTTGTTTTTCAATCCACTTTTTCATTCTACTAAATAAAAGAATCGTAAGCGCCATTAAAATTGCACCTTTTATGAAGTTAAACGGCAGGATTCCATAAAAAAGCATAACGTGAAGCGCATCACCTGTAACAGGCGGCATATTTAAAAAGTATGTGTACATGGGCAGGAATACAGCGTAATTTAACAGTGTCATCCCGACAGCCATTGAAACTGTTCCAGCAATTAACCCGGCAATCAAACCTTTTGCGGTACGGAACTTATTAAAAATATAGTAAATCGGTAGGATGAATAACACACCTGTTGTAAAGTTCGCTAGTTCACCAACCGGAACACCAGTAGGGCTTCCGCTCAAGAACCAATGTAAAAGGTTCTTTATGAGTTCCACGGCAATTCCAGCAACCGGACCTAATGTCATGACCGCAAGAACAGCAGGGATTTCACCAAAATCAACCTTTAAAAAAGGCGGTAGTGCCGGCAATGGAAAGTTGAATTGCATCAAAATTGTCGCCACGCTTCCAAGCATTGCGATAATAACCATTCTACGTAACTTATTACTATTCATTTGTTTCCTCTCTCCTTGTTCGATTCACTTCAAAAGAGGAAAGGACGGTTCGCCATTTTTTAATGAAAAACTCCCTAAAGCAAATAAGCTCTAGGGAGTTGTATAAGGCACATTTAAAATACTGACAGGTAGAATATTATTACCCATCATTAAATAGGCACCTCTTTTGTAATTTCACAAAAAAGACGGCCGTACCTTCACCTTCTCCCATCCAGACTATACTGTCGGCTCTGGAATCACACCAGAATCAGCTTTTCAGCTCGCGGGCTCGGAACTCTATGAATTCCATTACCGCCGGTCGGGAATTACACCCTGCCCCGAAGATGAATCAATATTTTATTGTTGTTACATATTAATCATACATAAAAAACAAGGACTTGTAAACTCAATTGTTTACAAGTCCTTGATGCTTACTTTAATAGAAAGGGCAATACGTTAGGTCCGACTGGTATTGGCAATGGCTCATTTAGGTTAAATCCATTCCATTCGACCTGTGAAATATTTTCAAACTGTATTTGCCGATCGAAGCTTGCAGCGGTTAGTACTATGCCGTCGATTAACTGATTGGCTTCTATTTCCGACATTGATAATAGATCCAATGTGCCCTTAAACTTCACCACAGTTACTTCATTTTTTTCTACAACTTCAAATTCCACGTTTGTTGGAATGATTGATGAATAAATATCATTCGGATTAATTTTCATTTCCTCCAAAGCAGTTTCAAGATTTTCATAGCTATAAGAGAAGTTTGAAGATAAGTATTCCTGACCATCCGATTGCTCGAACAAATAATAATTATAATGATTTACACCGCTATTCAATTTCATTGGCTTACTTGGTTCCCCGACTTGGTCAAACTCGACGGCAGTTCCATCTTCATTTTCAAATCTAATTTCCTCGAATCCGAAAAATGTATCCTGTAAAGACCCCAGATAGGTCGATATTGTGCCAGGAGCTATATCATACCCATGTCCGGTAGGTAAAGATTGAACAAGGACATCCCCATCGACTGAAAATGTACCTTTATAAGGGTGATAATCATCGAAACCGAGGGCTTCTTCGTCGATTTGTCCAGCATATTTCATGTACAAATCCAAACTGCTCGGTTCTATGTCACCGAAATCTTCTTTAATTTGGCTATCCGGAATTAAAAATGTAACAGGAATGCTAGCAGCTGCTTCACTTGCCAGACCAAGATGAAACACTGTATATCCCGCTGCATCATTTGGATAAACCGTGGAATGAGACGATGTGTTTTCATCGCCAATCCCATTGCTTACTTCATTCCCCTGATCCATTTCGCTTTCCGCCATTTCTTCCGATTCCCCACCGATTGAACTATCCTCACTACTGAAAACTTGCATATTTTCATTGTCATCTTTGCTCATAATTTTCATACTTGCTTTATCATTTGAATTTGAACTATTATTCTGTAGCATAGATGGAATCAGTAACGTCAACGCCAGAAGTACCGCTGCAGCTACAAAGGCTGGTATAAGGTTTCGTCTGGTATTCCTACTCGGCATTTGCTTAGGCCGTTTCTGCAAACGTTTATCTTGTTTAAGACGCGACAATACATCTTCTTTGGAACGGGTATCTTGGACATCCGGTAAATCATTAAGAAGTTTTTGTATTTTCTCATCGTCCCACTTATTCGTCACTTTTTATCACCTACTTAATTTTTTACGCAACGCACTTATTGCCCTATGTTGCGTAGTCTTAACTTTCCCCTCGCTCCAACCTAGTATTTCGGCTGTATCGGCAATAGAAAGATCATGTATAAACCTCATATGAATGACCATTTTCTGGTCACCCGTACACGTATCAAGGACATTCAAAAGTTCTTTCATTTCCTCATTTAAAACAACAAGATTATCTGGAAGTATTTCTGTTGATACCAATTCACTTTTCTCCCAGTCGAATTTGTCAAATGAATGTTTTCTGCGAACTGAATTTTTTCTGTAGTGGTCTATCGCAACATTTTTAGCGATTGAAAAGAGCCACGTTTTTTCAGAACTTTTCCCCTCGAAACCGGAATAGGCTCTCAGAACTCTAACGTAGACCTCATGCATTAAATCCTCGGCCTGATCGCGGTCTCTTATCAAATAAATAAGAAACCGAAACACATCGTTATGGTACTGTTCATATAACCGGTTAAAAACGGAGTCGTCCATTAAATCCCCCCGTTCATTCTATTAGTCGTCTAACTTTACAAAAAGTTACACTTATTTCAAAGGCAAAGTAACTGTCATTACGGTTCCTTTCTCTTCTCCCCTAGAAGCCGTAATAACCCCGCCGTGCGAATCAATTATGTTTTTTGCAATGGCTAAGCCAAGCCCCGTACCGCCTTTTCCACGGGTTCTTGCTTTATCAACTTTATAGAAACGTTCGAATATGAAAGGTAAGTCTTCTTCTGAAATTCCATCTCCGGTGTCAGAAACAGTAATTTTGCACATATCTCTATACCTTTCGACATGCACGATCACACATCCTTTATCTGGAGTATGTCGAATGGCATTATCTATGAGATTTGTTACAACTTGTTCAATCCGATCCGCATCTAACTCAGCCCAAAGCTCATTTTCAGAAAAGTTGAGCTGTAAATCCACATTTGATTCTCGTGCAACTTGTGTAAACTTGTTCGCAATACGAGTAATAAAAGGAATAACGGAAACATCATATTTATACAGCGTCATATGCCCGGATTCCATTCTTGCTAAATCGAGTAAATCTGTAACGAGCCGGCCCATTCGAAGGGATTCTTCGTGGATGATTTGAATCATTTCATCCCGTTCTTCGTCATTCCTTGTCACGCCATCTAATATCGCTTCACTATACCCTTGCAACATGGAAATCGGGGTTCGAAGCTCATGCGACACGTTTGCAATAAAGTCGGAACGCAGCTTATCTAACTGATGTTGCGCCGTCATATCTCGTAGAACCGCGACAGCACCCCGAATGTCTTCTCCGCTATATAAAGGACTGATGGATATCGTGTAAAATTGATTATTGAGTTCTAATTCATCTTCCACTTCTTCCGAAAATGTTATCGAGTGGTCTAACATATGCAAAAGCTCCGGAGGTACTGATTCATTTTTAGCATCATTGGCAAAAAACCATTTTTGCAATAGCTTTTCTGCTTGCGGATTGCTTAAAAGAATCGTACCATCACGATTAAATGTGATGACGGCATCGGCCATCGACGTTAAGATACTTGATAATTGTTCTTTTTCCTGACTAATTAACTCCACATGATATTTTAATTGTCGGCCCATCTGATTGAATGCGGTTGCAAGCTGTCCGATTTCATCACTTTGAAGAGATGGAAGACGTGTATCAAAATTCCCCTTTGATAATTCCAATGCTGCTTGTCGCATTTTTCGAAGTGGAGAAGTAATTTTGGTCGATAAGAAAAACGCAAAAATAGTCGTTAAGATAAAAGCAATAAAAGCTGAAAGAAAGACAATGTTCGTCGTTCTTTTCATTGTCGCCTTTATGGCATCAAGACTTTGATAAATAAAGACCGTGCCGCGAACGCCTGATTCTGTCATATATGAGGTTTCTAGCACGATGTATTGTTCAATGACCCCTTCTTCCTTTACTGAAGGCATCATCATTTCTTTTAAAACTTGTTTAGTTGACCCGGAATTAGTCGCCAACGTAGAATTGGAAAGAATCTTATTTTCGATTCTTTCCTTGTTTAACCCATTATGAAAAGAATGTATGATTGTTCCACTAGTATCCGTTATAATTGCATTTGTTTCTTCATCTAAAATATCATGTATAAGTAGTGGTATTAATGGACGATCATCATGATCCAACACGATTTTCTCAATCATTGTTGCTTCTCTAATTAGTGAATCTTCGGCTTGCTCCTTATGAAAGTTCCCTAAAAACTCTAAAAGCAATGCTGTGACAATAAACAAAATAAAAGTAACGAGAAGCAATATGGTTGCCCATAGCTTCCCGACTATTGAATTCCATATTCGATTCATTCGATTGCCTCAAATTTATAGCCGACTCCCCAAACAGTAACAATCATTTTCGCTGCGCTTTCAGAGACGCGACTAAGTTTTTCACGGAGCCTTTTCACATGTGTATCAACAGTCCGCAAATCGCCAAAGAACTCATAATGCCAAACCTCTTTTAAGAGTTGCTCTCTATCGAATACTTTATCCGGTGATTTGGCTAAGAAGTATAATAACTCATACTCTTTTGGCGTTAGATTCACTTCCTGACCTTCCGCGGTGACACGATGTGCATCATTGTCAATTGTTAATTGTGGAAATACGACAAGGTCTTTCGATGTCGTTGCTGTTGCACCTTGAATCGTAGTAGATCTTCTTAATACCGCTTTCACGCGAAGGATTACTTCCCGTGGGCTGAAGGGCTTTACGATATAATCATCTGCGCCTGTTTCAAAGCCAGTAACGCGGTCGGATTCTTCCCCCTTGGCTGTTAGCATCATAATCGGTGTCATGTTCTTTTGGTCGCGCAATTCTTTTAATACTTCAAGACCATCTTTTTCTGGCATCATATGGTCTAATAATATACATGCATAATCATTTTCCACGGCTTTTTCAAGAGCCTCGGCTCCGTCAACGGCTTCATCGACGGTGTATCCTTCGCGAGTTAAATACATGTTCAAAAGACGACGGATTCGATCCTCATCGTCGACCACTAATATCGAAATATTTTCTTCCATGGATATTTACCCCTTTCAACGTACTACTCAATTATATTCTACAATTATATCAGTAAAATTTAAAAAACAAAAGCGGAGGCCGCCAACACGAGGGACTGGTGCCTGTAGTTGGATGCAAAAAGACTGCATGGACATTCAATAATCCATGCAGTCTATATTTATTTATGCGTAGGAATGCAATCCTGCAAGGATTAAGTTTACAGCAATTAAGTTAAACATAATGATAATAAATCCAATTACTGCAAGCCAAGCAGACTTTTCGCCTTCCCATCCGCGCGATAAGCGTAAATGTAGAAATGCTGCATAAAAGAGCCAAGTAATGAGCGCCCAAACTTCTTTAGGATCCCATCCCCAAAATCTAGACCATGCCTCGTGCGCCCAAATCATCGCAAATACCAAGGCGCCAAGTGTAAATACAGGGAAACCTATTAACACGGATCTATAGCCGATCTCGTCCATTAAACGCGTATTTGCTTTTTTGGCGAACGGCTGAAATAATGTCGCGATCGGTCGACGAATTATCAGTCGCAACAACAGATATAGTACTATTCCTGTTGCCAATGACCAAACAAAAGTAGTCAATGTTTTCGCATTGACGATAGCAGGCATTTCAAATAGCGGCGTCATTGCATCAGGCGTGAGTGCTTCATATTCATTCATACCAAATAACGGTGGATAAATATATTCGATTTTAGCCGGATCTCCATTTTTGTCGACGTATGTAAACTCAGCCTCATTCCCCATAACTGAAAACACGGTAGATGAAAGAATGAAACCGACTACCAAGACTATCGTGAATATAACGGATTCCAACCAAAAACGTTGTTTGGATTTCTTTGTTAAGTCAGTTACTTTCAATAGTAAAACAAGTCCTGCGACCGCACTGATTGCTAGAATCGCTTCGCCAATTACTACTGTAATAACATGAACTGTTAACCAATAACTTTTAAGAGCTGGGATAAGCGGCGTAATTTCCGTAGGGAACATGCTTGCATATCCGATAATGACTACGGCAATCGGCAAAGCGAATAAACCGAGTGACGGTGTTCTATACATATAAAACAGCAAAATGAATGCCCCGACGATCATCATTCCAAATGCGGTCACAAATTCGAACATATTACTGACCGGTGCATGTCCCGAAGCAATCCATCGCGTTATAAAATAACCTAGATGTGTAAGAAACCCAATGATCGTAATGGTAATCCCGATATTTCCCCATTTACTGTTTTTATATGCCTTTTCTGTTTTTGCGCCTTTTACAGCTCCTCCGAAGAAGAGTGTTGCAACTAAATAGGCGATAAATGAGACTAGAAGTAAGTTTGAGCTCAATGATGCAAAATCCATTAGTTAAAGTCCCCTTCCTCGTCGTCCAATTTGGACTCAGTATCTTCACGGTCTTCATATTCAGGCAAGTCCGCGTGTTCTTGTACTTGCTCAATCTCTTTTCTTAATGCGAACCAGTTTTTATTTGTATGGCTGGCAAGGAGAATTTCATTTCCTTCCCCTTTTTGAATCCAAATTCGTCTATGATTCCAGTAAGAGCCTTGCGAGACACCAATCATGAAAACAATTCCGCCGAACAATAATATGTACAGTGTTCGGTCCTTACGAATCGTCAAACCCGATATATCACGTGTTTCAGCACTTAAGAAATTTGCCTTGTAATCATTTTCTTCAGTTTCAAGTGTTTGTCGAATTGCAACGAAACTCATTTCACCTTCTGGTTTTTCGGGTGTTATCATTTTGAATATAAAAGCAGGATTATTTGGAATTGGAGATTTCGAATGCGGTTCTCCGTCCTTGATACCATCATAATCCGGATAATATTCTTTAATCTCGACTATTGCACCATTTTCAAGTTCGTATTTATCTTCGGGATTTATTAGATCAATTTTAAATTCACCAAGTGATTCTTCCGTTGCTTTTTCAGTCAATTGAAAAGTCATCGATTTTAATTCATCTAACCGGAAATCCATCTGAAAAATACTATACCCATCAAACGTTAATGGATGGTTGACGATGATTGACTCATCTTTAACGAATTCAATATTCTCAGTTTGTCCTGGGAGAGCATCATCAGCATTTTTGTATAATGAGACGTCAGTCTGATAATTCTTTGCAATCATGCCCACACGTTCAAGAGCTGTGCTGAACACTTCATCGTCTTCTTCTATTGAATAGTTTTCAATTGTAAAACCATTGTTTTCAATATAATATCCGGGCGCGCCAGGTATTTCCAATGTCTCGCCTTCTCGAATCCAAAGCGTTTCATCGACATAAAACCCGGGGATTCCACGAAGTAAAATTGCGCTTAAGAAAATAATAAGTCCAGTATGATTAACATAAGGGCCCCATCTTGAAAAACGGTTTTTTTCCGCCAAAATTGCACCGTCTTCTATTTTAACATTATAACGAAGATTCTTTAGTTTCTCCGCTGCCTTGTTAATAGACTCATCTGCGTCATTAACTGGTCCGATACCATATATTCGCTGACGTTTCATAAAGGATGGATGGCGTTTCGTCCGTTGTTTTTTCAATGATTTATAAAGAGGAATAACTCTATCAACACTTGCAATGATAATAGAAGTTCCAAGCATTCCAACTAGCGTGATGAACCACCAACTGTTATACATATCATGAAAACCGAGCTTGTAATAGATGACGCCAAAAAAGCCGTATAAACGCTCATAATAATCTCCCAATTCGGCATCGCTGACAGGGACGTATAATTTTTGTGGGAATATCGTACCTATCGCCGAGGTTACAAGAACAGCGATAATTATACTGATTCCAATTTTAACACTTGAAAAGAAGTTCCATATTTTATCAATGATTGTTCTTTTATACGTCTGAGATCTACGCGCTGAACCTTCATAACGCATATCCACTGTTTCACTTTGAATTGCCTCTTCAGTTTGCGGTCTTCCACATCGCTCACAAAGCACCGTGCCAAATGGATTTTCATGACCGCACTGGCATTTGATTTTGCTCATTTTATAGACTCCTTAATTGGGATCGGGTTGAATGCTTTCCATTAATGAGCGGATCTCATCTTCCGACATTCCCCTCGTTATTATATCTTTAATAATCCCATCTTTATTAATCAGGATTGTAGTTGGGAGCGGCATGACGTTGTATGCGCGTCTCACGCTCTCGTCTGGATCTCTGGCAATTGGAAACGTCAATCCAAATTGGTCCCTGAACGTCTCTGCCTTTAATCGGGTATCTTTAATATTAATCGCCAATATGTGAACGCCTTTTCCTTCAAACTCTTTATACTGGTTTTCCATAAACGGCATTTCTGTTTTGCATGGACCGCACCAGGAACCCCAGAAGTTAAGAAAAACCCCTTCACCTTTATAATCAGATAGGCGATGTTTATTTCCTTCTAGATCAACAAGCTCAAAGTCAGGCGCTTTATCACCAACCGCTAATACTTTCACTTTATCACGCGTAACAATTGCGAATACAATTGCAACGGCAAGAACTAAAAGAACGATTGTCCGAATGACAAGGCGCTTTTTTCTATTAGCAGCCATTCGATTCGCTTTTGACATTTTCTAACCCCCAAACCAATAATCTTATTCCATTATAACAAACGAATATCTTCATTCTTTAACTATTAATGAAATAACTGTGAACAGATTCAAAACAATTATCCTATTTTACCGGTTTCCGCAAGCACGCGTAATTGTTTTACTTCATGGATTGTTAACTCTCTAGCTTCTCCCGCATTTAATCCTCGAGTCGATAAAATGCCGAATTCTTCTCGTGTCAAACTTTCAACAGGACAACCAATCGCATCAAACATGCGGCGAACTTGTCGATTTCTACCTTCATGAATCGTAATTTCAACAATTGCGGTTTGCGTTTTCTTATCCATCGATTGCATTTTCACATTCGCCGGTGCAGTCATTCCATCTTCAAGTTCTATCCCGCGTTCAAGTTTACGTAAATTCTCTCTAGAAGGAATTCCTTTTACTTTTGCAATATATTGTTTCTTGATCTCGAATTTTGGATGCGTCATTAAATATGAAAAATCTCCATCGTTTGTTAGGATGATAGCGCCCGAAGTATCATAATCGAGTCGCCCTACTGGATAAATTCGTTTTTCAATATGCGGGAAAAAGTCCACAACGGTTTTTCTGCCTTTCTCATCATTCGCCGTTGAAATAACCCCTCTTGGTTTATACAGAAGATAATAAACATTTTCTTCCTTGACGATTTGAATCCCTTCTACCTCGACTTGATCAGTGGATGAGACTCTCGTTCCTAACTCAGTTACAACAACGCCATTTACTTTTACTTTCCCATTAACAATTAGTTCCTCTGATTTTCTTCTAGAAGCAACCCCCGCTTGGGCCATCACTTTTTGCAATCTTTCCATTTTGTTCACTCCGTCCTACGTACTGAGAAAAATTATGTCATACTTTACGCCAAATTAAAAGAAGACTGTCCTATTAATAAGTCAGTCTTCCTACTATCGCCATATTTCTGACGCAATTATTCAATTGTAGTCGTATTTTCTTCTATCTGGTAAGTAGTATTTCCGAAGTGATCAACGGGTTATTATCAAAATAAACCGTCCATCTTCCAATACTAGTCTTGTTTTCTCCGCGAGGAATGCGGAGAATATGTGAAACATTACTTTTTTCACCTTTTTTCAACAGTAGTTTTATCGGCTTATCAAGTTCCCCTTCCATACCCGGAAGAATTGAATACCTTCCTTTTTTCGCAACGGTTACTAACTCATAATTAGAAAACGTACTTTCAGATAATTGACGATGCGTATTCCAATCGTTCCCGTCATTTAAGGTTACAACAATTATCTTTTTCCCGTCTTTTTCAAAGTATGTGACCAGTGTACGACCCGCCATTTTGGTAAACCCTGTTTTACCAGCAATTGCTGTCTCATTAGAACGTACCAATCGATGTTTATTTTGCCAACTGTAATTTTCATTTTTAAGTTGATAATTGTAGGTATGAGTTGACGCGATTTTTTTGAAGGTTTCATTTTGCATTGCATGATACATCATTAAAGCCGTGTCATATGCAGTTGATAAATGCAATTCATTGTGAAGACCCGATGGATTTGTAAAGACAGTATCGTTAAGTCCATATAAGAGTGCGTTGTCATTCATTAAATCGACGAACCCTTGAAGCGAGCCACCTGCATGTTCAGCGAGCGCATAAGCCGCGTCATTCCCAGACCGAAGCATTAGACCGTATAACAGTCCTTCGACGTCAGCTGTCACGCCTTGCTTCATATAGATAGACGATCCTTCAGCGGATGCAGCCTCCGGTGAAATCGTCGTGAATCCTAGCGGAGCACCACTTTCCAAAACCGTAAAAGCTGTCCATATTTTTGTTAAACTGGCGATAGGCAGTCGAACATGTTCATTCGATCCCGAGAGCAATCTTCCCGTATCAGCATCAATCACAACCCAAGCATCACGCGCACTGGCTTCTTTTCCGCCCGCAAATAAAACGATTGTTGCAAATAGAATCATTGCAATTGCACGTTTCAAGTAGTGTTTCCTCCTCCATCATTTTCAACTCTGAATGCTTCTTGAAATTGTGTCATAAATAAATCGGTATTACCGTCATTGTCGTCCTCTTCCACTGTTAGAGGTGGCAACCCTTCTATTGACTCCAACCCGAATCGATCTAAAAATAATTTCGTCGTACCATATAAAATCGCCCGCCCCGTGCCTTCCGAGCGGCCCATCTCCATTATTAACCCCCTTGATATTAGTGTATGTATTGGACCTTCTGATTTAACACCACGAAGATCATCGATTTCAACTCGAGTTACGGGTTGTTTATAAGCGATAATGGCTAACACCTCAAGGGATGCCTTTGTAATTGACTGGGGTGATGGGTTTTCAAGTAATCGTTTAATACTGTCGGCAAATTCCGCTTTAGTTACAAGCCTGTACGAACCGCCGAACTGTTTTAATGTAATGCCTCTTTCAACTTGTCCTTCATAATTTTCAAGCAAGCTGGTAAGTGCTTGCTTTACCTTTGCTTCACTTTGTTCCGTAACTGTGGTTAATTGCTTAATCGTTAATCCTTCATCACCAGCTATAAATAAAAAACTTTCAATCATTCCTTGTAAACTTTTCCCTTCATCCATGGGATTCTTCACCATCTTTCACGTACGATACAATTAGATTTGCAAAGTTATTACTTTGCTCGACGTTGACGTCACCCCTTAACATTAATTCGAGTACTGACATGAAGGTGACAACAAGTTCACCAGTATCTCCTTCTTCAAAAAGCGTGTGAAAATCACAACGACCGCCATTAACGACCAGCCGCCCCATTATTTCATCCATCTTTTCGCCGACAGACAGCTCTGTTTTGGTTATACTAGCGGAGAGAGGAGCTCTTAGTCGGTTTCGATCGATCATTTTTTGAAAAGCACCAATCAAATCGAATACATTCAAATTTTCTTCCAATCCCACTGATACGATTTCACCAAACTGTGAAAGATCCCCGGGCGATTTCGTGAAATAGTCCAATCGATTATCCGCTGCTTCTTTTAAGCTAGTAGCAGCTTCCTTATACTTTCGATACTCGATTAATCGCGCGACGAGTTCATCACGCGGATCATCTTCCATATCGAAATCAGCATCGTCGCCGAAATCTTCGCCTTCATGGATTGGAAGTAACATTTTGCTTTTAATTTCAATAAGCGTCGCAGCCAGCACTAGATATTCACTTAGTTCGTCAAGTCGAAGTACGCGCATCGCATGGATATGCTCCATGTACTGATCAGTTAATTCAGACATGGGTATATCATAGATATCTATTTCTAAACGATTTATTAAATGCAATAATAAATCTAAGGGTCCTTCAAAAACATCTAGTCGCACTTTATAGATCAAACCGCTTCACCTGCCAATCAACTAATATTATAAAAAAGGAATGAAATAATGAAACCATTATATAATCCATTGTTTGTAAAGTTTATTGTTTATTTCAATGAGAATCAAGACTTTTTTGAATGCCATGAAGTTCTCGAAGAGTATTGGAAAGACTTTCCTGATAGAACAAAAGAACATCCACTCGTCGGTTATATCTTACTAGCAACTGCAATGTATCACTGGCGTAGAGGAAATACAATTGGCGCCGGCCGCTCTTTAAAGAAAGCAATTAGCAGACTTGAAAAAGTCAGTCAAGCCCATCCCGGATTTTCTGAAGGAATCAATATTGATAGTCTATTAAAAAATAGTACGCATGCCTATCAACAAATTAAAAACGAAAAGCCGTTTTCAACATTTCCAATTGAAATAACATCCCCAAAGATCCAAGCCCTAAACAATGAAATCAAACCAACAATGGATTTGCTCCCATACGGAAGCGATGATGTCATTCATAAACATATGCTTAGAGATCGTTCGGATATTCTTAAGGAACGAGAAAAGCGTAAGCGCCAAGGAAGGATGTAATTCAATCCTTCCCCTTAGACCCGACAGGCACAAGACACTTTGCGAGGAGGCAGCTCCTCAGCCACCAAAGAAGGATTGAACTTTATCCTTCACCCACAGCAAAGTGACTTGTGACCCGAGGGGTTAGGCGCTAAGGAAGGATGTTCCATCCTTCCCCCTAGACACGGGATAAAAAAAAGGAGGGCAGACTTTAGTCAGCTCCTCCTTCTTTCGAAATGAATCTTTTTAAAAAGTCATCCGTCTCATCTGTACTTAAACATTCCTTATCGGGGAATTGCTCTTGTATTCTCTCAACAATCGCTTTACCAATCCCCTCGCCTCGGAATGACGGGTTTACAGAAAGATGATGCAAAGTATAAGTATCATCGTCAATTTCAATTCCAAGGAGACCTATGAAGTCTTCTCCTTTTTTCCAAAGATATAACTGCCAATCATCTTCTGTTTCATATTTTTGGATTGTTTCTTGTAATGCTTTCACACTATGTTCACCAGGCATATATGAAAGTAGGCCCATCGCAATCTTTTCATAGGTTTTCTTGTAACGTATAAGCATCAATGTGAATCCCTTCTTTTCTAAAAAAAGACACCGTCACATAAAATTGACAGGGCTTTTTTGATGATTATTTGTTATTGCGGATCAATTACGGGTACTATATAGAACCAGTATAATGCTCCCCAAATAACAGCTACGACGAGGATACCTATGAAAAGAAGCAGGTTACGCCTTCTCATATTTCCCCCCCTCGCTTTACTTTTTGTAAGGGTAGATCGAGTCTTACAATATCTTCATAAGTTTCTCGTCTTACAACCAGTTGCTCTTCTCCATTTTCGACAAACACAATAGCCGGTCTTGGTAATCGATTATAATTGCTCGACATGGAGTAACTGTACGCCCCTGTACAAAAAGTTGCAATAATATCTCCTTCTATTGCAGAAGCAATGGTGGCCTTTTCAATTAATTTATCGCCTGATTCACAACATTTCCCCGCGATTGTCACTTCCGCGGTATGTGGTTCAGTCATTCGATTTGCGGACACCGCCGTGTATTCCGCCCCGTATAGAGCAGGTCTTATATTATCTGACATCCCGCCGTCAACTGCAACATATTTGCGAACTCCCGGAATTTCTTTAGTGCTTCCAACCGTATATAAAGTCGTTCCGGCATCGCCGACAAGTGATCTTCCCGGCTCAATCCATATCTCAGGAATTGGATAATTGAATATACGCGTCATCGATAATACGACGTTTGCCATTTCCTCGACATACTCGGATGGGCTTAAGGGATGATCTTTTTCCGTGTAGCGAATCCCGAAACCGCCACCTAAATTTAGAACACGGCAAATAAAATTATCATTATCACGCCAATAAATCATTTTATCGATTAATGTTTCTGCGGCGACACGAAAAGCGTTCGTTTCAAAAATCTGCGAACCAATATGGCAATGCATTCCTAGAACTGTGATATAAGAATGATTATACAATTGACGAAAAGCTTCATCAGCTTGTCCATTTTTCAAATCAAAACCAAACTTAGAATCTTCTTGCCCCGTCGTAATATAATCATGCGTATGGGCTTCGATACCCGGCGTTACGCGAATAAGGACATCCATTTCCTGGTTTCTCGATTCAGCAATTTCCTTGATGATTGAAACTTCCAAAAAGTTGTCAACGACGATACAACCAATTTTTTCATCGAAGGCATATTCAATCTCGCTATAACTTTTGTTATTCCCATGAAAATGTATTTTCTCTCTTGGAAAATCCGCTTGAACAGCAGTGTATAACTCTCCTCCTGAGACGACATCGAGCGATAGGCCTTCTTGTTTTGCAACTTCATATATAGCTATTGATGAAAATGCCTTGCTTGCATAAGCAACTTGCGCATTTATCCCAGCAGCCTGAAATGTTTTTTTGAAGGCCCTAGCCCGTTCCCGGAACAAATTTATATCATAAACAATTAAAGGCGTACCGTACGTATTAGCAAGATTGACTGTATCGACGCCCCCAATCGCCAAATGACCACGGTCATTAATTGATTGAGTTCCATATAGATGCATAGAGGCTTTTCCTCCTTCTAAAATTTACTATCTTAAATTTTATCATAGACAGTGGAGGAGTTGCAAAGTTCTATTTAATACGATCCCTTTCCGGGGCATCTGTAATGTATGGACGCGGGGCATCGGCAGTCATTGGAAACCTGATAAGGACTCGCATCATTGCACGCGGGAAGAATGGAACAGCCGGCCATAAATACGGCACACCCATTGGCTTCAGTGAACATAAATAATAAAACAATACCGCAACTGACATGAAAAAGCCAGGTGCGCCTAATATTGCCGTTGACAAAAGTATGCATATCCTAAAAACTTTCGTTGTAATGCTTAATTCAAATGAAGGAATTGCAAACGTGAAAATAGCACTTACGGCTACATACAGAACAACTTCCGGTGTAAATAACCCGACATCGATTGCGACTTGACCAATGACGATTGCTGCAACTAACCCCATTGCAGTAGACATCGGCGTTGGCGTATGAATGGCCGCCATGCGAAGCACTTCAATTCCAATATCCGCCATTAATATTTGAATTAGCAGAGGTATTTCTCCAATATCATTCGGACCGATATAACTTAAATAATCTGGAAGGTAATGCTGTTTTGTCGCAAGCAAATACCAAAATGGCAAAAGAACTAAGCTCAATCCAGCTCCTACAAAACGAATAAGTCTCACGAAAGTACCAATTAACGGAGCTTGCCTATATTCTTCTGCATGCTGAAGATGATGGAACAACGAAACCGGGACGAGTATAACCGACGGTGACGTATCGACCATGATGGCAATATGTCCTTCCAATAAGTGTGCTGCGCATATATCCGGACGTTCGGTAAAACGAACAAATGGCATCGGATGAAATCTCTGTTTAAACAGAAACTCTTCAAGCGATTTGTCGGTCATCGTAAGACCATCATGAACTATTTTATCTAAGCGCTCCCGTATATAAGCGAGATGCTCTTCACTTGCCGCCCCTTGAATAAACGCAATTGCGACGTCTGTTTTTCCGTTTACGGTTGTTCGATGCATTTGGAACCGTAAATCTTCCGTACGAAGCCGTCTACGAACAAGCGCAGTATTTGTAATGATATTTTCTGTAAACCCGTCTCTAGCCCCGCGAATTACTTTTTCAGTATCCGGCTCCTCAGGCTGCCTGCCAGGGTAAGACCTAACGTCAATTACGAACGCATAGCCACTTGGCGTAATGAATGCGGCTTGTCCGCTTAGGATAGACGTTAACATATCGTCTTGATCTTTTACCGCTTCGACGGAATGATACGGAAAAAATGTTAAAAAACGTTCGCTGTCGTCTCTAATTTCCCCGTCCCATCCGTCTTTACCTTGCATTTCTGTTAACAGCGATAACAAGCTATCCCCGTCAACGAGACCGTTAATATACAGAAGTAATGCAGGCATATCCCAAAGATGAATCGACCGGGCCATTGCATCAAATGTTTCATCTTTGCCGAAACATTTATTAAACCAGTCTTCTCCGTCTTTCATCGATTTGAAGAGTTTTTCCATTACACTAATCCGTCCTCACTTTTTTACCGTACTTTCCTCTAGATTAGCCCCCATCCATGACTTTAATTGGGCTAATATTTTCTTTTCTAGTCTTGACACTTGAACCTGCGATATACCTATTCGTTCGGCAATATCGCTTTGTGTGCAATCCAAGTAATAGCGCATGTAAATGATGGTTTGGTCTCTTTTATTTAATTTTGAAATGACATCGCGCAAAGGTATGTGATCAAATACTCTTTCTGAACGGTCATCTCTTAGTTGGTCCATTAATGTTAAACTGTCGCCTTCATTTTCATATAGTTGTTCATGTAACGATGCAGGGTCTCTGAGCGCATCTGAAGCCAGTATGACATCATCTAATTTAACCTCTAATATTTCGGCTACTTCAGCTAGTGTCGGGTACCTTCCGCTCTTTTTCACATAATCGTCTGTTGCATGACGAATCTTGAAACTTAGTTCACGAATTGACCGACTGACCTTTACCATGCCGTCATCTCTTAAAAAACGTTGGATTTCCCCAACAATCATCGGGACTGCATAAGTGGAAAACTTAACTTCATAGGATAGGTCGAATTTATCAATCGACTTCATCAGGCCGATGCAGCCGATTTGAAATAAGTCTTCCGGATCCGCGCCTCGAGAAGCAAAACGTTGAACAATAGACCAAACGAGACGCGTATTACCTTCGACCATCAACTTCCGCGCCTCTTTATCGCCTTCCTGCGAAACTTTGATAAGTTCTCTCATCTTCTCCTGGGACAATAAAGCATGCTTTTTCTCAACGGATGCGTCCATACGTCACCTCATTCTGCTCGTTTCCGTAATCGGAGAAAATCTTTTCTCGAATTTGACTACTGTACCTGAGCCAATTACCGATTCGACGGACAAGCTATCCGAAAAACTTTCCATAATGGTAAAACCCATTCCTGAACGTTCCATATGCGGTTTACTTGTATACATCGGTTCCATAGCGCGGGCTAAATCATCAATTCCAGCCCCTTCATCACTCACGGTCATCGATACTGTTTGGTCATCAATTTTGGCATGGATTTTAACTAGACTTTTCCCATCATTTTCGTATCCGTGCAGTATTGCATTTGTCACCGCTTCCGAAACAATCGTTTTAAATTCTGAAATTTCTTCGATTGTCGGATCTAGCGGGGTAATAAAACATGTCATCGCCATTCTCGCTAATGCCTCATTTTCTTCGATAGCAACAAAAGATAAAGTCATTTCATTGTTCATGTACAACCCCTCCAATCTCCCCGATCGCTTCTTCGATCGTACAATATCTAATATTTTCACCGAGTCCTGAAAAGCCGAAAATTTTATTCATAGTCGCAGATGGATTTAGAATAAGAGTCTCCCCGCCAACGGGTGATAAGTCACGCATTCTCCCAAGTATCAGTCCAATCCCCGCGCTATCCATAAATCCAAGCCCTTCTAAATCCCAAATAACTGCACGTACTTGCCCCGTAAAGATAGATGCTGAAATATCTGAACGGATTTGATTTGCCTTATGATTGTCTAGTTCACCTCTCAGAGTTGCTATTAAAATCCCGTTATCAATAATCTCGATTTTCGCCATAGAAAATCCCTCCTTCATGCGTTTTAATTCCACATTACTGAAGGGGAATCCTTTGACCTAGCAAAACTAGTCATTAACCGGTAAAACTTCTTACATTTCGACATTAATCCGCTTTCCATAGAAGTATTGACCGCTTCGAATTGATTTACACATAGAATTAAAAAAAGCTATCCTTTTAACCGATTTAACTCGGTTAAAAAAGATAGCTTTTGATTTCTTTATCGATTATTCATGAATGACTTCACCAATAAGTTGCGGCGGTAAAACAGCTTCATCGCCAATGATTATATGTTCTTGAAGGAGTGATTCCGATTGCTGAACCGCTTCAGTATTCGAATGAATGACGGCGAGTACGTCGCCTTTTTGAACAGAATCACCTATTTTCTTTTTCAGGACGATACCAACGGATAAATCAATGACATCATTTTTATCCGCGCGTCCGGCACCTAGCAACATCGCCGCGACGCCGATGTCATTTGCGCCCATCTCGGTAATATAACCTGACCGCGCAGCTTGTACTTCGATTTTATACTTCGCTGTCGGAAGAAGCGCAGTGTCATGAATGATTGCACGGTTGCCTCCTTGTGCTTCAATAAGCGTACCGAATAATTCGAGTGCCGTTCCGTCATTTATCACCTGCTCTAGCATGCCACGTCCCTCTTCCAACGTCTCTGCTTTTTCGCCTACGACAAGCATTTGACTGCCTAGGACAAGGCAAAGTTCTGTTAAATCCTTTGGTCCTATACCTTTTAACGTATCGATTGCTTCAATCACCTCAAGAGAATTCCCAATAGCATTTCCAAGTGGCTGGCTCATATCAGATATAATTGCCATCGTTTTTCGCCCTACGTGATTGCCAATCTCCACCATGGATTTAGCTAACTTCAATGCATCTTCCTTGGATTTCATAAAAGCTCCATCGCCCGTTTTTACATCGAGAACAATTGCATCGGCTCCAGCTGCAATTTTTTTACTCATAATTGAACTTGCGATTAGCGGTATGCTATCAACCGTTGCTGTTACATCTCGTAAGGAGTAAATTTTCTGGTCAGCAGGCGTCAAGTTTTTACTTTGACCAATTATCGCAAGTTTCAACTCATTTACTTGATTGACAAACTCTTCACTTGTCAGCTCAATATGAAACCCCTCAATCGCTTCTAACTTGTCCAGAGTCCCCCCCGTATGTCCAAGTCCCCTACCGCTCATCTTCGCAACAGGAACACCGCAAGCAGCCACCAACGGGACAAGAATCAGAGATGTCGTATCTCCGACTCCGCCAGTCGAGTGCTTATCGACTTTTACACCCTCGATGGACGATAAATCGATCTGGGCACCTGACTCGACAATGGCCATTGTTAAATCGGCTTGTTCTTCTGCAGTCATACCTTTAAAGTAAATTGCCATCAGCAAGGCACTTGCTTGATAATCGGGAATAGCGTCAGTTGTATAGCCGTTAATAAAGAAAATAATCTCCTCTTTTGATAAAGAATCACCATTTCGCTTTTTCTTAATAAGATCAACCATTCTCATCGTTAATTCACCTTTTTCTCAAGTAATGATAGAAAACTTTTTCCATACTCAGGTAATTTCACCTTAAAGTTATCTGCAATTGTTGCGCCTATATCCGAGAATGTTTCATTGATTGGCATTGGACCGCCTTTTTTAAACGATGGCGAATAAATAAGCAATGGAACGTATTCTCGAGTATGGTCAGTACCTTCAAAAACAGGATCATTACCATGATCTGCCGTGATGATTAATAAATCATCTTCACGTAATAAATTCATTATCTCCACTAACCTTGCATCAAACTCTTGAAGTGCTTGACCATATCCAATTGGGTCACGGCGATGGCCAAATAACGCGTCAAAATCGACAAGATTTGTAAAGCTGATGCCATGAAAATCCCTTTCCATTACTTCTAGCAGCTTATCGACACCGTCCATATTACTAATTGTCCGCACGGAATCTGTAATTCCTTCATCATTAAAAATATCTGAAATTTTACCAATCGCAATCACATCTAAATTCGCATCTTCAAGTTCATTCATCACTGTTCGATGAAAAGGCTTTAGCGCATAATCATGTCTGTTCGTTGTCCGAGTGAAATTACCCGGTTCTCCGATAAACGGACGCGCGATAACGCGACCGACTAAATATTCAGGTGATAATGTGAGTTCACGTGCGATTTCACAAATTTCATACTGTTCTTCAATGGGAATAATCTCTTCATGTGCAGCGATTTGAAGAACAGGATCTGCGGATGTATAAACGATAATTGCACCTGTTTCCATATGCTCTTTACCAAGTTCATCAATAATTCCCGTACCACTTGCAGGCTTATTGCCAATTACTTTTCGTCCAACTCGTTTTTCAAGTTCAGCAATAAGTTCTGATGGAAATCCGTTGGGATACACTTTAAATGGTTTATCAATGTTGAGCCCCATTATCTCCCAATGTCCAGTCATTGTATCTTTACCAACAGATGCTTCCTGCATTTTTCCATACATCGCCAATGGTTCTTTTGCTACTGGCACGCCTTTAATCTCCCGGATATTTGACAGACCCAACTTCGCCATATTCGGCATATTTAACCCATTCATCGCTTCCGCAATATGACCAAGGGTATCAGATCCCGCGTCTCCGAATAGTTCAGCATCGGGCGCTTCTCCAATTCCGACAGAATCAAGTACCAATACATGGATTCGTTTAAACTTTTCTTTTTTCACCAGGGATTCCTCCTAATTTTCACGCTCGCGGATGAAACTTTACATATACTTCTTTTAATCGGGTTCGGCTAACATGCGTATAAATCTGTGTTGTTGAAATATCTGCATGCCCAAGCATTTCTTGAACCGCACGTAAATCAGCGCCGTTTTCAATTAAATGCGTAGCAAATGAATGTCTTAAAATATGCGGCGTCATTTTCTTTTGAATGTTAACACTCAGCGCATGAGCCTTTAATAGCTTCCAACAACCTTGTCTTGTCAATCTGCCGCCGCGCATGTTGACAAACAATGCATCCTGAGGGCCCTTTAGTTTTTCTATAAATTTTGGTCGCGCCTCATTAACATAGCTTGTGCAAGCCTGAATCGCTTTATTTCCTAGTGGAATAATTCTTTCTTTATCACCCTTCCCAAAAACACGGACAAAACCCATCGTTAAATGAATATTATCAAGGTCAAGGTTAATAAGTTCGCTAACGCGCATTCCAGTTCCATATAACACTTCAAGTAGCGCGACATCTCTTACGCCTTGAGGTTTCGATTGATCCGGCGCATCGATTAACTGTCCAACTTCATCTAATGATAAAACTCGTGGCAGTTTTTGTTCAATTTTCGGAAGTTCTATGTGCACCGTTGGATCATTTGTTGTTATTTTTTCTCGCAACAAAAACTGATGGAACGAACGAATAGATGAAATATGTCTTGAAACAGTTCTAGCGGACTTACCTTCATCATTCATTACTTGCAAATAGGAAATAATATTTTGTCTAGCAACTGCATCAATAGACTCTACTTTTGAGTTTGCAATGAACTCGATATAGTCTGTCAGATCTCTCCGATAAGAAGTAATTGTATTAGCAGCTAATTGTCGTTCAATCTTCAAAAAATGTAAATAATCTTCAAGGGCAAATTGTGTACTTTCCATTTGAATCCCCCTTCATTCCATAACGAGAAAGAGGACAGCATTAGGCTGTCCTCGTATAATCATTTTTCAGTTTCTCTATCTTTACAACGTTTACAGATTCCGTGAAAAGTTAACCAGTGATCTTTAATAGAAAATTCCCAGCGACTTTCTACAATTTTCTCAACTTCTCCAAGAAGATCCTCTTTAATCTCATCCACAGTACCGCATTCTATGCAAATAAGATGATGATGAAAATGTGTCGCGCCTTCTTGCCTCAAGTCATAGCGCGAAACCCCGTCTCCAAAGTTGATTTTATCAACAATCTTTAAATCTGTTAGCAATTCAAGTGTTCGATACACAGTTGCAAGACCGATTTCAGGAGACTTTTTCTTCACGAGCAAAAAAACATCTTCTGCACTTAAATGATCCGCCTCATGCTCAAGGAGGACCACGACTGTAGCTTCACGCTGTGGCGTCAACTTATAACTGGCGCCATGTAATTGTTTTTTTATCCGATCAATTCGGCTCTCCATAGGACGCCCCCCTCAAACTGTCTTCATTATATCAAAAGACGTTTATAGAAGACAACAGAAAGGAAAGGGGAAAGAAGAATCTATGGAAATACTTATTTAAGAATATAGTAAAAAACCGAATATTCAATCGCGGTAACGAGAATTGCCAAGCCTAGTAAAAATAATAAGGCTTTATCATTTCGTTTTCTCTGCCCCACCGTCCGAATGAAGAATGGCGGTTTTAAAATTGCGCAAAATAAGAGCAATAAATAACAAATGGCGAGTTGGAATGGAAACCACCAAACTGTATACGCCAGCATCTTCATACCCGTGGAAAGCAAGAAACCCGTCGACAGACCGAATAACACACATTTTAAAGCACCGATAAAAGTAACCAAAAAGCGTAGTTTCTTAACTAAAGAAAGACCGAAAGCTACAAGAAAAAAAACAGCATTCATTAACACCGGCTTGATAAAATTCGCTCCGTGACCTTCAACAACCCTGCCATCGAATAATACGAGCAATTTTTCTACAGATACTAAAGGCATTTCTCGGAATAATAGCGCACCACCGAGGTATCCAACAGCTAGGATGACGAAAAGATAAGTAAATGAGAGTGAACGGATCATTGACTGCACCTCCGCTTATTTAATACAGAGTATGCTCGTCCATATGAAAATAGTTCACTTTTTCAATTGATGTTTTGCATAAATTACAGCAAAAGCTGTCTTTGCATCATAAATTTCACCAGTTGCAACCAATTGCTCTGCTTCGTTTATTGTTACTTCAAGCAGTTCAATAAATTCATCTTCATCACCATCGGCGGGATTGTCAATTTCGTATAAATTCTCAGCCAAGTAGAGATGAATAATTTCGTTAGCGAAACCTGGTGAAGTTGCAAAGGATTGAATATAAGTAACTTGGTGGGCACCGTAACCGGTTTCTTCTTCTAGTTCCCGAATTGCTGTAACCCCAGGTTCTTCACCAATTTCAATGCGGCCAGCCGGAATTTCAATCAATGTTCGATTAAGACTTTTTCGGAATTGCTTAACCAAAACAAGCTTCCCTTCACTTGTTATGGGAATTAATGCGACCGCACCCGGATGTTGAACAAGTTCACGCTTCGCTAGATTCCCGTCCGGCAATTCAACCTCTTCAAGTCTAAGTGAAATTATTTTACCATCATAAATTGTCTGACTCGACAATGTTTTTTCTTCAAATTTATCCATTATATCAACCCTTCCATATGGAAATTATGTTGAGGTCATTGTACCATGATTATTAATAAGGTGGTGTTTCCGTGAAAAAGAGAGAGTTAGGTAAAAGCGGATTATACGTGTCAGAACTAGCGTTGGGAACAATGTCATTTCCGAATAATGAAGTAGAGGTCAAGGAGATTGTAGATACTGCGATTCATGCCGGTATTAATTTCTTCGATACTGCCAATATTTATGATGGGCGTAAAAATGAAAAACTTGTCGGAAAAGCACTGAAAGAACATCGCGAAAAAGTCATACTTGCTACGAAAGTTGGCAACAAGTTAAACCCCGATGGTAAAGGATGGACATGGGACCCGACGAAAAACCACATCATGGAGGAAGTGAAGCATAGTTTACACCGATTAGGAACAGATTACATTGATTTGTACCAACTCCACGGGGGGACGATGGAAGATAATATTGATGAAACCATCGATGCTTTTGAAAGCTTGAAAAAAGAAGGATTAATTCGCCAATATGGGATTTCTTCGATACGACCCACCGTCATTAACCGTTTTCTGGAAAAAAGTACGGCAATTTCAGTTATGATGCAATATAGTTTACTCGACCGTAGACCCGAGGAGTGGTTTCCTTTAATAAGCGGTTCAGGCGCTTCGATTATTACCAGGGGAACTTTAGCTAAAGGATATTTAACAATGGAAGGTCAAGAAAAAGCAAATGTATCGAACGGTTTTGCGCTTTATAAAGCATCCGAACTGCAGCACACTGTAAATTCTTTGAACGACGAAGTGGACGATTTACACGCCGCTTCAATCGCGTTTGCGCTCCTAAACGACACAATCTCCTCTGCATTAGTTGGTGCTCGAACAACAAAGCAATTACTTGATTCTATTGTTGCATACGAAAAAGGATGTCCAGCTGAACAATTGGAAAAGCTCAAAAACTTAACAGAAATGCATCAATATAACGAGCATAGAATTTGATGCTAAAATAAAAACAGGACCATTTTAAGGTCCTGTTTTTGATTGCATCTAGCTTTGGGCGCTTTTGTTGTTTTGGTTATTTTGCATCTGGAAACACTCTTTGTACGGCTTCTGAAAATTCTTCAAAAAATCCTTCTACGGGTTCTCCTTGATCAATCTTGTCTGCATAATCAGTCATTCTATCCACGAAGTCAGGATTTAATGAAACATATACATTTTCGATATTGTCATTTGCTTCTTTTACTTTTTCCGCGATTTTATTCTCTAAGTCAGATGACAACTCCTGATTCGCATTGTCATTATTTGTGTCAGTGTCAGTGTCAGTGTCAGTGCCAGTATCCGTGTCGTTATTTTCGTTAGAAGCTGTGTCGTCATTATTATCGTTGTTGCCGCTCTCATCCGTGGTGTCTCCGTCTAATACTACAGCGGCATAGGCATTTTGATCAGTGACGATGACGGTTGCACTCTCCACACCATCCAATTCTGTTATACGATCTGCTGCGTCTTGAGCCACTTCCAAGTTTGTGTCACCGTTATTATTGTCATTGTTCGCATTGTCCTCTGTTCCTTGATCAACGTTCGTATCTGCAGTGTCTGTCGCATTGTTGTTTTTATCTTTATTGAAGTTACATCCCATTAAAGATAAAGATAGGAGCATTGCTGTTAAAAATAGTGAAACTTTTTTCATGAGGTTTCCTCCCTAATTTATTATAAGGCTAGGATAACCACAAAAAATGAAGATTATGTATTTATATCAAAAATAAAAAAAGCTGTTCAAAAAAGAACAGCGTCGCGTGTATTCTATTACTTTTTATTGTTATGTTTTTTTGCTGCTTTGTTTTGTCCGATAACATTTAAATCTTCAACGCTTCGATCGTAGCCATATCCGTACTCTTCTCTGTCTTTTTTGTTCCCCGTTTTTTCTTTATTATCGTTTTGATTCGTATTCAAATATAGTCACCTCCGTCCTGAGTAGGTTGTTCAAGACTAAGGTTATTATGCTATATAGTTATTAAGTGGCCGAATAAAGAAATTAATGTAAGACTGACGATGCCTACGGATACTGCTGCAATCATTCCTATGTAAAATGGTTTAATTCCCAGACCTTTAAAAACAGCGAAATTTGTTGATAATCCTACTCCCGCCATGGCAATGCCTAACAGATATGTTGAACCGAATGAACTCCATGAATTATAGAATCCTTCCCATGTACTTTTCGAAAGAAAACCAAATGCGGAGCCTGAATTCCCTACGGTTAAATCTCCAATCGTTCGAGTCAATGCTAAGAGTAAAAAACCAATGACGAATAATGGAATTAAATTGTACCATTTGGGAATAGATTGCCCTTCATTTTCTTTTGTTTTCGCTCCTTTGAAAAACAAATATGAAACAAACGGAATGACTGCGATGATAAATAGATTTCTAGTTAATTTCGTCACAGTAGCGACGTCAACAACCTTTTCAAAATCATACATTTGGCTATAAATGAGTGCCGCGCCCGTTACTTGTGCCGTGTCATGAATTGCTGTTCCCAAAAATAATCCTGCTTTAATGGGGTCGCTACCGAAAAATAAATTCGCCAAATACGGATAAAATAACATGCCGATTAAACCGAATACTGTAATATTCGCGACAGCGTAAGAAATTTCATCATCTTTTGCTTTTACAACTGGCGCGGTTGCCATAATTGCTGTAACACCGCAAATACCAGTACCGCAGGCAATTAAAGTGCCTAGCCGTTCAGACTGTTTTAACTTCTTAGTAAAATAAAGCGTTATGACTAACCCACTTGAAATGCAGGCGATGATTAAAGGTAGTCCCCATGCGCCTAACTTAACTGCTTCTACTAATGATAAGCGTAAACCGAGTAAAATAATTCCGGCACGTAACGCATATTTGAGCGATATTTTAACGCCTTCCATAAAAACGCTATGCAATCCGATTGTATTTCGAATAATAATACCAATAATAATTGCGACAAAAATACCTGATACCGGACTTGCACTTCCCGGAGGCAATAAGTTAAAGCTAATGATTAACTCTCCTATTGAATCTGCTATGTATATGCCAGCCAAGATGACGATTAAACAAAGAATAATTCCGGGTAGCGCTCTAACGATTACGTTTCGATTTGCATTCATTCACACGTTAACTCCTTACTATTTCGATGCTAACTAGCAAAAAAACCAGAAATACCAAACAGGTATATCTGATTTTTTGCAATGATTAATTTCGAAAAGTTATTAAGAAAGACTATTTAAAAACTCTTCAATTTCTTCTTGGGTTTTACGATTTTTACTTACGAAACGACCTAATTCTTTTCCTTCGTTAAAAGCAATAAAACTTGGGATTCCAAAAATATCGAGATCTACACATAAATCGATAAACTCATCACGATCTACTGATATGAAAGTATATTCAGGGTAATCCACTTCAATAATCGGTAAGAACGGCTCAATCACTCTGCAATCTGGACACCATCCGGCTGTAAACATGAAAACTGTACGTTCATCATTTTTTAGCAGTTCAAACTGTTCCATTGACTGTAATTTTTCCATATTCGTTTCCTCCCTATCCAAAAAGATTCATGGCATTAATCGCACCTGAATGAGTTCCTTCATGCCAACTCAAAAATTGAATGTAGCCTTCTATGCTATCAATTGTCATGATATTATCGCCTATTATCAACGGCTCATCCGCTTTTTCTGCTAGTCTATTTTCGAAAACCGGAATGACTCTTTCCAATTGAGCTCTTAACGCTGCTAAAATTTCTTCTCCTGCAGGAACGTTTCCTTCCCACTCATCAGGGCTCGTTCCATCTATAAATAATGGAATCCAATCTGGCTCAACAGGGTCATACGATTTTACACATTGTTGGATAAACTGCTCCACGGTAACAAAAATATGACCTGCTTGCCATAAAATATTATTATTATGGCCTTTCGGTTGAACGTCCCACTTGGATTCTTCAACCCTTTTTAATCGTCCAATTGTATGCATCCGCGCTAATCGGAGTTGCTGAATAGTTTCGATTGTTACTCGCTCCCCTTCATAAGTACTTATCTTAACTGTAAATGATTCTACAGATTTTTGAAATTAAGTAGCTCTAAAAGGTAGTTTTTATATGGATTCGTTAGGAAAAGTAAAAGAATAGCCTTGATTAGGCTACTCTTTTACTTGATTATTTATCCACTTCTACAATCCAGTTAAACGGATCTTCAATCGCGCCCGTTTGAATACCTGTTAAATTATCATATAATCTTTTTGATAGTTGACCAGTTTCGCCGTTGTTGACAACGTATTTATTATCCTGCCAATTGAATTCACCGATTGGAGAAATAACCGCTGCAGTTCCAGTTCCAAAAGCTTCTTCCAAAGTTCCATTTTCAGTAGCTTCACGAATTTCTTCAATTGAAATTTTGCGTTCAGTAACCGGAATATCCCAGTGACTCAATAATTGAATAATTGATTTTCTAGTGATTCCTTCTAATATACTACCGTTTAACATCGGAGTGATTACTTCCCCGTTAATTTTAAAGAAGATGTTCATACTCCCGACTTCTTCGATATACTTCTTTTCAATACCGTCCAACCACAGGACTTGCGCATAGCCTTTTTGACCTGCAACTTCTTGGGCTCTGAGACCCGAAGCATAGTTTCCTGCTGTTTTCGCTGTTCCAGTTCCGCCTGCTACCGCCCGAACATATTCATTTTCGACAAGTATTTTCACCGGATGAATACCTTCTTTGTAATAAGATCCTACAGGGGATAAAATAATCATAAACGTATACTTTTTAGAAGGTGATACACCCAAATGAGATTCTGTTGCAATCATGAAAGGACGTATATAAAGAGACGTACCTTCCGCTGTCGGGATCCACTCCTTATCGATAATCAGGAGTTCTTTCAACGCTTCGATTGCTAATTCTTCATCGATTTGCGGCATGCATAGCCTTGCGCTCGACTGATTCATTCTCCGCATGTTTTGTTCGGGACGGAATAATCTCACTGCACCATCTTTCGACAAATAAGCTTTTAATCCTTCAAATACCGTTTGACCATAATGAAAAACAACCGCCGCAGGATCTAACATGATCGGCTCGTAGGGAACAATTCGATGATCACTCCAGCCCTGCCCTTCCGTATAATCAGCGACAAACATGTGATCAGTAAATACTCTTCCAAACTCCAATTGACTTGATTCCGGTTTTCTCTTTTTTGCAACACATAATTTAACATCAATCATTTGTACTGTCATGGTGAATGTATCCCCTTCAGCTCTTTATTTTCATATGAATATGAATCACCCATATCGGCGAATTAATATCCATATTATACCCTTATCAACTAGAAAGGAAAAGTATATTTCAAATATTTCTTATTTAAATACAATTTCTAAGCATTAAGGTTTACCAATAGTTGATCTGTCGATACAATTTACTATATAGCATAATAAAGGAGTCGATATTAAATGGAGTTAAATCAGTGGTATGAAAAAGGAATTACACCAGATGAGTATATTAAATCTTTAGAAAAACATAAGGCTGGCTTTTCACATATTTATGCAAATTATTCAGTTCCAGAGGATGAAAGCTTCCTTCAATCGATTAGAGAAAAAGAACTGCGCGTAATTGTTTTAGCTGAACCTTGGTGCGGCCATTGCATGTTAAATATTCCGGTTTTACTTCGCCTTTCGGAAAAAACGAATATGCCAGTTCGACTTCTTCCACGTGATGAAAACTTAGAACTGATGGACCAGTATTTAACAAACGGCAAGTCGCGCACCATCCCGATTTTCATCTTCATTGATAATGATGGAAACGAAATTGCCAAATGGGGTCCGATCGCTGAACGAACGAAGCAATTTGTTGATCAGTATAGAGAAAAACTACCAGCAAAAGATGCACCCGATTACGATGAAAAATTCAAAGAATTGATAGGAATCACTGGCAAAGCATTCAAAGAAGACAACCAGCTTTGGAGCGGCGCCTATGAGAGTATGAAAGAAACATTGCTTGATAATATTAAGTAATTGCCAGATTTAATTTACAAAAAGTGCGAGAAGTATATTCCTTCTCGTACTTTTTTTATGGTCAGGAACTATTAGGTAATGCATTTCATTCATAAGCAGATTGATCAGTGAAGGAAATGTATAATAAGTAAATAACTAAGCAAATGGCCATTGTTAAGAATCCCCAACCGAGTGTGATTTGCTCGATTAATAAATAGTTATTGCATAATTGCACTGGCGATTTAACGTAGAGCAGTCCCAACCCAAAAGACATAATCGTAATTACGATTAAAAGAATGTTTCTTTTAAAGATGCTTAGCTTTCTCCAACTATCACGTAATGGCACTCCCGCTAAGAATGGCAAACTGATGAACTTGAAAATTTCTATGCTATTGAGCGTTAAGGCCTCATCCATCGTTCTTGGAATCATCCAGTAAAGCAATATGACTAGAAACAAGAGAATGCCTGGTATGCCATTTTGATTCCACTTTTCGAAAAAACCTGGAAAACGAATAATAAGGAACTTTGCCATAAAAAATCCTGCGATTATGAGCAGCGGCATTTGCATATGCATATGGATGATCATGATTGATTCCAATAGATTGGCGACTGGTGGGATAGCTAGGAAAATAAATAAGAGCAAACCATACTTAGCTTGTTTCATTTATTACGCCCCCACTTCATTATTAAGGATTTTGATAACTTTTGATGCGGAACCTTCGATATCCTTATAGTCCATAACATCAATTAAGCTACCTTCTTTATCTACTAAATAAAATGCCGAATTATGCGCATAGTTCCCGTAGTCATCCGGAATAACGATTACACCAAACTCATCTAACAAAATTTCTAATTCCGACGTGTTTTCAATTCTGGCCATTCTCCATGTTTCTCCGTCGCTGTCAAAATAATTTTTGTACATATCCAATCTTTCCGGGTCATCAACCGTTGGATCAAAGCTGATGCTTAAAAACACAATTTCCTCGCCGATAAATTTCTCCGGAATTCGACTATAGACTTCAGACATATTCATTTCCAATTCAATACAAACTGTTGTACAAGTTGTGTAGATAAAAGTTACCAGCACATATTTATTTTGAAATTCGGAAAATGGATAAATACGATGATTACTATCTTCCAGTGTCACGATTGGAAATTTAGGTTGATCTTCTTTTAATTGGTTCACCCGAGCAGTTTCAGCAGTATATGCGGTAAATCCATCGGTTCCAAAATAGAACAGTGCGAAACCGAATAACAGCACAACAACAATTCCTATTGAATTCCGATGTTTTCTCATCTACACCACTTCCCATACAGTTTAGTTTTCTAACGGCAAGAGAGATAGCCCATAGACTATCTCTCTTTTGATAGCCCCTTACCAGGTTCTAAATGGCGGCGATCCTGGCGGTGCATTTACGATTAAATCTACAAGAGGTATGACATATCCCATTGAAACGACTAGCAGCATAAGGACAATCCATAATCCCCAACGATCTGTCCACATTGGTGTTTTTTCTTCTTCTTCCTCTGGTTCTGCAATCGGAAATTCTGTTTCTCCTTTAGGTGCAAAGAACATCATATGGAATACCGCATACACCTGAATAATTACACCGATGATTAGAAGAGTTCCGCCGATTGCTAACAAGAACATATACGGATCCCAACCAAGCGCAACCACATGATCTCCGTAAGTTGTATAAGATGTTCTACGAGGTGATCCGAGTAACCCTACATAATGCATGGAACCCGACATAAAGAGCATTCCGACTGTCCAAATGATTGTTTGGATAACCCCTACCTTATTCATTGCTGGTGTTAACACCCGTTTGGATAAGTACGGGATTAACCAATAAGTGATTCCGAAAAACGTCAAGATGACCGATGTTCCGACGGTCAAGTGGAAATGACCTACTACCCACATTGTGTTATGGACAACTTGGTTCAGTTGGTTTGTTGTCTGTGCAATACCACCGGCGCCTGCTGGTATGAAGGCTAACATTGCGATAAATGGCGCTAAGAACCGGACATCTCCCCAAGGTAACTTTTTAAGCCAACCGAGTAACCCTTTTCCGCCTTTTGCACGTCCTGTGCGTTCAAATACATAGAACAATGCGAATGCCGTCATTAGGGATGGAAACGCGATGGATAAACTCATGAACACGTGCAAGAATTTAAGCGCCTGTGACATTCCCGGGTCGACAATTTGGTGGTGAAACCCGCCTGGAATGTTTGTGATGACAAGCAAGATGACGACAACACGCGTTAACGTATCACTGAATCTTTTTCCACCGATTATTTTCGGAACGATAATGTACCATGCAGACACCGCAGTCAAGTACCAAATATTAACGAGCGTATGTCCGAATGCCCAGAATAACGTCCGACTAACCATAACGTTTACAGTTTCAAGTAAACCGGCCGACCAAAAGATTAACGTAACAACTTCTACTGTGACGCCGATACTACCGAAGAATAATAGAACGAATACGCCTGTCGCAAAGAAAGCGAAAATCGGAATATGCTTTCCTGGATTGCTTTTTCTCCATTTAGCAACGTTTATGAAAGCTCCAAATGCGCACACCCATACGCCTAGTACGATCAATGCCAATCCGATGTAAAAGAACGGCGATGCTGCCATTGGCGGATAAAACGTATACAAGACGGTTGCTTCATTCATCAAAACTGGAATTACCGCGACGACAAATCCAGCAATTTTCATCCAAAAACCGATCCAGGCCATCTTTCTAACTTGCGGTAATAATCCGCCAAGTGTATGGGACATCCCCGCATAAAAATAACCTATCGTAAAGAACGCTGTTAATACTAGAACTAATAATATGCCGTGTGCCGTTAATACTTGATAATAGGTGAACCAGGAAGGTAATTGTAATAACCCTGCACGTTCCAACCCTTGGAATAATCCTAAAAACCCACCTACTAGTAATGCGATAAACGCAACGGCCATATAAGATTTCGATAGTTTTGCATCTTCTGGAACTACACCTAAAATCTGGTGCGCTTTTTCTTTAATTGTTTTCTTCTTAGTTGTCTTTTTTAAATTTGGTTTGTTAATGACTGTTTCCACTTTACATCCCTCCTTTTATTTAACGAAAATTGACGTACTCATCATTTGGTGACCAATTCCGCAGTACTCATTACACAGAACTAAATATTCACCAGGTTCTTTAAATGTTTGCGTGATTTTTTGAATATGACCAGGCATTACCATCGCATTTAAGTTTGTGCCAGCAACCTGGAATCCATGGACAACGTCTTTTGAAGTCATCGTAAATGTGACCTTCGCCCCAACAGGTACCTCAATATTGTTTGGCGTGAACCCAAATGTTTGCAAGGTCATCACGACTTCGTATTCATTGTCTCCCGTTTGGAAAACACCGGGATTATCAAATGGTGCTGTTTCATCAACTTTTTGCGGATCAATTGTTTCTTTATGGCTTGGGGGACCCATTCCCATTGCAAATGTTTGATAACCGACGACCAACATAAATATGATTAAGATTCCAAAGCTTAAACCAAGCCAAATTTCTTCATAACGATGCATCTTCATGGTTTCTCCTCCTTATACTCTTATCATGTATAAAACGAATAGTACTAAATAAGTGGCGATAATGACTGCGGCTACGACCCCCACCGAAAACATTGTTCCCTTTAGTGAGTATTTCTCGTTTTGTTCTACCTCTTTCTTGACATTAGTTTTTTCGGTTACCATCCGAAAACACCTCCTATATTCTTCTTGCTTTCAGCTTAATTGATAATCATTCTCAACGATGTGATATTAATCACACTAAAAAATAGTAGTTTATAAAATCCTGTTAAGGTTTTAAAAGATTACTAAATTCATCCGGAACTATTAAAATAGAAACGTTGTTACAGCAACGTTCATGGACTATCCAGACAGTAATTATTGAATAAATAACCGGTCTGTAATGCAGATATAGATAAGTGACAAAATGATGAACAATCGAGTTACTATCAATTTTGGGCAAAATAAAAAATGCTGTTCAAATGAGAATTCTCATTCGAACAGCATTTTTCTGATTCAGTATATTTCTTCTTTTAATTTGTCTGGGTAAATGTAGAAATGACCATCTACTAATTTTACTTTCTCTTCTTTTCGCAGCTGTGAAATCATGCGGTTTACAGATTCCCTCGTCGTTCCGATCATATTAGCTAGATCCGAATTCGTAAATTTCGTGTTGATCTTGATCCATCCATCTCTCTCATTGCCTTTATGGGTTTCACCAAGGCGAATTAATAGAAGAAGAATTCTTTCTTTCGTGCTTCGTAAAGCCATTTCTTCTAATCGCTGTTGTGTATCAACAATTAGGTCGCCTAAAATTCGGAATAATTTAATTGAAAGTTGAGGATTTGCGATTAATACATTTTCAAAGTCTTTTAGCGATATTAAATAAAGTGAAGTATCCTCAATCGCTTGCGCATTAGCCGGATAATTCTCTTTCCGGAAAAAACCGACGTTTGGAAACATATCTCCTTGCTGTTTCACGCAAATAATTTGCTCTTTTCCCGACAAATCGTTTCTAAATACTTTCACTTTACCTGAAGCGACAATATAGACATGCGTAATTGGCGTTTCATGTAAAAAAATAATGTTTTTATCTAAAAATGTTCTTTTCGTCATGACTTCGAGAAAAGGCTTAATTTCTTCATCTGTTAAATCTTTAAATAGCTTTACATTTCTAATAATACTTTCTAGCTTTTCCAATAGAAACACACCTCCTATTAGATCCTGACTGTTATCTATACTTTTATTTTAACATAGATTGCAGTCTAAGTGAGATATCTTGATGTCGAGATTGTGAAACGAAGACTTTTAAGCGTTTAATTAGTTGAAATGGCCGTGGAAACATCATACAAATCTAGGTCGATATCAAGTTTTTCACCAAGTGCGAGCTTGGAAAGTTGATAGCCTAAATACGGACCAATCGTTAAGCCCGATGCGCCTAATCCATTGGCAAGAACTATCCCTTTCAAACCTGGAACAGCACCGATAATCGGCAAGAAGTTCGGTGTGAATGGCCGGAACCCTACACGTGCTTCTTTAAATTCCCCTTCTGCTAAACCGGGAGCAATTGATAATGCTTTATCAAAAATTTCGTGCAAGCCGCCAGCAGTAACTTTCTGATTGTATTCCAAATCATCTTCATGGGTTGCGCCAATTATGATTCGCCCATTATCATATGCAAGTATATATTGATTTGTAGGCGGCATAACGACAGGCCAGTTTTCTGTATTTTTATTCTCAACTTGAAGATGGGCAATTTGCGCTTTTTGTCCTTTTACTTGTAGATTTATTCCGAGGGGCGCTAATAACTCGCCTGCCCACGCACCTGCCGTAATTATCACTTTATCGGCGCTATATTGTTCATCGCTTACGCTTACGCCTGTTATTTCATTATTTGAATACGATAGTTTGGCTGAACCATTTACAAAAATAGCACCCTGTTTTTTTGCTGCATTTAACAGCGCGTTTACTAATTCGCGTCCATTTACCCTTGCCGCGCCACTAATCTGGATGGATCCAAATTCGTTTGACAACGGAGGAAATAACGCAGATGTTTCTTCGGAAGTTAGTTTTCGAACATCCCCAATTTCATTGGCATGCTCCTTTCTATCGATTACTCGCTCTTCCATTTTATTCAGCTTTTCTGAATCGGTATGTAAACTAATCGCCCCGACTTTGCGATAACCTGTTTCAGTTTCGCCGTCACTTTCAAGTTGCTGAATAAGCGTTTCATAATACGCTGCTCCGCTTTTTGCAAGTTCATACCAGGCCTTATTGCGTCGTTGGGATAACCATGGACAAATGATTCCCGCCGCTGCGTCCGTCGCCTGTCCGGGCTCCCCCCGGTCGATTACCGTTACGTTAGCGTCAGCTTTGGCCAAGTGATAAGCAGTTGACGCCCCTAATATTCCGGCGCCGATTATTATAAAGTTTTTCATATAAACACCTTTTCTAAAGTAGATTTCATATTTTCACTTTACATTATTTCATGTGAAGTCTCATCTTTCACATAAAAAAACGTGAAAGATTAACCTTCACGTTTTTGATGTTTATTTAGTTAATGCCGATTGCCGCCATCAAGATCGCGACAGCTACCGCAATAATCGGAATGACGACTGCAACGACAAAAATGTCTTTATAACTATCTCTATGGCTCATTCCCGTAATTGTCAAAAGTGTAAGAACCGCACCGTTATGAGGTAACGTATCTAAACCACCCGATGCAAGAGATGCAACTCGGTGAAACGCTTCGGGATTCATGCCTGTATCAATAGCAATCTCATAATATTTTGAACCTAGTGCTTCAAGAGCAATTCCCATACCACCAGAAGCCGAACCAGTCGCTCCTGCAAGTATGTTAACAGCTACAGCTTCAGATATGAGAGTATTTCCTTTTATTCCCATGAGTAATTCTGTTAATTTTTCGAAACCAGGTACAATTTTAACCACGGTTCCAAAACCAACAGCCGCACTCGTATTGACAATGGCTGTCACCGAACCAATTGCACCGCCGTTTATCGCTTTCACAAATCCTTTGAACTTCGTAATGTTCAATAACATGATAAGAATAATTCCGGCAATTAAAGCGGTAACGATGTCCCATTTGAAAAGATTTAAAGTAATAAGTACTGTCAACAGTGGCAATACAGATAATATGAATAAAGGCGTAGAACCACCTACATCCATAATTTTTGTATCTTCAGGCTCCGTATATACTTCTCCTGCAGCAGCCAATTGTTTTTCACGCCACCTTAGATAGAAATACCCGCCGACGCCCATAACTAAGGCTGCAGTAATTCCCAAAATCGGAGCTGCCATTGCATCCGTTTCGAAATATTCCATCGGTATGAGATTTTGAATCTGTGGGGTTCCCGGAAGCGCTGTCATCGTAAACGTAAAGGCACCAAGCGCAACAGTACCAGGAATAAGTTTTCGATTAATATTCGCTTCACGGAACAAAGACAATGCAAGTGGATACACCGCAAACACAACAACGAACAAACTAACGCCGCCATAGGTCAGGACAGCACACGAAACGACGACACCTAGAATGGCGCGTTTTGTGCCAATCAGCTTGGTAAGTGCCACCGCGACTGATCTTGCCATTCCCGAATCTTCCATTAGCTTCCCGAAAATTGCCCCTAGTAGAAAGACCGGGAACCAGGCTTTCGCAAAACCAACAAAACCGCCCATATATGTATCTTTATAAGCATCTAATAAATCCAAACCGCCTGTAAGCGCAACAACACCCGCTGCAATCGGAGCAACCCAGATGATGGACCAGCCGATATAGGCCAACACCATGAGGACTATGAGACCAAGAATAATACCTAACAAAAATAAAACCCCCAACGTTATTTATTATTAATAGAATTCAGTAGTTACTACTAAATCGCTTTATTGCGCCGTATACCCGCCGTCAATTACAATCGCTTGTCCCGTCATGCCTTTCGCCTTATCGCTTGCTAGGAATAGGGCTAAATCTGAAATCTCAGATACATCTAATAGACGCTTTTGTGGAACGAGCGGATAAAGAACTTCATCCAATACCTTTTCTAGCGTAACATTCCGATTTTTTGCCAGGTCTTCCATTTGGTTTCGTACAAGTGGCGTATCAACATAGCCTGGGCAAATTGCGTTAACAGTAATGCCGTGTTCTGCACCTTCAAGTGCGGTAACTTTCGATAAGCCGATCACACCATGTTTTGCACTGTTATAAGCTGATTTTCCCGCAAAGCCAATCACGCCATTAATCGATGCCATATTGAGAATACGACCGAATTTTTGCTCCTTCATAATTGGAAATGCATACTTTGTTGCAATGAACGGTGCAACTAACATAATTTTTGTCATCAGTTCGAACTTTTCTACCGGGAAATCTTCCACCGTGTCAATATGCTGAAGGCCCGCGTTGTTGATGAGCACATCTAGTCTCCCGTACTTTTCAACTGTTGCATCAATCGCCTGTTTGATTTCTTCTTCCTTTGTTACATCGCACTTTATGCCGTAACAATCAACCCCAGTTTCTTTGAGTACTTCCGTCACCTCTTTAACTTTCACTTCATTTACATCCGTAAAAACAACTTTCGCGCCTTCTTTTGCAAAAGCGGTACCGATTTCATAACCTATTCCGCTTGCCGCTCCTGTAATAAAAACAACTTTACTTTTCACCATTATGTATTCCTCCTATGAATAATTTTGCAAATATTTCCGGAAGCCCTCGGACTTGACGGAATTATCTCGCAATATGTAGTATACCATATTTTTCTATAAGTCTACTAGAGTCAATGTTCTATTACAGGAATTAATATCCATGGTTATACGATGATAATTTGGGAGAAGGTATGGGTTAGATTTTAGATTTGGAATGGAGGAATTTTAAAATGGCTAAAATCGCAGTAGAAGAACCATTTGATGACGTGAAAACAGCTTTGGAAGAAAAAGGTCATGAAGTGACAATGTTCAATACAGATGAAAATGTTACAGGTTATGACCTTGGGGTCGTAAGAGCGATTAACGAAGGACATAACGACGAATTTACCTTCCCCGTTGTTAGTATGAGTGGAATGTCAATTAACGATGCTGTCGCAGCTGTTGAAAGTCGTCTGAGTCAGATGCAATAAGAATTGATTTGTGTTTAAGTAGCAGCATCAAAATGATGCTGCTTTTTTAATTCCTTTTATATCCGCAATTCTTGCATCATTCATTAATTCTAAAATAGAATATGATAGAGTGGACAAAAGACATTTGTAAAAAGGGGTTTTATTTATGAAAATTTACGCCCACCGCGGATCTTCTGGGACACATCCTGAAAATACAATTGCTGCATTTCTGGATGCCGCTAAACTTCCTATACATGGCATAGAATTAGACGTACATATGACAAAAGACGGCGAATTGGTTGTCATACACGATGAAAAAATTGACAGAACTTCAAATGGAAAAGGCTTCGTCCAAGACATGACACTTGCGGAGTTAAGAAACTATGATTTTGGCTCTTGGTTTTCATTTAAATTTAAAGGCGAACTTATTCCGACCTTATATGAGGTTTTAGAAATTTATTTGGGAACAACACATCATTTGAATATTGAACTTAAATCTGATGTTATCAATTATCCAGGAATGACCGAAAAGGTTTTGGATCTAGTCGGAAACTTAAATTTAGACACTCGTGTCGTCATTTCATCGTTTAACCTCGATGCAATTAGAACGGTAAAAGAACTTGCTCCGCATATTGAGACAGGCGCTTTGTTTATGAAACCATTAAAAAATCCACTAGATTATGTAAGAAGTATCCCGGCCGATGCATTGCATATTAAAGCCAGAGCTGCTTTGAGACCTTCAATGCGACAAGTAATCAACGAAGGAGTAATTGTTCGGGTCTTTACTATTAATACTATCAAGTATTTAAGCGCTCTAAAAGAAATTGGGGTAGACGCTATTTTCACCGATTATCCTGAGAGATTGTACGAATATATGGCAAACAATAAGAATTGATGATGACTTAGGTGGTCTGATTTCAACAGACCACCTCTTTGGAGATTACATTTTCTACTATCGTTTCTCTGCTACATCTTTCACGCGTTGAACAAATTTAACAACGACTTTATCGTTTCCGAATAATAAAAACGGTTTTATGAACCACTTTAAAGGTTTATTTGTCGTTGTGTATTTAAAAAACGTCTTATTTTCCTCAAGTTTGCCTAGTTCGTATTTCGCTGTAATTTCAAACATATTCGAAAGCGTGAAGCCGACTTTCACCATTTTTTCATCTGATGCGTTCTTATATTCTAATGTTTCTACCTCGTACTCCATTACTCGTTTTCCTTCTTTATATTTCTGTGAATAAATACTTCCAACCATATCGTCCGTTATTGTTATTGGTTTGTTCTCAACGACTTGCGGCATGATTTTCTGCATTTCTTCTAACGAGCCATTGAATAGCACCCAAACATCTTCAATTGGTGCATTAATCTCTATCTCTCTCGACCATTTTTTCATAAATCAACTCTCCTCCAAGTTTTGTATTGAACTTAATGCTTTTCCATAAATCTTCTTAATACTTGCTTTTTCTTCAGCTGCAGAGATCTCTGTTAACTGTCCGATTAATTTAGAATTACTGTATCTTGATAGGCATGCTATTTTTGTCAATGCATAAGCAGCGCTCCAGCGTACGACTGTCCCTTCATGAGATGTGTTTACTAGTAGATGTTCGATTGATGGCTCCAACTGTTCCGGAAATAAGTGTGCTATGTTGCCAATTACTTTTGCGGACTCCCATTTAATCCGTGGGGCTTTTGCCAATAAATTGCTTTCTGCAAATTTTAGCAGTTTAGGAGTGGCGATTTTCGGATTTTCACTTGTAGCCGCTTCAAGCACTTCCATGTATGTTCCTTTGATTGGAATTTTTGCTTCTTCGCTATAATCCATAATCATATCAATGGTGATTTCATTTTCCAGTAACGCTTTAGCTAATAGCTTTGTTTTTTCCTTCGACTTTATTTCTTTATTATTCAAGATTTCATCGATCAACATAACAATATCTCCTTTAATTTGCGTAGTTTACTTTCCAACGATTACAGTTTTAATTAAAGCCAGACGTTCTCGAGTTCTTAATTTCAGTTCCACGATTTTCGGTGTTTTTGCAGCGACTACATCGGTTTGAAGACCGAGACTTTCAGCAATATTCTTTGCTCTTGCTAAGTGATAATCGCTTGTAATAATTGTTATTTCTTCTATAGAATCAGGAATCTTTTCAATTGAATAAAGTAAGTTTTCGTATGTAGAAGTTGACATGTCTTCTAAAAATAACCTTTCTTCTTGTATACCATTTTCAATTAAGAAACGTTTCATGGCCTCCGCTTCGCTAATATGCTCGCCTGCCCCTTGTCCTCCGGATAATATCAAATATACATGCGGGTATTGTTGTGCATAATCCAATGCAGCATCCAAACGATATTGCAATGAAAGCGAAGGGATTTCACCGTTCACTTTTGCACCTAGAATAATGGCATAACCTTTTGTTCCATTTGCTTTCGGATCTACCCCATCTGCCATCCACTGTCCTGTAAGAAACCACAAAAAAACAACAATGAAAATTACTATAACTGAGACTGTTAAAGTTGCTTTCAAGATGAAACTTATCGCAATCACCCGTTTCTTTATTAATCAAGGGGACCATACATCCGTCCCCTTTTATTACACAGAAATAACTCGGTCGTAACTTTTGAATTCCTTTTCAATAAATTCACCGAGTTTAAAAAGCGCATCTTCATTTCCAGTCTTACTGATCAACTGCACTGCAATTGGCATACCAGCTTCATCAGTCCCAACAGGAACCGTTAACGAAGGTAGACCCCATACATTCGCATATGCAACATAGGGCATATATTTTTCATAAGTTTTTCGTATCGAAAATATTTCCTTATATACAACGCCGTGCTTAGGCGCTGCGCTATGGTAAACGGGTAAAATAAGTATTCGTTCGTTTAAATAGTCATTTAATATTTCATCACCATGGGCAACGAACTCTTCAATTTCTATCACATGTTTTTCCGGTGGTTTGAACAAAGAAGCGCCGATAAGCGCCCAGGACATATACCGATGAACTTTTGCTTTCCCATTGACTAATTCACTCAGGTAAGCGCGAATTGGACGTACCGGCCCGTCTCCAAATGCTTCCTTTCCAGGACCTGCCGCACCATCGATTGACATGATTTCTTGCCATAAGCGGGAAGATTCCTTGAAAAATGGTGGAATTGTTTTTTCTATAATAAACTCATCTTTTAAATGGCTATATACCGACTCCATCAAATTTGCAGTAGCCGTAGATAACGGATAGCCCGATTCGGATAGAACACTGATTTTGAACTCTTTAATATCTTGAACTGCTGCTTCTGTTTTGGCAATGATATTATAGAGTAATTTCACATCTCTCACCGATTTTGTAATCGGACCAATTCCTAGCATTCTACTTTGAAGCAAATGACTTTCGTGAGGATAACTTCCTATAGAAGAAACTTGGCTATCGCCCGATTTAAATCCGATGACGCCATTAAAATGACTTGGAAAGCGAATCGAACCGCCTATATCAGACCCGATACCAGCCGCCGCCCCGCCGACTGAAATCATCACTGCTTCACCGCCACTAGATCCACCTGCAGTCCTAGATGTATCTCGTGCATTATTGGTTCGTCCATATAATTTATTATCTGTTTCTTGGCAGAAACAAAGCTCAGGCGTATTTGTTTTCCCTAAAATAATTGCGCCTTCACTCTTTAATTTCTTGACCAACTCGGCATCTGAATTTTGAATAGCGTCTCTCCGGTTTAACAAACCGCCAGTCGTCTTCATCCCAACGACGTGAAAGGATTCTTTCATGCTAATCGGAACGCCGAAAAGTTTACCGCAGGCCTTATTTTCAGCAATCTGCCGATCTGCTTCATCAGCCTCTTCTAATGCTTTCATAAATCTATCTTCTACTAAAAAGTTGAGAGAGGGATTCACTTTTTCAATATGGTTAATATATGTCTCCGTAGCTTCACGAGAGCTAATCACTTTATTCGCAATCATTCGTGCAAGTTCACTCGCGTCCAAGTCTAATAGACTTTGCTCCTTTGCTTCAAAATCAACTTGCTCCAATACGTTCACATCAACCACCCCGCCTTTACCTGGTTTTATTCTCCAATAACATAAGTTTCGTATGTTCCTTCAACATAAATTTGATGCCAAAGCATAAAGATTAGAATCGTCCACAGTTTTCGGCTATTGTCTTTTTTATTCAATAGATGATCATCAAATAACGTTTCAATGTAATTTTTATTTAATATATAATCGGTTTCACTAGAACGTATTAATTGTACAGCCCAATCGTATATCTCATCTTTTAGCCAATGGCCAATCGGGACAGGGAACCCTAATTTACGCCGGTTAAGAACATGGTCTGGGACAAGCCCCTCTGCCGCTTTTCGAAGTAAATATTTTGTCACGTTGTTTCTGACCTTTTCATCGGTGCGTAATTTTGATGCCGTATCAAAAACTTTTTTATCCAAAAAAGGAAGGCGTACTTCAAGGCAATGGGCCATTGACATTCGATCTGCTTTCACCAAAATATCTCCTCTTAACCACGTATGAATATCAATATTTTGCATTTTTGTAACGGCATCATAACCCATCGAATCGTCATAAATCGGCTTGGTTATATGTGTATAATGAATAGCGGAACGATACGATTGGAGCAATACACTCTTTTCAACTTCGTCAAATATTTTTGCATTGCCAATATACCGTTTTTCTAACGGGGTTATGCCGCGTTCAATAAAACTCTTTCCTTTAATTCCACCAGGTAAAATGCGGCTGATTACTCCAAGTAGCGTTTTTAAGCGTTGAGGGATGTAATTGAACACTCTAAGTGAATGAGGTTCTAAATAAATATTGTAACCACCGAACAACTCATCTGCCCCTTCACCCGAAAGGACAACCCCAACATGTTTTTTAGCTTCGCGCGCAGCAAAATAAAGTGGAACTGCTGATGGATCGGCCATTGGATTTCCTAAATGCCAAACGATTTTAGGAAGCTCCTTTATAAATTCTTCTGGCGAAATTATATAACTGATATTATCCAATTGAAGTTCATTTGCTGTTTGCTGCGCGACACTCACTTCACTGAAACCCTCCCTTTCGAAACCTACAGTGAACGTTTTAAGCCGCGGATTCACTTGTTTCGCCAATGACACGATAATCGATGAATCAATTCCACCCGACAAAAAGGCCCCGATAGGTAAATCACCTTGCATATGCAGAGTTATAGAATTAGTCAACACATTATGAATTTCCTTAATCGCTTGAGATTCAGCTGAAAGAACAGGCTTAAAATTCGGTTTCCAATAACATTTTACCTTCATTTCTCGCCCTTCACATTTAGTAAAATAATAGCCAGGCGATAATTTCCTGACTTTTCGTGTCATTGTGCTAGGCTCAGGTACATACTGGAAGCTAAAATAATGCTGTACGGCGTCCGTATCTATTTCCATATTTTCAATTAAAACCAGACATTGTTTATCAGACGAAAAATAAGTAATTTCATCTAGTTCTAAAAAATAAAATGGTTTTATACCGAAAGGATCCCGAGCCCCAAATAATTTCCGTTCCTGTTTATCCCAGATGACAAATCCAAAATCCCCTCTAATTTTTTGAACAATGCCATCATTTAATTCGGAATAAAGGGCAAGGAGTGTCTCAGCTTCCAAGTTCGTTGAAAATACATGTTTCTTCTCGATTAATTCTTGACGAAGTTCAAGATGATTGTATATTTTCCCGTTTAAACAAATCCAATAACGTTCATTTTCAAAAGTTAAAGGTTCGTCCCTGCCGCATGATCCACAATGGATATATTCATCGAAATAATAAACTTCATTCTCAGGACTTTTTCGGGATATAACTGAAGTCATCTCTTTGACTTTTTGTTCTATCTTTTTGCACATTACACGATGTTTCGAGTATATACCTCCAACGAACCCGCCCATAACACCATCCTACTATTTACTCGTTTGCTCCGATATTATGCGCCATTCGTATTCACTATGTCATCCTGTGAATACGAAACATGACCCTTATTTTTTAATGTAGGAATAAATATACGTATCATGCGGATTACCGTTTTGATACATATAGTCCTTTAATAATCCTTCATTTTGGAAACCTATTTTCGTTAATAACTTATTGGATGCCTCATTTTGGGTAAAGACGACAGCGCCTATTCGATTTAAATCCATTTCCTCGAATCCATATGAGATAATTTTGAGTAACGATTCGTGAGTATATCCATTTCTCCAATAATCAGGATGTATTTCATAGCCGATTTCAGCGCGTTTGTGTTTATGAAACCAAGCATGAAAACCAATTGTCCCAATAATTTCTTGATCATCTTTTCTTTGAATACCCCATCGAATGCCGCGTTTCTCAATGTGATTTGTTGCAAATATATCAATTATTTTTTCTGCTTCCTCAATATTTTTCATAGTATCTTGTCCGTAATAACGTGTGACTTCATTATTGGAAAAGCTAGAAAAAATAGCATTCGCATCTTCATTAGTAATTTCCCTTAATAGTAATCTTTCTGTTTCTAAAGTAGGAAACATTTAATCTCTCCTTGTTAGTCAATATGTGCACCTAGCTATAACTATTACGACTATTCTCTAATGATGAAGGAATTCCCTTCTTTCTATAATAATAAAAGCATATAAGCGACTAATTTCCGCCTATATGCTTTAATCGTATTCTATTATTTATAATGCTCCTGCAAGACCGCCATCAATATTCACTGCAGTACCCGTAACATATGAAGCCGCATCTGAAACGAGGAATGTGATAACTTGTGCTGCTTCTGCAGTATTCCCAATACGACCAAGTGGAATATTGCCCCCTGCTTCTTTGGAGTATTGTTCCCATGTCAGATCAGGAGAATTCCGTTTCCACTTCTTTTCGATTTGATCACTGCGGATTAAACCAATGCAAACCGTGTTCACCCGAATATTGTCAGGTCCTAAATCCTTGCTCATCGCTTTTGTAAGCGCCATACCCGCTGCTCGGCTTACAGTAGTCGGCAAGGAGGAAGCTGGTGGTGTTTTGGCTGCTTGCGCTGTTACGTTCACAATAGCCCCTCCACCCACTTCTCGCATGTGAGGAATCGCATAGCGAGAACAATGAATCGCACCGAATAATTTCAAATCCAAATCTTCCTGCCACAAATCAGTGCTGACTTCTTCAAATGGATTTGCTGCAGACGTGCCGGCATTATTGACCACAATGTCCAAACGACCATATTTCTCGACTGTAGACGTGATAAGCCTTTTACAGTCTGCTTCTTTGGTTACATCCGTTTCAATATAATGAACTTCCACGCCCGTTTCGTCTACTATATGTTTGGCTGCAACTTTTAACATATCAATATTTCGCGCGCAAATAGTAACTTTGGCGCCCTCTCTCACTAAATGCAATGCTGTTTCCAATCCGATTCCTTTACTGGAACCTGTAATGATTGCTACTTTTCCTGCTAACCCTAATTTCATGGAAATCTCTCCCTTTATCAACAAAGCTTTTGGTATGACTATACTATATATTCTTCTGCAATCTTTGTTGCTTCGCTTTCCGAAAATGAAACAATTCATAAACGACTGGTATAACGACCAAAGTTAGCAATGTCGCTACTGTCAATCCCCCAATAACCACTACCGCCAATCCTTTTGAAACAAGGATACTTCCCATTTCTTCTTTTCCGAATAATAACGGAACCATCGCGAATATTGTAGCAAGTGCAGTCATAATGATTGGACGGAACCGAGTTGCACCCGCTTCAAGCAACGCTTCGCGAATCGACATTTTCTTTTCGTTTTGTCTAACACGATCTAAAAGGACAATCGCATTTGTTACAACAATTCCAATTAACATTAATGCCCCAAGCATAGCCCCTATATCAATCGGTGTCCTTGAGATTAATAAGCCAAGCACTGCCCCGATCATTGCAAGTGGCAAGGTAAATAGAATGACTAAAGGTGCACGGAATGTTTTAAATGTGAGGACCATAATTAGATAAACCAGGCCAATCGAAACGACCATGAGCTGGAATAATTCCATAAACTGCTCGTCTTGGACACTAGCAGCCCCGCCGGCTTCTAAACTAACCCCTCCCGGCAGTGTAAGATTTGCCGTTTTCTTTGTTATCTCATTGGCGATCCCTGATAAGTTACCCGGATCCACTTTCACGCTAATCCGCACATATTCATTTCCATCTTTTCGTAAAACACTCGTAGGTTTCGTTAATCTTTCTAACTTTGCGATTGTTGAAAGCGGCACGATTTCTTCATTGATAGCAACAGGCAAATTATTTATATCTTCTTCCTTAGTTAATGTAACCGAACTATCTAACAAGACGACAGTATCTTTGTCATCCAATTTTATTGAACCAATCGGAAAAGGGTTCAATAAGAAACTGACCTGTCTTGCAACTTCTTCCGCATTTACTTTCTCTTGATCAACAACGATTTCGTATACTGACTTTAATTCATTTTGGTTACTAGAAACTTTTTCAACACCTTCAATATCCTTTACGACTTCCATGATCTCATCTGATGCTTCAACGAGTTTGCTAGCATCTTTTCCAACTACGTCTAATGTGATTGTTGAATCGCTAAAACTAATTAAGGAAGCTAGAACCTCAACATCGATTTCAGCATCGCTGTATACCTTCGTTTTCTTGTTAAGTTGTTTGACAAATTTTTCTGTATCCGCATCCTCCTGCATCACGACATGAAATCGACCCATATTTTGTGAAGTTACAGTGCTAAACTGTGCATCTTCTGGATTCGATCCCAGAAAAAGAATTACTTCTTCTACCACTGGTTGCGCATTTAGATATTTTTCTAACTCAAATACATCGTCTTGAACTTTAGTAAAAGGAATTTCATCCGGATATCCCAATAAGATACTTACGTCATTGTCCCCGGCATCTTCTGCCCCCTTTGGCATAAGCGCATACATCCCGAGCGAACCGAAAAATATAATCACTGACAAGACAAGCGGGACCCATTTATGTCGTAAGCACCACGTCAATATCCGGAGATACGCTTGCGGTTTTTTATAAGTTGGCAAATTCCCTTTTTTCATTAGTCGCGTACTCATAAGCGGAACAACTGTTAACGCAACAAGCAGCGACGATAACAAGGCGTAGGTAATTGTTAATGCAAACGGCAATAACAAGTCCTGCATAGACTTTACAAGACCCATCGGTAAAAAGACCGCAACTGTCGTTAATGTTGAAGAAGTAATTGCGGCAGCGACTTCCTTAGTAGCATTTACAATTACATCCTTAGAAAAATCACCATGTTGTGCTTTCCGGAAAATATTTTCAATAACGACAATGCTATCATCAACTAATCGACCCACCGCTACGGCAACAGCTCCAATAGTCAACAGGTTTAGCGTAACGCCTGATTGAGAAAGTAAAAACAATGTTAAACCCAATGATAATGGAATACTTACAACCGTGATTAATGTCATTCGGATATGACGTAAAAACAAAAATATAATAATCGTTGCAAATAGTGCGCCCATGAGTACCGCACCCATCATACTATCGACGGATTGGACAATAAAATCTGAGAATGAGATTAGCATCGATGCTTTAATAGTAGACGAAAATTCTTTATTTACTTGCGTTATCGTTTCAGTAACTTTTTTACCAATCGCAACTGCGTTTGCATTGGATTCTTTATAGAGTAGTAAAGCAACTGCTTCCTCTCCATTTACACGCGTTAAAAAAGTTGAGCTAGAATCAGTAACGGCAACTGTCGCAATGTCTTTTAACTGGATATCCGGAGCGATTTGCAATTCCTCTAAATCTTTTATACCTTCAATTTGGCCTATCACTTTAATAGTAGACTTCTTTTCATCAATCGTTTCTTCGCCAACCGCTACTGCTAGGTTTTTCCCTTGTAGTATTCCCATCAAACTTTGAACTGGAATTTGATAAGTCGCCATTTTTTCAGTATCAGGCTTTATCGTGACTTGTGTTTGTTGTTTCCCATAGACAACAACATTCGCTACTCCAGCTATTCCTTGGAACGTAGGAACAATTTCATTCTCAACTTTCTCCATATCATCGCGAGCAATCCCGTTCGGAAATGAAAGTCCGATTTGCCATAATGGAATCATATCAAAGTTCAACTGTGAGACAATTGGCGCTGAATACCCTTCTGGTAACTGCAATCCATCGAGCGCCTCTTGTACCTGAACTTTTGCTTCATCCATATCTACAGATGATTCGAGAGAGATATCTACTGATGTATACCCATCAGCAGCAGTTGAAAAGACGTGTTTCTTTCCTTTCACGGTCCCTATTGCTTTTTCAATTGGTTTTGTTACTTGCTCCTCGACTGTTTTAGCATCTGCTCCCTGCCCCATGACAATCACCGTCACCATAGGATTATCAGCCGCTGGCAACAATTCTTTTGGCAATGTAAAATAACTAAGCGTTCCAAGCCCTAACGACAAAACAATTAACAAAATAACCGCAGCTCTGTTCTTCAATGCCCATTTTGTGAATCTTACCAAATAAACACCCCTATTTTCATATTCTGAATATTCCACGTCCACATTCAGCTTAGTTTGAAATTGAGAATAATAGAACAGCCTATGGGTTGAATTCACTTCAGATCGAAGTCTGACTTTTCAAATAAACACCATCCTATCCCAGAACAATCAACACTCCGGAAAGGATGGCCATTTATTTTCATAAAACTTTACTCAAAAATGCTTTTGTTCGTTCATGTTTAGGATGATTAAATAGTTGGTCTGGTTTCCCTTCTTCGATAAGAAGGCCTTGGTCCAAAAATAAAACTCGATCGCCCATTTCTTTTGCGAAGCCCATTTCATGAGTTACAACGACCATTGTCATCCCTTCTAAAGCAAGTTGTTTCATCACATCCAATACTTCTTTCACCATTTCTGGATCGAGTGCCGATGTCGGCTCATCGAAAAGCATAATCTTTGGTTTCATAGCCAATGCCCTAGCGATTGCCACCCGCTGCTGTTGGCCGCCAGACAATTGTTCAGGATATGCATTGGCTTTATCGCTTAAACCAACTTTTTCAAGCAACTGGTGTGCTAATTCATCCGCATCTTTCGGATTCATTTTCCTGATTTTTTTCGGTGCAAGCGTAATATTTTCCAACACCCGCATATGTGGAAAAAGGTTAAATTGTTGGAATACCATTCCGACTTCTGTTCGGATGTCGTTTATATCCGTTTTGGGATCGTTTACTTTAACGCTGTCAATAAAGATTTCCCCATCTGTAATTTCTTCCAATAAGTTAATGCAGCGCAAAAAGGTACTTTTCCCCGATCCGCTGGGCCCGATTACACATATGACTTCCTTTTCTTTCACCGAGTAATCAATACCTCTTAATACTTCCAAGTCTCCAAATGATTTACATAACCCTCGAATCTTTATCATTTCTTCACCTTCCTGCCGACCCGCGTCCAAATGATAGAATTCTTTTCCGTTGTGTTGGAACATAACTATTACTAAATCGTTTTTCTACATACGTAATCAGTTTTGTGAAAATAAATGTTAACATTAAATATAATATAGCAATCGTTATATAAGGCTCCCACGTTCGGAAACTTGCTCCTGCAACAACTTTACCGGCATACAACAAATCACTCGCCGCAATGACAGTAACTAGCGATGAATCCTTGAGAAGCGCGATTAGTTCATTCCCTAATGGTGGAACCATTCGACGAAATGCCTGAGGCAGAACAATAAGTTTCATTGCAATTCCTGCAGTCATGCCAAGCGACCTTGCCGCTTCGGTTTGGCCTTTTTCAATCGACTGAATACCCGCGCGTATAATTTCTGCGTTATAAGCAGCACTGTTTAAGATTAATGCGAGTGAACCTGATACGAAGTAACCTAATGAATGGCCAAAAAGAGTTGGTATTAGCGCTATGTGAATGATTAATATTTGTACTAATAACGGAGTTCCTCGAAAGAAATCAACATAGAACTTAGCCGGATAATAAACCCACTTCTTTTTAGACATTTTTCCTAATCCTACAAATAATCCCAATATAAACCCACCAATATAACCGACCAAAGTGAGTGATAAAGTGACACCAATTCCACGAATAAACAGTTCCCGGTAGTTCCAAATCACGTCAAAACGTATATCTAGGAAATCGATTGTAACCACCCTCCAAGTTCATGTATAGATCTTGTTGAAGAACAAACCAAGTAGTATTTATTAATCTATATCAAAACCTGTGATTTCCTTCAATTTTCCATTTTCTTTTATCTTCTTGATTCCTTCATTCAATAAATCAACAACTTCTTTATTTCCCTTTTTAACTGCTAGACCATAATACTCGATTTCAAAAGTGGAATCTTCTACCGTTTTCACTTTAACTTTAGGATTATTTTTCTGGTAATCAATGATAACTGCATTATCTCCAACTGTTGCATCAGCATTTCCGTTTATCATTTCCATTATCGCAAACGGCATTGTTTCAGTGGCAACAATGTTTTTATTTGTTTCTCCAAGTAATTCTCCTACAACGATATGACCTGTTGTATTAATTTGAGCAGACACTTTCTTATCTTTTAAATCTTCAAATTTAGTTACCTCCGAGTCTTCTGGAACAAGGATTAGTTGATTCGCTTTAAAGTAAGGTTCAGTAAAATCGAGTTGTTTTTTTCGCTTGTCAGTAATCGTAATCGAAGAAACTGCGAAATCTACTTCCCCATTGTCGACTGCAGATGGAAGTAGTGCTTCCCAACCATAGTTTTTATATTCGACCTCAATTCCTAACTCCTCAGCAATCGCATTCACAATATCAATATCGATACCGACGATATTACCTTTCTCGTCCATATACTCCATTGGAGCATACGTAGCATCAGTTCCGACAATAAACTTTTTCTTGCCCCCATCTCCTGCATTAGACGAATCTGTATCAGTCTTATCAGAACTCGTCCCACATCCAACCAAGATAATGCTGATACAAATGAATAGTAGTGCTACTGAAAATAAGCCTGTAACTTTCTTCAAAGCCATTCCCCCCATTATTTGTTTTCCCACCACCCAGAATATGCCTAATCATCAGAAAAGTCAGGATAGTGGTATTAATTATATATGAATAGGCCAACCTATTCAATAGAATAATTTCGACTGGGAGCTATTTACTAGGATTCCACTATATTCATAGTTATAAAAAAACATCTCGCCTTAATACTAATTCGGCAAGATGTTATAAATGTTAAGAATTATTCAGCTTTCTGTCTTCTCATATCGTACATACCAATTATCGTTTCTCTTTTCTATATGAGTCCCGATCCATCCATTTCCAAGTAATTGCTGCTGTTCCTCTGTATTCGCCATCGGTATATACCGACTTTCCAATGGAGTTGTCACAGTTGTATCTAACGATAAATCCTTCATTAAAATATACCTAAGCATATTTCCATATTTCTTTTTAAGCGACACGATTTGTAATCCATGTGCAAATTTATCTTTCAGACTCGCGATATTAAACGGGGCGACTGTTGTGCAAATGTAACGGTATCGAATCTTATCCACTTCATCCAAAATAATTTCTCCAAGTAATACTTGTAAATTATTGCCACGGAATTCCGGATCAACATTCGTTATTTCTGAGTACAATACTTGTGCCCATTCACTTTCAGGCAACCCGGCGTCTTTCCCTAAATGTTCATCATCCAATTCGGGCTCCAACATGGCGCGAAATGCAATGAGCTTGTCGTTTAAATAAGCGCCAATCATTTTTCCTTTGCCATTTAAAATAGTAAAAAACTCTTCTTTCGACAATGGCTGCAAAAAAGAGTCGGTTGTCAGAGCGTCGATAACCTTACTTTGCAATAAAAGGATTTCGTTTAAATTCTTCACCGATAAATGCCTTATCTCAATTTCTTTTCCATTTTTCAATAATAATTGCTTAATCATCCGACTACCTTCTCTGAGAACACTGTCAGTTCTTTTAAAACTTGTTCATCAACATCGATTCCCAATCCAGCTTTTTCATTTAACCGAATAAATGGAACGTCATAGTGTAAATTACCGACATCTTTACTAAACTTCAATGGACCTGTTAATTCAACACTTGTAAACATCTTTTTAGAGAAGGCTACGTGGAATCCAGCTGCTGATCCAATTGACGATTCGACCATCGACCCTATCTGACACTCGATTCCAGCCATTTCCGCCATATGGGCGAGCTTTGTAGCAGGGTAAATCCCTCCGCACTTCATTAGCTTTATATTGACTTTATTGGCAGCACGTTTTGCAATAATTTCTCTCATTTCATTGACTCCGCGCAGTCCTTCATCAATCATCGTCGGGGTGGATGATTTTGCTTTCACTTCTACCATTCCATCGATATCATCAGCAAGAACGGGTTGCTCTAACCAATCCAATCCACTGGACTCTAACTTCTGAAGTCCTTGAAGCGTGTTCGCGCTATTTTTCCACCCTTGGTTCACATCCACTCGAATCGCAATATCCTCTCCAACGCGTTCGCGCACAGCAATGATGCGGGGTACATCGTCAGCAACATTCGTTCCGACTTTCATTTTCATGGAACGATAACCCGCTGCTACTCGTTCTTCTGCTTCGTCAGCCATATTTTCAGGAGAATCAATGCTTAATACATGCGTGAGTGGAAATTCTTTATGAAACCTGCCTCCTATTAAATCATAAACCGGAACGCCTAGCGCTTTCCCTACTACATCATAACAAGCAATATCAATTGCTGCTTTTGCAGTTGGTACACCATAAATCGCCCGATCCATAATGTCATGGATTCGTTCCATATTTTTTGGATTTTCACCGATAAGTTTCGACGCAATTGTATTTTTTAAAATTGCAAATGTACTTTCCCAACTTTCTCCTGTTACATGTTCATCTGCAACACCTTCACCATATCCTACAAGACCAGAATCTGTCGTTAATTTAACAATAATTGACGGCATATAATCGTACGTAGCATAGCTAATAACAAATGGTTCATCAAGAGGTAGATGGATTGCATAAATTTCAATTTGAGATATTTTCATAATTCATAATCCTTTCTATTGGCAATTTCTATAATTCATTGTATCATTGTCGTTAAATAGTCGCTATTTAAAGGGGTTGCGCATTGTGAAAGTTAAAATTGCAATTATAGGATCTGCTGATTTTTGTCACCGTACAGAACAACTCGTAATCAATCGAAAAGATATCGAACTGACTTCGTATCACTATAATGAACCACAAGAAGCTCCTAATTTAATTCGGGCATTAAAGCCTTGTGATGCAATCCTATTTTCAGGTTCACTTCCATTCTTTTATTCAAAGAAAGTACTACTAGATATTCCTATTCCATCACTATACTTAAAGCAAGATGAAACAGCCGTTGCAATTACTTTACTTTATTTGTCTGCACAAAAACAGCTAGAGTTAAACCGAATATCAATCGATGTTCGTGAAAAATCACATGTCAATCATGTAATAAATGATTTGAATCAAATGATTGAACTTCCATTCGTCCACATATTACAAGATGAAGAATCGGTACGGGATATTGCCACTTTTCACAAGCAATTATCATTGCTTAAGAAAACAGATATAGCAATTACAAGTGTCCATGCTGTTTATGATCAGCTTCAACAACAAAATATTCCTTCTTTTAAAATGATTGACCCAGAAACTTCGATATTACGAAGTATGGAACTTATTAAACAGGAAGCTATTTTGCAAAAAAGTATATCCGCCCAAATAGCTGTTGGACTTATAAAAAGAACAAACAATAGGGCTAATCTTGAACCAATCATTGAAAAAATGGCATCTATTATGCAAGCATATTGGAGTCAACTTGATGGAGAATATACTCTGTTTACAACGATGGGAAATATTGAATCCTCATTAAAAAATAATGAATTTCTTTCGTTGTTTCAGAAACTTGAAAACATAGGTGAAATGTCATTTGGTAGCGGTGAAACAATTGTTGATGCAACTGAAAACGCCCATTTTGCATTAGAGCTCGTTGACAATAAAAAGGTCCATTCATTTTACATATTGGATAGAGACAAAGGTTTACATGGTCCATTCCCACAATCAAATGCAATAATTGAAATGAAAATATACGAGCCTGCTTTAGTCGAAATGGCCGAAAAAACAAAATTAAGTCCTGCTAACATTTCAAAATTGCTCGTTTTTAGTCAAATACGTCAATCAAAACAATTTACAGCTAATGATCTGGCACTTAATTTTAATGTCACGCGCAGAACCGCGGAACGAATACTTCAAAAGCTTACACAATTTAACTATGTGAAAATTGTTGGGGAGGAAATGACTTATAAACAAGGTAGACCACGTGCTCTTTACGAGTTTAATTTCGCTACTTATTATTAAAAAAAGGAAAGCACACTTTATTGTGGACTTTCCTTCAGTTATTAAACAATTTGTTTCGTCCCTCACCCCTCCTAATTTATCCCAAAACCTACTTCTTCTTGTCCTTTTTCTTCTTTTTCTAGTTCGAGCTGCTCTGCCTTTTCCTGCTCAGTTAACTTAACAATAGTAAATCCTGTAACCGCGTATAGAATTGAAATAAATGGAATGACTAAATTCAATATTGCATACGGACCATATTGCACAACACTAACGCCTAATGTCCCAAAGATAAACACTCCGCATGTATTCCAAGGGATGAATACCGAAGTGAGGGTTCCACCATCTTCAAGTGCTCGAGATAGATTTTTCGAATGTAATCCTTTTTCCTTATAGGCTTTGCTGAACATCCGTGACGGCACGACAATTGAAATATACTGCTCCGCACATGAAGCATTTGTTAAAAAACAAGCCCCTATAGTTGATATGAGTAATGAAGCTGATGACTTAACTACTTTTAACAGCTGAGTCATTAATGTTTTGAGCATTCCAGAGAACTCCAATATCCCTCCAAAAGTCATCGCAACTATTGTCATGGAAACGGTATACATCATTGAATCCAATCCACCGCCGTTAAAAAGAGCATCAACCATTTCATTACCCGTCGCAATTGTAAATCCGCTTTGCAAAGCTTCAATAGCACCAACTAATGAACCTCCCTGTACGCCGATTTGTGCAAGGAATCCAAGTAAAATCCCGATTATAAGTGCAGGGATTGCCGGTACTTTCGTTGCGACTAATACGATGACCGCTAATGGAACTAGCAATAACCAAGGCGTAATAAGAAAACTTTCTTGTAACACTTTGGCAGTCTGAATAATTTCAACAGCTTCAATCTGATTAGTTGCAAATCGATTACCTAAATAAGCATATATAGCGAGTGCAATCGCTAGTCCAGGAACTGTCGTATATAACATATGTTTAATATGGTCAAACAAATCCGTACCTGTCAGTCCAGCTGCCAAGTTTGTTGTATCAGATAATGGTGACATTTTATCCCCAAAATATGCACCTGAGATAATTGCACCCGCAATCATACCCGCCGGAATTCCCATGCTTAACCCAATTCCCATTCCAGCAACACCAATCGTCCCCATTGTTGACCAAGAACTACCGATTGCTAACGAAACGATTGAACATATGAGACATATTGCAACGAGAAACCATGAAGGCGTAATAATTTGTAAGCCGTAATAAATCATTGTCGCGACAATTCCGCCGCCCATCCAAGAACCAATCGTTAATCCAACCAATATAATTATCACGACCGCAGGAAGTGCCAGACGGATTCCTTTGTACATCATTTCCTCAATCTGTTTCCATGAGTATCCCGCTCTCCAAGCAACCAAAGCTGCGGTTGTCGTTCCTACGATTAACGGAATATGGGGTCCTTGTTCCAATTTTACAACTGTAAAAATCATGACAACAATCATTACTACTAACGGAAGTAGTGCCATCAAAAAGCTTAACTGTTTCTTTTTGTTTTGTTCCATTATTATCCCCCCCGGCTTAAAATCTTTCTGATAATTAGTAAATGTCGCTTAATAGTCGTTATATGAATATTAAACGGAGATAGAAATAAAGTCAATACTATTTCAACAATTTTCGTAAGCGTTTTCAAACAAAGTAAAAGTAGGATTAAAATTTGAAAAACAGTATTTTTGATTAGAAGAAATCTTTTTGATTCTACTATTAATAAAAGAAAGCATTGAAGCGAAGAGTATTCGCTTCAATGCTTTCCTTAAGTGTGGTCTATCGTATTATGTGTTTAGTATTACAAACTATATATTAAAAACTTAATAAAGCTTTATCGCTCGTTAATTTCTCCCCGCGAATACGTTGGAATTCATCCATTAACTTTACGATTGTCAAATCCTTCTTTTCTTCGGCTTCCACTTCTAAAATGATCTGACCTTTATCCATCATAATGAGTCGATTCCCAAGATCTAATGCTTGTTGCATATTATGCGTTACCATCAACGTCGTTAATTGATCCTTTTCAACAAGTTGCTTAGTAATATTCGTAATTAACTCCGCACGCGATGGATCGAGTGCCGCCGTGTGTTCATCAAGAAGTAAAATAGAAGGTTGCGTAAATGTAGCCATTAATAGCGAAAGAGCTTGCCGCTCACCGCCAGATAGCGTTCCGACTTTCGCGTTGAGCCGATTTTCAAGATTCAAGTGTAGCGTTTCGAGTGCTTCCTTGAACAGTTCCCTGCGCTTCTTATCCACGCCTCTTTTAAATCCACGTTTTTTGTCCCTTGAATAAGCCATCGCCAAATTCTCTTCAATAGTCATTAAAGGCGCGGTTCCAGCCATCGGGTCTTGGAATACTCTTCCAATCATCTGAGACCGTTTATATTCAGGTAACTTAGTTACATTTTTATCCTCAACCATAATTTCGCCGAAATCGGGAGAAAGCGCTCCGGAAATCATATTTAGCATTGTCGATTTCCCAGCACCGTTACTTCCAATCACAGTTACGAAATCTCCTGATTTCAACTCAAGATTAACTTCATCCAAAGCAACTTTTTCATCCAAAGTAGCTTCATTAAAAATTTTATTGATTTGTTGGAGTTTCAGCAACGGCAGTTCCCTCCTTTGTCGACGCTAACTCGACTACACGTTCATGATGACGTTTCGCCTTTCTAGCTCTTTCTCGCCTTTTTTCAACAAACTGCGGAATAACTAGTGCGCCTATTACGATAACTGCGGTAATTACTTTTAAATCTCCCGGATCGAAAAATTTAATTCTAAACGCAAGTGCCAGCACAATTCTGTATATCACCGCACCAACAATAATTGCCAATGTTGTTCGCATAATCGTTTTTGTTCCAAATATTGCCTCGCCAATTATGACTGAAGCTAATCCCGCTATAATCATTCCAATTCCCATTGCAGCGTCGGCAAACTTTCCATATTGAGCAATTAATGCACCTGAGAAAGCAACGAGCGCATTAGAAACGCCAAGACCTATAATAACAAGTGTATCCGTATTAGCGGAAAGACTTCTAATCATTCTTTTATTATCACCAGTTGCCCTTATCGCAAGTCCAACTTCTGTTTGCAGGAACCAATCAACGATGAATTTTATAATGATCGTAATAATGAGCATAAGAAACAATGTTCCCCATGTTCCCGGTAAATATTGGATGCCAATCATTTTGAAAAAACCATTGATGCTATCATCAATACCGAGCGCGCTCCAAAATTCACGAAACTTACTAAATAACGTTGATTCATTTAATAATGGGATATTTGAACGGCTAACAGAACTGGTTGAAGTCGTACCCATTATCCTTAGATTTATCGAATATAAAGCGATCATCATTAATATTCCAGAAAGAAGCGGGTTAATTTTACCTTTTGTATGCAAAAGCCCGGTGATACAACCGGCAAGAAACCCAATTAGTAAAGCTACCGCGGTAGCCAGCATCGGATCATATCCGAAGAGAATCATCGTAGCGGCTACTGCCGCTCCCGTTACAAAACTTCCATCAACCGTTAAATCCGGAAAATCCAACACTCGGAATGATAAATACACTCCGAGTGCCATTATTGCATAGATGATTCCTTGCTCAACAGAGCCGAATAGTGCAGCAAACATTTAGAATCATCTCCTATTTATTCAGTAAGTTCTGCTTTCCACTCATCTTTAATTGTAACGCCCATTTTGTCTGCCGCGTCTTTATTTACAACGAACATTAAATTCTGCGGGTATTGTGCTGGTATATCTGCTGGTTTAGTTCCATCTTTTAAAATCTTAACAGCCATTTCACCTGCTTCATAACCGATATCATGGTATTCAAATCCATATGCGCCTAATCCCCCACGCTTAACGGAATCAAATTCGGCAACCATCATTGGAATTTCATTATCTTCAGCAACTGAAATCACTGATTCAAGTGCGGAAACAACTGTGTTATCTGTAATAATATAAAATGCATCTACTTGACCTACTAATGATTCCGCAGCTTGTTTTACTTCAGCTGAAGTTGATACAGATGCTTCAACAACTTTCATATCCATCTCTTCCAGCATTTCTTTAACAGAATCCACTTGGGCTCTCGAGTTTTGTTCTCCGGCATTAAACACCATTCCGATGTTTTTCGCGCCTAATTCGTCTTTCATAAATTTCATGGTATTTGGAATTGCATCTGGATGCAAATCAATCGTGCCTGTTATATTGCCTCCCGGATTTTCCATAGATTCAATTAATTCAGCACTTACTGCATCCGTAACAGATGTGAATACAACCGGAATATCCTTTGTCGCCCCTACTACTGCTTGTGCACTAGGAGTTGAGTTCGCGAAGATTAAATCTACATCAGAGTTCACAAGATTTGTCGCGATGGTAGTATTATTACCCATATCATTTTGAGCGTTCTGCACATCATACTCTACATCAAGTCCTGCATCCTCTAATGCTTCTTTAAAGCCTTCAAATGCTGCATTTAGTGATGGGTGTTCTAGAATTTGAGTCACACCTATTTTATATTTTTTCGAGTCAGACCCTGTTTTCTCGCCTTCCCCCGCTTTTTCACCTTCCCCACATGCTGAAAGTATAAGCACAACACTGAAAAGCGCAACCATCATCTTTTTCCAATTATTCTTCATTAATTTTCCCCCTTATTCACTATATTCAAAATGTGAAATTTTCTTAATGCTACACCGGCTTTAGTAGATAGTCAATAACATTTTGAATATTCCATTGGTTTAAGCGCTTACATCTGCTGTTTTATTGAAATCTTCCGCATAAATACATATTCAAAAAAATTACATTCTTATTTTGTTAGAACACTATGAATCGCCTGTCCGACCAATCCCTCGACCGCTTCAAGCACACCCTCTCCAATCCCCGGATGTGCATAAGAAGGGAATTTTATATCTTCTTCTTTTGCGGCCATTTCCATTAATTGCACAAAAGAAGTCGACAGTTCAACAGCCCCTTCTCCAATCATATGAATCCCAAGTATAATACTTGTAGTTGAATCCGAAATAACTTTTATAAAGCCATCCACATCAGCTGTTATTGCCGCATAACCATTGCTCCGCATAGGAAACTGGCTAATGCGTGCATCTAATCCAAGTTCTGATATATCTTGCTCAGTTAATCCTACCGAAGCAATTGGCGGGATTGTATGGACAATTACAGGTAGAAAAGTAAGATCGACTTCTGGCTTCCCCCCTGAAATCGCTTCAACTGCCGCCTTCCCTTGCTTAATAGCCTTCACAGCAAGCGCAGGTCCTTCTGTTACATCTCCGATTGCGTAAATCGAATTGATTGATGATTCCATATTTCCATCGACTTTAATGAAGCCTTGATCTGTCTGTTGAATTCCAAAACGTTCGATACCAATGGTTTCAACATTTGGTATTTTTGTACCTGAAACGAACAGAAATGAACCATGGAATGTCTCTTCTCTATTTTTATCAGTTTGTATTGTAAGCGTTATTCCGTCTTCCTTTTCATTAGTTGACAATAATTTTTCTTTATTAATCACTCGGATTTTTCTTTTCTTGAATAATCGCAGTAATTCTTTCTTTATGGATTCATCGAATGGCAACCCTAGTTGATTGTCGAGAATAATTGTTACATTTGAACCCAATGCCGCATAACAAGAAGCAACTTCCATGGAGATATAGTCATTTCCCATGATTAGTAAATCGGTCGGGATTTCCTGAAGGTTAAATATTTCATGAGCCAATAAAATTCTGCCAGAGATTGTTTTCAATTCCAAAGGCATAATAGGTGAACTTCCTGTTGCGATGATTGTATTTTTACAAGTGAAAATATCGAACTGATGCCCATTTTCGACACCAATTCGATTTATATCTAAAAATGTTGCTTTTCCGTTTATCAGTTCAATTTTATTTTCTTTGCATAAATTTTCTATACCTGACCTCAGTCTTTTAATTACTTTCGTTTTATAAGCGAGAAGTTGCTTTATATCAAATTTTCCTTCGCTTCCGGAAATCCCTAAATCTTGTAAATGAGGTTTTTCCACTAGTTTAGCTGCAGCGTGCGTAAAAACTTTTGAAGGGATGCATCCTTCATTCAAACAAACGCCGCCTATATGTCCTTGTTCAATCAAAGTCACTGACAGACCGAGTTGCGCGGCGCGTATTGCTGCCGAATAACCGCCTGGCCCCCCGCCAATAATAACGAGATCTCTCTCTTGACTGATTTCACCGACAACCATTTAAACCATCTCCAAAATTAATTGATATGGATGTTCAATTAGATTAATAAATCGGTTCGTAAAAGAAACAGCAGTCGAACCATCTGCGACACGATGGTCAAAAGACATGGAAAGCGTCATGACATGCCCGATAACAATCTCATCCTGATCATTTACAATTGGCCGTTTTTTTGTTTTATGAAATGCGATTAATGCGGTTTCGGGGTAGTTGATGATCGGTGTGGCTCCAGTACTTCCAAGCGGACCAACATTGCTCATGGAAAATGTACTATTTTGCATTTCGGCAAGTGATAGCTTTCCAGTGACGGCCTTTTCGGTTAACTCGATTAAATCATGATGAATTTCTTTGATCGATTTTTTATCTGCATCGTGAATAACAGGAACTAAAAGTCCATTTTTTGTTTCGGTTGCAAATCCGATATGGTAACTCTTCTTTAGCAATATCCGATCATTTTCTTCATCAAGCTCGGCATTAAAAATCGGGAATTCTTTCAATGAAATCGTTAGTGCTTTGATAAAAAAAGCGGGAACCGAAACTGCATTTCCTGCTTTATTCATCTCTTCACGTATCTCAAATAACTTTGTCATATTCACTTCATCGAAATGGGTTACATGTGGAATAGTGAAAAGAGATTTCATCATTTTTTTAGCGATTTCTTTGCGGATTCCTCGAAACGGAATTTCATCTGGAGTTTGTTCTTTAAACTTCACTGGCTGTTCGTCTAACTCATTGATTTCCTGACTCTTTTTTATATACCGATATACATCTTCTTCTGTAACTCTGCCGGACGGATCCGCCGCGGGGACTTCCGCAATATCGATATTGTTATCTCGCGCGATTTTACGTGTATATGGCGCTGCGAGAACTCTCTTAAAAGGGTTGACGATTCGTTCAATTCCTTTGTCCATTGTCGCTGCAACTGGGTTGTTTGAAGTTATTGTTTCACTGATTATTTGATGTTCCTTATCTGCCTCTATAATGATCAGACTTGTGCCTACTTGAACAGTTTCACCGGGCTTTACAATTATTTTTCGTACTGTTCCCGTGCAGGGCGAAGGAAGTTCAGCTGTCATTTTGTCCGTCAGCACTTCGACTAGCGGTTGATCGGTACTGACCTGATCTCCAACTTCCACAAAATAATTAACAATCTCTCCTTCAGTCATACCTTCACCGATATCATGCAATTTCACTTCTAGCACATCATTCCCCCCTTAAAACTCCATTACCTTTTCGATACCTTCAACTACTCGTTCAACTGTCGGCGAATAGTGATCTTCTAACGCAAAAAGCGGAACTGGAACATCGAAACCTGTCACGCGTTCAATCGGTGCCCGCAAATAAAGAAAAGATGTATCATTAATGATGGAAACAATATCGTTACCAAGGCCCCCTGTTGAATGGGCTTCATGTACAATAACTGCTCTCGTAGTTTTTTGAACGGACTCGGCAATAATCTCACGGTCTATCGGATAAAGCGTTCTAAGGTCAATAACTTCACAAAGAACTCCATTTTCCTCCATGAAACCAGCTGCCTTTTCGGCTACAGCAATCATTGCTCCCCAAGCAATAATTGTAATATCAGTTCCTTCTCTCACTCGCTTTCCTTTTCCAATTTCGACAGTATATTTGCCAACTGGAACGTCTTCTCGTTGTGCTCGGTAACTTTTCATATTTTCCAAAACGAGCACTGGATCGGGATCTTCCATTGCGGCTATCAATAACCCTTTCGCGTCATATGGCCCTGATGGACAAACAACTTTTAAGCCCGGCATATGCGTGAAAAGCGCTTCAGTACTATCCGAATGGATATCTGGCGCTCTTATTCCAGCCCCATAAGGCGCACGAATGACCATTGGCACAGTAAAATGACCCATCGTTCGCATTCTTATCCGAGAAACGTGGGTCATGATTTGTTCATATGCAGGATATATAAATCCAAGAAATTGTATTTCAGCAACAGGTCTAAATCCATTCACTGCAAGTCCGATTGACGTGCCAATAATCCCTGCTTCTGATAGCGGCGTATCGATTACACGACTTTCACCGAATACATCATATAGCCCTTCGGTTGCGCGGAAAACCCCTCCATTTTTACCGATATCTTCACCCAATAGAAGGGTACGTTCATCTTCTTCAAGCATCGTTCTCATACCGTCGTTGATTGCTTGAACCATTGTCATTAGTTTAGTCGTCTGTTTTGAATATGATGATTCTTTTAGTTCCATCGCCATTTTCACAACCTCCTCAAATGTGCGAGATATTTGTCTTTTTGTTCAATGAGTTGAGTCGGCATGTTCTCAAAAACATTGTTAAAAAGATCTTCCACTTCGGCTGTTGGATAATTTTCCATCGCTTCCACCGCTTTTTCAATTTCAATATCCGTCTTTTCTCTTGTATCTGAAGCCCAGTTTTCATCCCAATAGCCAGAATTTTTCATGAACATTTCCAAGCGATCAATCGGGTCTGCAAAATCTTTCCCCTCATCTTCAGAACGATATTTCGTTGGATCATCTGCTGTCGTATGAGCTCCGGTCCGCCAAGTAACTGCCTCTATCAAAGTGGGACCATTGCCGCTTCTAGCATGTTCAAAAGCCTTTTTGGTTTCAAAATAAACTGCAAAACAATCATTTCCGTCAATACGAACTCCGGGCATGTCATAGGCAACAGACTTTTGCGCAATTGTTGCTGAATTCATTTGCCGATCAATTGGTACCGAAATTGCATAACCATTATTTTGATTGAAAAAGACCACAGGCACTTTAAATACGCTCGCAAAATTCAAACCTTCATGGAAGTCTCCTTCCGATGTAGCACCATCTCCGAAGTAGGTGATTGCACCATGATTTGTGCCTTTCATTTTTTCTGCCCAAGCCGCGCCAACCGCATGTGGGATTTGAGTTGCAATCGGTACTGCCGGCGGAAAAATATTTCTTCCTTCTGGTGGAACACAACCTTCGACACGTCCATTCCAATACAAATAAGTTCTTACCATATCCGCACCGAACGTTAATGTCGCCCCGTGATCCCGATAAGTCGGAAATATCCAATCCCCTGAATCGAGCGCTAGACTACTACCAACTTGCGAGGCTTCTTGTCCCTCAAACGGCGCGTAAGTTCCCAGGCGACCTTGACGCTGTAGGTTAATCGCTTTTCTATCGAATGTCCGAATTCGAACCATATGATAATAAAAATCCTTTACTAGCTTTTCGTTTATCTGGCTTTCAAAGGATGAATCGATTAGAAAACCTTCATTATCAATTATTCTTTTAATTGGATAATGTTTTTCCATGCTAAATTCCTCCTGACACAATCATTTGCGGATTGCCCATTTAGGTTTCACTGAAGGCGTGTAAAAACCGTTACGTTTACTTCTTGACTCCATCCGCTTTTCGCACATCTTATTCGCTGATTCCATCGTGCATACCCCGTCGGCCTCAGCCAGCTTGTATACTTCTAAAATAGCATCATAGATGTGTTTTGTTTTCGCCAACACCCGCTCATGGTTTACACCATAAAGTTCATCCGCCACCTGGATTAATCCGCCTGAATTTATAATATAATCTGGAGCATGTAAAATTCCTTTTTCTTTAAGTTTTTTTCCGTGACTTTCATGGAGTAGCTGATTATTTGCGGATCCTGCAATTGCTTTGACTTTGAATTGATTGATTGTATTGTCATTAATCACGCCGCCAAATGCGCAAGGGATAAATACATCCGCTTCTTGCGAATAAATATCTTCACTCGCGACAATCTTGACAGTGCCGGGTGTAGCGCTTGCATATTTTTCTATTGCCCGCAGACTTTCTTCGTTTATATCCGTTACAAATAGTTTAGCCCCGGCTTCTAGAAGTCCTGATGCAACTTTAAACCCTACTTTCCCCAAGCCTTGAACAGCGTACGATACGCCGCCTAAATCATCTTTTCCAAACAGCACTTTATTGGTGGCTTTAATGCCATATAAAACGCCTTCTGCGGTCGGTATTGATGAATCGCCGCCGCCCCCGTACGCCTCCGGTACGCCGACAATGCAATTCGTCTCTTTCAACGCATGAATGAAATCATCCATCGTCGTCCCCATATCGGTACCGGTGTAAAATCTACCACCGAGCGAATCGACGAATTGGCCAAATGCGCGAAATAATTCAGGACTTTTATCTGTTTTAGGGTCGCCGATAATTACCGCTTTCCCCCCGCCGAAATCCACATCTGCCGCCGCACATTTATAACTCATGCCTTTTGAGAGCCGCAGCGCATCTTCCAAAGCTTCATCCACACTTTCATAAGGTTGCATTCGACAGCCCCCCAAGGCCGGCCCCAGCGTTGTATTGTGGATAGCAATAATCGCCCGCAAACCTGTAGACGGATCATTGCAGAATACGACTTGTTCGTGTTCAGCCATCTGTTCAAAAAGATTAAACTTATTTGCTATTGCCGTTTCTTCTACAAACTTCATCTAATAAGCCCCCTCGAGACTTTCATCTCATTAACAAATCTTATGTCGACACAGCTTCAAACATTTTAGTGATTGTATCTTTAGGCAAAATAACCTGTTTAACTTTTCCCTTACCGATTAACCTGAAATTATTATAAACGTCTATTGCTGTGAGAACCTCATTGGCATGCAACTCTGTTATAGTTGCTGTCAAGGTTAACTCTGCGCCGTATAATGAAGGCGAAATATGTTTCACATCCACTGACGCCCCCATTCCTTCTTCATGACTTTCTAAAAAAGGAAGAATGATTTTCCGTGAAACCCATTCCATATGGTACGTCATCGCAACAGTCGAATAGACGGTGTGTATCACTTCACCTTCAAATGCGGCAAACATGTCCTTTGTAACGATAATTTTCAACGTCTCTGCCATGCCAACTTCCATACCGGGTTTCATTCATTCACCCCTCGCAAAGAATAAGAATAACTTGACGCCTATATAAATTATATGAATCTAAACCTCCTTCATGAAAGCGTTAAAAATCTACTAATCTCTCACTGCATCGTATAACACTTATAAAACGTAATATTACCAATTCGTAATACGATAGTCAATGAATAATTAGAAAACTCCGTGTTTTGGGAAATAAAAGTCATTGTTTTGTTGTATAAAAAAACCGGGATACAATTATGCACCCAGTTTCAACTCGTTATTAATCAATAAAGAATTCATTTTTTTCCCGAATATCATTATCTTCTCGAAATACATGTTCAAAAAAACGACTTGCAGACTGTGCAAGTAACCTATAATATTTCTCAAACAACTTAGCTGCATCATTGCCGCTCCACACTTCCGGTAAAAGTTCTTTTGGAAGGCCGGGATCGAAAAACAGAAATTTACGGTATTCGTGTACAAGCATTGTTCGTGCAACAAAGCATTCCGCATCCGACATTAAATTTTTATCCATCATTGATTGATGCTCCATAAACTTTTTACTATACGTTGAAATGAATTGTTGGTGTTTTTCTGCAATTTCCTGAAGTGGCCATCCTTTTTCAACAAGGGTTCGGTTTTTTTCCGGACCTTGGTATTCCGCCACGAAAAAATCTACATGAGCTTGAATATCGTAATTTTTAATTAGCAAATGAACTTCCTTTTCAAGGTTATTCGGTGAAATCCAGCACCCATTTGCAATACTTCCAAACCCGCTCCAAATCAGTTCTTTTCTAAGTTCGTCGCGAATCCTTCTTTTCTCTTCAGGAATCGTGTACATGAGCATGCGCCATTTTCCGTCCCATTTTTTCGGGTTTAATGCGAAAATTCGAATAGCTGCCTCTTCGATTCTTGCTTCACCGCGGGGTGTTAAAAAATAATAGCTTTTATTTCCGACTTTTTCAGATTCAAGCCACCCCTGCTTCATTATTCTTGAAACAGCTACGCGTACTGATTGTTCATTATGGCCAAATTCTTTCATCAGATGTATTAAGCTGCCAATCCAAATCTTATTTCCGTAATGGCGGATATAATCTCCGTAAATTGTAAATATCATCGATCTTGTATTTGTCAAGTTAGTTCACTCTTTCCAATTTCCATTCAACTTAAGTATAGCAGTCCACAGTGAATAATCATTGATTAAGTATAATCATAAACACCTTTCCCGCTTTTTCTTCCCAACCGGCCCGCATGAACATATTGCTCGAGAAGAGGCGCTGGCCGATACTTTTCACCAAGCTTCTCATGTAAGTATTTCAAGTTATTCAATCTAGTGTCCAGTCCGACTAAATCTGCGAGTTCGAATGGCCCCATCGGATAATTGAGCCCTAATTTTACGGCTTTGTCAATTTCCTCAGGCGTACCGAGTCCTTCTTGCAACATGTAAAATGCTTCATTGCCGACAAGGGCGCTAATCCGACTTGTAATAAAACCTGGAAACTCATTGATGACAACTGTTTCTTTCCCCATCTTTTCTGCAACTTCTTTAATGATTCGCACAGTTTCTTCACTCGTTTCTAATCCTCGAACAATCTCTACCAATGGCATTTTATGTACAGGATTAAAAAAGTGCATCGCAATAGTTTTTTCTGGCCGGTTAGCAAATGAAGCAATTTCCGTAGGGCTCATCGTCGATGTATTTGTTGCGAAATAACAATGATACGGCGCATATTTCTCAATCATTTCAAACACTTGTTTTTTTATCAATGTATTCTCTGGAACAGCTTCAATAATAAGGTCTGCCGAACCTGCCGCTTTCGTTAGATCATGTTCATAATTCAAGTTTTGTTGAACATTTTCGACATCTTCATTTGCTATTTTTCCATACGATATGCCTTTTTCTAACATCATGTCAATATCTGTTTTCGCATTTTTTAGTGCAACTTCATTGATATCCACCATAGTCACTGAGTACCCTACAAGTGCCCCGACATAGGCTATACCTTTTCCCATCACTCCGGAACCGACAACAACAATATGGTTAATCATGAAGACAGCCTCCTTATTGTAAAATGATTTCGGACAGGGAAATTTAAAGCTCCCTGTCCGCGATTCAAGAATTTAACCTATTCAATTCCGAATGGATTTATCGGACGACTTCCAAAATACGACATAATACTCTTCGTTTCAGAATAAAGATCCAGTGTTTCTTTTGAAAGCTCTCGACCGAATCCGGATTGTTTATAACCACCGAACGGCGTCCCTGGGAATGCGGAAAATGGACAGTTAATCATGACGATTCCCGCCTGGATTTGATTGGCAACGCGGGTCGCACGAGCACCGTTTGTCGACCAAATCGAGGAAGCGAGACCGTAATCAGAGTCATTGGCTAACTTGATGGCTTCTTTTTCGTTTGCGAATTTTGAAACGACGACAACGGGTCCAAATATTTCTTCCTGAACAACCTTCATCTCCTGCGTGACATTACCGATTACTGTCGGCGCATACCAAAAACCGTCCTCAAAGCCTTCTGGTTTTAATACTTTTCCGCCAGTCAGTATTTCTGCGCCTTCATCGATTGCGGATTGAACATATTCTTTTATCGTATCCAACTGCGTTTGATCGATGATTGCCCCCATATGCGTTCCTTTGTCAAAAGGATCACCGATTTGAATCTTTTCTGTCTTGGCAATGAACTTTTCGATAAACTCATCATACACGTCTTCATGGATATACATTCGCGAACGAGCGTCGCATGACTGCCCCGTATTGTTATAGATGCCGTAAAGGGAGCCATCAACAGCTGCATGGATGTCAGCATCTTCAAACACTAGATTTGGAGACTTCCCTCCAAGCTCGAGCGTTACGCGCTTTAATGTTGCGGAAGCTTTCCCCATAATATCTTTTCCGATTGGCGTTGAACCCGTAAAGGCAACTTTGTTCACAAGATCGTGTTCTACTAAATAATTGCCAATTTCAGAACCGGACCCAGGAATAACGTTAACGACACCTTCTGGGACACCCGCTTCATGACAAATTTCGCCGAGAACAATTGCAGTCAATGGCGTCAAGGATGCTGGCTTCAGCACGACTGAACAACCCGCTGCAATTGCCGGAGCAATTTTCCAGGCCGCCATCATTAATGGATAGTTCCATGGAATTATTTGTGCACATACGCCAACCGGTTCTTTTTCTGTGTAATTATGAAATTGACCTGGAACATTATTGACAGTTCCCCCGTGCCCTACAATAGCGCCCGCATAAAACTCGAAATCTTCAATCGCTTGTGCAATTTGTCCTTTCGCAGCAGCTAACGACTTACCCGTATTTAAAATTTCAAGTTCGACAAGTTCTTTAAAGCGACTCCCCATAATTTCTGCTATTTTATTTAATACGCGCGCGCGTCGACCAGGAGGCGTTAGTTTCCACTTTCCATGATCAAATGCATTTCTCGCGGCTTTAACTGCTTTTTCCGCATCTTCTTTTGTCGCTTTGGCTACCTCTGCAATCAATTTACCTGTTGCGGGATTATAGATTTTTGTTCGCTCGCCATTTACGCTGTCAACTTGTTCACCGTTTATAAAAAGTTTATAGTAATCACGCTTCATCGGCTCTTGTTCAATTGTTTGTTCCTGAGTTTTTGTCATTTAGAGAACCTCCTATTGTCCTGAATACACAGGCTTTCTTTTTTCTATAAATGCGCTAACGCCTTCTCGGTGGTCATTTGTCAGACCGGCTAGCCGTTGCCCTTGCGCTTCTTGCTCCAAGTAATCGTCAAAAGAAAGTGATGACGTTGCTTTTAGGGATCGTTTAATGATTCCAATTGCTTTCGTCGGCATAGCGGCAAGGCGGGTGGCAAATTCAGTTACATCTTCATCCCATGTATCCATTGGTATTTTTCGAGTCGCCAATCCCATTGCCACTGCATCATCAGCTGATACTTTTTCGCCTAATATTGATAGTTCTGCAGCTTTAGCAAGACCCACCAACTGTGATAAGAAGTAAAGATTTCCCGAATCCGGAATGAGTCCCACATGGATGAAAGCATTAATGAAACTAGCTTTTTCCGAAATTAAACGAAAATCACAAGCAAGCGCTAAACTAAATCCAGCGCCGGCGGCTACTCCGTTGACTGCAGCAATGATTGGTTTTTCACAGTTGCGAATTTGTTTGATCATCGGCCCGTAATGATCTCTAAGCACTTTCCCATGGTCCATATTTTCGTCGACTTCCGATAAATCCTGACCCGAACAAAATGCGCGTCCTTCTCCAGTAATGACAATGCAACGAACTTCATCGTCAAAAGAAGATTTTTTAACTGCATCTTTAATTTCTCGATTCATTTGCGCTATGAAAGCATTCAGCTTATCTGGTCGATTTAAATAAACCCAAGCGACTCCAGCAGTTACGTCATAACGAATTGTCTCAAACATTTCACGCCTCCTTATTTTCCGTGATAGTCCGGCATCCTCTTTTCAATAAAAGCATTCATGCCCTCTTTTTGATCTTCGGACCCGAACAACAAATAGAAATTTTTCCGTTCATATTGCATGCCTTCATATAATGGATAATCCACTGCTTTATTGACAGAGTCTTTAATAAGCCTTAAAGAAAGCGGAGGTTGTTTTGCAAGTTTTGTTGCGAACTTCATCGTTTCCTCCATTAATAATTCAGGCGTGACGATTTTGTTAATGATTCCATGCGCAAGAGCCATCTCAGCTGAAATCCGCTCGCCAGTCCATAACCACTCCAACGCCTTTGTGCGGCCAACCTGTTTAGTTAATCTTTGTGTCCCCCCTGCACCCGGCATAACTCCAAGACCTACTTCTGGAAATGCAAACTCTGTTCCGCTAGCCGATATTAATAAATCGCAACAAAGCGCAAGCTCGAATCCACCGCCAAATACAAACCCTTTTACAGCACCGATAATCGGCTTTTTAATTAATGCTAAACGGTCCCAATCTGCAAATTGATTCAAGAGTTCCAAACTAATCGGATTATCGCTAGTCATTTCATCGATATCGGCTCCAGCCGAAAAAGCACGCCCTTTTCCAGTTAACACGATAACTCGGACATGATGATCACGGTCATAGCCTTCCATTGCTGTGACAATTTCGCTAACCATTTTTCGGTTCAATGAATTTAATTGCCGCGGTCGATTGAGTTCGATTACTGCCAAATTATCGACTATAGAAGTTTCAATGTACTCAAACTCATTCATTTTACATCTTCACCGATCATGAACGTGACAAGATCACCTGCAAATCCCATTACGTCTTTGCCTGATGCTTTTCCTTCCGGGGAACGCATACCGCTTTGAAGTGCATCCATATCGTCATAAAACATTTCGCACATCAGGTAGTATTTTCCCTCTCCGCCCATTGGAGACCCCGTCATTTTTGTAACTTTCATTTCACGAAGCCCAGGAATTTTCTCTGTTAACGGACCATGAACATTGAAATAATGCTCGTCAAATGCCTCTTTGTTTTCAGGGTGTTTATACAACGCGATCAATTTAGCCATTTTATCTCTCCTCACATTAGTGTAGACACAGGTTTCATTGCCTCGAAAACGTTTTTACAAGACTTGCAATAGAGGATGCTTCTGCATGCGGTAGGTCCAAAAATATTTTCCATCGACACATAAGTCGATCCGCAATAGGCACAATCCACATGCCATGACCCATCTTCTTCGAAGTGCCTTGGGGGTGGCGAAATTCCAAATTCTCGTAAATTCACATGACCTTGCGCCGTAATACGGTCCGACGTCCATGGTGGGTTAAAAACAAATTCAACTTCTACATTTCCCACTTCCGATAGTTCTTTCACTGCATTCAATGTATTCTTTTTAATAATTTCGAGTGCAGGACAACCTAAAAACGTCGGAAGTAAAACAACTTTAACGTGATTTCCATCCGTCGTGACTTCTTCTACCATTCCAAGGTCAACGATACTGACTGAATCAATTTCAGGGTCTTTAACTTGCATGAGTACTTCAAAAACTCGTTCGGTTGAAATATTAATCGAAGTTTCCATAAAAACCGCCTCATTTCATATACCGATCACCAAACCGCTACAGGGTCAATCATATATACTTCCGAAAGTGTTCGAAGGGCTTGATCCAAATCTTTCGTGTGCTCTCCGTTTCGACCATTTTTCTTTGGGATTGGAACTGCGGGTACAGTCATTTGAAGTGCAGTAAAAATAGGTTCAAGGCTTTCCGACCAGTTTTTTAGCAATACCTCTTCGGATTCGATTAAACTATGTCTTTCAATTAATTGTTTAGTAGTTCCGAATGAAAACATATCCCCAAAGTCATTCATAACAAGTGTCATGGCATCATTCATCTTCGTTTTTGCAACATCCGTTGAATCCATTAGCTGTTTAAACCATGTTTCCCAGTGAAGCCTGTGATAATAAAGTTCCATTCTCACTTTTATCGCTACTTCTGCAAGCGGCGCATATGAACTTTTACAAAGCGAATCGACTTTCACTTTTTTTGCTTGCGTGTAAAAATAACTTCTTACAACAGCATAAGCCCAGTCATATAAAGGAGTTTCCATATAAACGCCTTCACCATTCACACGCTCAGTTAAAATACTGTTTCTTCTTTCACACGACGGGCGTGAATGGGCTAAATCATCAGCATTTCCCGCGCCTAATTCTTCAAGCAGTTGATAATACATCGCTGCATGCCCCATGCTGTCTTGACTGATCGAGGAGGAAGCAACATCTTCTTCTATATGCGGGGCAAGGCCAAGCCATTCTGAACCGCGGAAAGCGTACATCAAATCATCGTCAGCGAGCTGAAATAAAAGACTCGTTAATGCTTCTTTATAATCAGCACTCATGATGGTTTCAGCGTTATTCATTTTCTTTTCCCTCCCCATGACAGTATTTCTTTTTCATCTAATATTTCTTGTTCATACTTACGCCACTTTTTTCTTAAATAGCCATAACCTTTCGTCATGCGGTAATCTTTATTATCCAAACGGCTGAGTGATAATTTTTCATCGGTATTCATTTTTCTGATGTGTTTTCGGTTTACAATCCAAATATCCACGACCGCTTCACGTCTCATAAAATTCTCTTGTGCCAAAACGAGTGCCATATCTTCATTAGGCGCGAGTAAGCTAAACTGGTATTGGAACGGTGAACTATGTGTCCGTTTGCTAAAGATTTCATACTCCTGATAAAATGATTGCTCTTCAGCCATTTATGATTGTCTCCTTTCGTTAACTGACGGTTGCTCTCAGCGCATCACGCACCCACGCATTATTTTCATAAGAAGTGCGACGCAAATTGAGCCTGGCCCGGGACCGAGGTCCATTATTTCGGATTATTTTCAGAAACTCGCTCCAATCAGGTTGTTGATAGGACCACAAGTTAGTTTTCACGTCAAAATGAATCGTTGGATCTGGAATCGTCAATCCAAGCGATAAAATTCGAGGGATGTATTTATCGAAAAATAGTTGTCTGAACTCTTCATTTGTCTTGGTGCGTATTTTATATTTAATCGTTAAATCTTGTTTAGATGAGCCAGTCGTTTCTTTACTCGCAGGTCCAAAAAACATTAATAATGCTTCCCACCAGCGATTCAAGGCTTCTTGAATCATTTCTTTCTGCTCGGCAGTCCCTTCTACTAATGCGAGAATGATAGATTCCCCATGTTGTGCATGAAATACTTCCTCAGCGCAAATACGCTTCAAAGCCCTCGCGTACGGTCCGTAAGAAGCTCTCAGCATATCCGTTTGTGTAATAATTGCTGCACCGTCCACGAGCCAGCCGATAATCCCTGCATCCGCCCATGTTTTTGTTTCCATATGAAATACATTATGAAACTTTAAATCGCCGTTAAACAAATCCTGCATTAAATCTCCGCGATTTTTACCATAGGGCGCGAGAAGATCTTCTGTTACTCGAAGCAGCAATTGACCATGACCCATTTCATCCTGAACTTTTGCCATAATCCCTAACTTCCGAATAAGTGATGGTGCTCTAGGTACCCATTCCTTTTCCGGAAGCGCCCCCATGATTTCACTCATCCCATGCATGGAAATTAACTTGATTAACGTCAATCTGTACTCATCCGGCATCCAGTCATCGGCTTCTATTTTCTCATCCGCTTTAATTCGAGCCATAAAATCCGCTAATCGTTCATCATCGGCAGTATTAAGAATACTCGTCAAACTAGATTCCCCCCTTCGATTATCGTATGCACCTACACTAACTCGTATAACACTTTTCTAACGTCAGTATATATTGTAGTAATACCAATTGCAAGTTAATTCAGATAATTATTTAGAGTTTCTTTTGAAATGTTGTGGGGTTAAAGAATTGTTGGAGCGGCGTTTTAGTCGTTTCTAGAGTTGGTATAGTCGCTTTGTCGGTGGTTTTAGTCGTTTCGATGGCTGCTTTGGTCACTTTTAGAAGTATGTCAAGAAAATGGACATACTTTCACATTTATCCATTTTCTATTATTTATACTTAAATAGATGTTTGTCCATCTCAGGTTAGTTATAAATTCATACTTATACTATATACCAATGAAATTTGGTAAATAACTTGCGAAAGGAGGGAGAGTATATGAGTAAGAGTGAAAAGAATAAAGAGTCTAGGGATAAGAAGGAAAGAGAAAGAGAGAAAGAGTCTAGGGATAAAAAAGAAAAAGATAAAGAAAGAAAAAAAGAATATACAAGTAAAGAAGAAGAGGAACAGCAGTGTTTCGTTCAGCAAGACTTCCCATCTTTTAATGTTCTTCAACGCTGTGATGGTACAACAGTCACCTATTTTGAAGATTTTACCGATAATCATAATAAGGCTCTGATTCAAGTCTTCAG